>JALRHZ010000016.1:11706-26885 GCA_023259435.1 Paracoccaceae bacterium | reverse complement strand
ATAAGACATCATTGCCCGCACCTCCGAAAAGGACATCTTGGCCTGTTCCACCTGTTAGGGTGTCATCGCCCTGATCGCCATGCAGACGGTCATTGCCCTGACCCCCGTTTAGATAATCCGCGCCTGTTCCCCCTGAAATAGCATCGTCCCCGCCATCTCCTATCACGACATCCTCGCCCGGGCCCCCAAACATTTCGTCGTTTCCGCCCCCCCCCGAGACAGTGTCATCGCCAGTATTTCCGTGTAACACATCTGCGCCCTGCCCGCCTGAAATTTCGTCATGACCAGCGTCGCCCCACACCGCATCCTGTCCGTCTCTACCAAAGAGCGTGTCGTCCCCATCAGCACCGGCGATTTGATCATCGGTGTCTAATCCGGACAAAGCATCATCTAGATGTGATCCCCAAAGGATATCTGAGGCGGTACTGCCTGAAGAGACGCGCACAGCCTCTGGCGGGATCGGGTCGTCGGGTTCTTGGTCAAGAATGTCCTCATCCTCGAAATCCTCGTCTGGCACATCTGCAGGTTCAAGAAACTCTGGCAAGACAGCCAAACCGCCAAACATCAATAGACCAAGTATTCCCGCCAGTAGCATACCAATTCACCCCATACATTCACCCATCCTTAGGATGCTGTTTTGTTGTCCGTGCGACAAGCGGAGAGTGGGAATTTGGTTAACGTCTGGTTTCGATTTGATTGATCAACTGGGCGGTCCATTCCCCGATAATCGGAATAAATTCAATCTGTGCCAACATTTGGATCACAAGATAGACCAGCAACGTGGCCCCCAAAACCGACCCAAGGCCAAAGGCTAATCCGCGCAAGAAATTATATCCAAGCATACGCCAAACGGACCCGTGTGCGCGGAAAAATGCATGTTGCTCGAGACGCTCAAGCGTCTCGCGGGTCTTTTGTAGCTCATCATTCATCTCAGAGTTTCCAACGTGTTGGTTGCACCGCATAGCCGATATACAAAGGGTGTTTTGGATGACCTGCTTTGGTCAACCCCAAATGTGAAATTGGCTTGGCCTGCTGGGCCAAGAGATCACGCACGACTTTGCCACGGCCGAGATGGTCACCATGGCTTCCCCATGCGGCGACAATCGCATCGGCCCACTCGCATCCCTCGAGGATCGCCACATCGTTTTGCGGCCCGACAGGATCAGGTGCGGCGCGCATGGCCTTTGGATCAGTATCGCGCCACGCAAAAATATTGGTCACACGAAACGCGCCATACCCCAAAGCTCGCGCGCGGCGTTCGCAACGTTCGACGGTCGGATCATTCTGAAATTCCGTAGCTGTTGAGGGGTTGAGCATAATGAAATGGACACGCCCCCCTGCATCATCCCAAACACGCGTAAGGCTATAGCGATACTTTTCGCACGCAGAATAGACAGCAACCGAGGCCGCGTCCCCTTTTTGGAACTCACGCGTGATCAGAGCGGTCATTATGTTTCTTCGCGGACGATAACCCGCGCCGGATGAATATGACCTGCCTTAAACATCCCAATAGCAACAGCCTGACCATCAAAAGAAGCCCAGCATTCGTCGCCATAGTCGAGGTCTGAAATAACAGAGGCCGGATTTCCATTGCGAAGCCGTGCGGCGCCTTCGGCCTGAACGGGGATTTCGGGGATCTCTTCTAGGGCGGCCTCTAAAGGCAGGACATAATCCAAAAGCGCGGGATCCTTGGCCAGTTGATCGACGGTCTGAAAGGCAATGGCCTGTTCGACTTCAAAGGGACCGGACCAAACCCGACGTAGGGTTTTTACATGGCCCAAACAGCCCAAGGCCTGTCCTAGATCACGTGCAATAGAGCGCACATATCCGCCTTTGCCACAGACCAATTCCAGCTCGACGTGATCGACATCGGGGCGATCAAGCATCACAAGCTCTTCGACCCAAAGGGGACGCGCTTCGATTTCAACATCTTCGCCATCGCGAGAGAGTTTATAGGCGCGTTGCCCGTCGATTTTCACGGCAGAAAACTTTGGCGGAATTTGTTGAATATCGCCGACAAACTGGCCCAAGGCCGCTTTGATTTCATCATCGGTGGGGCGCAGATCCGAAGTTGCAGTTACCTCGCCTTCGGTATCATCTGTATTGGTGGCCGCACCCAGCGTGACGGTAAAGGTATAGGCTTTGAGCGCTTCCATAAGGTAGGGAACTGTTTTTGTGGCCTCGCCCAATGCAACAGCCAAAACGCCTGTGGCCTCAGGATCAAGCGTGCCTGCGTGCCCTGCTTTTTGCGCATTGAGCGCCCATTTGACTTTGTTAACGACAGCGGTGGAGGTCACCCCCGCGGGTTTGTCTACAATCAACCATCCGTCGATCTTATCGCCTTTGCGTTTGCGTCCCATGGTGCCCTCATACGTTTAAGGCGGGGTCTAATCGGATGGCTGCGTCGGGTCAATCAATTGATTTGTGAGATGAGCACGCGCTGGGGGCGTTGCCCCCAGACCCCCAGAGTATTTATTGAGTATTTTTGGCAAAAAGAAAGCGCATTTAAGAGAAAGATTAATTTACGAGTTATACGACAATCTATTCACCAATAAGATTCCAATTATAATGAGAAATCCCAAAAATTTCGTCCAACCTAGCAACAATCCCTTCCCTCTGGGTCGCACATACAAAGGCGACAGGCCGCCAAAAAGGACAAGGTTATATATGAAAAGCGTATCACCATGCGAAACCGGACCAGCAATTAGGTGTGCCACGGCAAGACCGAATAAGATGAAGGGCCACATCATCTGGATTTTGTTGATAGGGCGCGTCAGGTCATAGTGATCTTTGTTGACATAGATATCACCTTTCACAGACGCCGACATAAGGAAACCAAACGCTAGGCCCCCGATGATATATTTTAACATTTGCACGTTGGGATTATCCATCTCGTTCCATTGTCCAATGATCATGAACACCGCCCAAATATAACCCATGTAAAACGCATAGATCCAAAACCATATGCTTTTCCTAGTGGTGACCGTCGCCCGTTGGATCAGTGCGGTTTCAATGACATCAGACATCAAAAGGGCAAGGGCCGCGGCGAAAAGCGGGTACACAACGTCAATTTTTTGGTCCCCTGTGATTTGGTCAAAGAAAACAACGCAGGCCAGACAGCACGCAACGAGCAAGGTAAAGATTTGGGGATGTTTGTTTTGAAAAGTTCCAAATATTGATCGTGGCATAGTTTTCCATTTAATGCATCCTGAAAATACGATCTATCCTAGATTTTCCGCGCCCAATTACAAGGTAAGGTTTTGCATAAACGCATCGATTTTGTGATGTCTTTATGTCTGGCGGCACAGATTTGGCATGTCACCAAATACGATGGTTTGACTTCCGCGCCGATACGGCCTCGGCGCGGAAGTCTAGGTGATTTTAGGCCCGCATATTGGCGCCGTTGGCATCGTAAATCGGTGCGCCCAAGACTTCGGCGTCATAGAGCTCACCTAAAATTTCCACCTGCAATTTGGTGCCTGCTTTGGCGTGATCGATGCCCACATATCCCATTGCCATGGACCGACCCACATGGTGGGCATATCCACCCGAACTTACGTATCCAACGGTCATTCCATCCGCCAAGATCGCCTCGTCGTTTGAGACGTCAATACCATCCACGTCAATGGTCAAAGTCACAAGTTTTCGAGCCACCCCTTGGTCGCGGAATGTTTGTGTGGCCTCTTTGCCAACAAAATCCTTGTTCCAGTTGATAAAGGCGTCCATTCCACTTTCAACCGCGTTGAAATCTGGACGGAAATCCAAGGTCCACACGCCCCACCCTTTTTCAAGGCGCATCGACATCAAGGCACGTGCCCCATACCAGCGGTATCCAAGATTGGCCCCCGCCTCTTCAATGGCCTCGGAGAGTTTAATAAGGTACTGAGGTTGGCAGTAAATTTCATAGCCTAACTCGCCAGAAAAGCTTATCCGGTTCAGAATAACAGGCACGCCCCCCACATAGGTTTGCCGAAGATCACGGAATTTGAACGCCTCTGGACCCACATCCTCACGCGTTATCTTTTGCAACAAGTCTCGGGACTTCGGGCCAGATAGGGCAATCCCGTGCCATGTATCCGAGACATTGGCATAGGTCACATCCTCTGGCAGGTCCTTTTCAAACCACCGGCGATGAGCCTCTTGCATTGCGCCAGAACCGAACAGCATAAAATGCTCTTCGTTCAGACAAGCCACCGTAAGATCCCCGTATAATTTGCCCTTTGGTGTCAACATCGGGGTTAGGGTGAGGCGACCTGGTTTTGGGACATAGCCAGCAAGAAGGCGATCTAGATAGGCCCGCGCGCCTGCGCCTTTGACTTCATGTTTTGCAAAGTTGGCGATCTCGATACCACCAACAGCGGTACGCACCGCCGCTACTTCTCGCGCGACATAGTCATGGCTGCGGTTACGCTCAAAGGTGGGTTCTTCATGCGCGTCCTCTGGGCTATCGGCAAACCAGAGCGCGTTTTCAAGACCAAAGCCTTGTCCCATCCGAGCCCCTTTGGCCACGAGACGATCGTAGAGTGCCGTTGTTTTTTGCAGACGACCTTTGGGCAAGGTTTCGTTGGGGAAGGTCATGACAAAACGACGTTCATAGTTTTCGGTTGATTTCACCGTTCCCCAATCGGGTGTGGCCCAATCCCCAAACCGCGCCACATCCATTGCCCAGACGTCAATCGATGGCTCACCATCAATCATCCATTCGGCCATTGTCAGGCCAACACCGCCACCTTGACAGAACCCTGCCATCACGCCCACGGCACACCAATAATTCTTCATGCCGGGCACAGGGCCAATCATCGGATTGCCATCAGGTCCAAATGTGAACGGACCATTGATGGCATCTTTGATCCCTGCCTCGCCCAGCGCCGGAACCCGATCAAAAGCCAATTCCAAACGATCTGCGATATTGTCCAAATTCGGCGGTAAAAGCTCGTGACCAAAAGTCCATGGTGTGCCCTCAACTTTCCAAGGGGTGCCAACAGGCTCATAGGTGCCAAGTAACATCCCTTCACGCTCTTGCCGAAAGTAAATATTGGCCTCATAGTCAATTCCACAAGGCAAACGTGACCCAAAATTCGCCACCTCGTCGATACGTTCCGTGATCAGGTAATGATGCTCCATCGGCTGGACAGGAATATTAATCCCCTGCATATGACCCACTTCGCGCGCCCATAGTCCACCACAGTTGACGATATGCTCTGCATTAATCACACCACGCGGCGTGGTCACATCCCAAGAGCCATCCGCGCGCTGTGTCGTCGCAGTGACGGGGGTATGTGTAAAATACTTCGCACCGTGAACACGTGCGGATTTCGCAAACGCATAGGTCGCGCCGGACGGATCCAAATCACCGTCCTGATCATCCCACAAGGCCGCGTGATAATGTTTTGGATCAATAAGGGGATGTCGCTCAGCCACCTCTTTTGGGCTAATAAATTCTTGATTTAGCCCCATATACCGCGCCTTTGACCTCTCGCGCTTTAGGTAATCATACCAGGTCTTATTTGAGGCAAGGTAAAACCCCCCCGTCATATGAAGCCCAACAGAATGTCCCGATGTCTCTTCAATCTCTTTGTACAAATCGATCGTATAGCCCTGAAGCCTGCTAATATTCGGATCAGAAGAAATCGTATGAATTTGACCCGCGGCATGCCAACTTGACCCTGACGTCAATTCGTCGCGTTCCAGCAACACAGCATCTTTCCACCCAAACTTGGCAAGGTGAAACAGGATCGAACATCCAACCACACCGCCGCCGATCACCACGACCTTCGCATGGGACGGAAGCGTCTTTTCTCCCGCATTCTCTTCTTTATGTACCTCAGGCATCTTCACCTCCCTCTATATCTTCTTTGATATCAAAATACTCAAATCCCGCCGCCTCAATACCAAGCATCGGGGATTTCAGCCTTGCGTCGCGCAACATAGGCCTGCAGTTCTTCTTCAATGGCTGGATCTATGGCGGGCTTTTCATACCGCGCCAACATATCATTCCATTTCTCAAAGGCCCGTTGCCTCATGTCTTTGGCACCCCCCTCTTCCCAGCTTTCGACATTTTCACTGTCGCTCAGCGCAGGCTCATAAAACGCGGTTTGATAATTGCGCATCGTATGCGCAGATCCCAAGAAATGCCCGCCGGGGGCAACCTCTTGATATGCGTCTTTTGCCAAGGCCTCATCCGAAGTGTCCAACCCCAAAGACAAAACTTTT
Source organism: Paracoccaceae bacterium (assembly GCA_023259435.1). Taxonomy (GTDB): domain Bacteria; phylum Pseudomonadota; class Alphaproteobacteria; order Rhodobacterales; family Rhodobacteraceae; genus JALRHZ01. The sequence goes on along the minus strand of JALRHZ010000016.1, from coordinate 20,672 downwards.
TGATACCCGCCCAAACGATCGGCATCCATGATCAATTTTTCGTATCCTGTGCAGAGGCCACCCTCCATCCAACCCGCAGAGTGCAGCACAAAATGTGCACCGGCCAACATCGTGGAATGCATGCTATCGGCACTTTCATAGGCCGCTTGTGCATCCTCAATTTTGGACGCGGTTAATGAGCCACCGCAGCGCAAAGGAAGACCGACGCGCCGCGCCATTTGTCCAATCGCATAGTTGGACATCACAGGTTCTGGCATTCCAAATGTCGGCGCCCCAGATTTCAAAGACATAGACGACAGGAAATTACCCAAGACAAAAGGCGCACCTTCATGCACCAATTGCGCAAAGGCACAGCACATCATTGCCTCGGACATCGCTTGGGTCACCGAGGCCGCCGTTGAAACAGGCCCCATCGCGCCTGACAGGATAAAGGGCACCACAACAATGCCTTGGCCCCGACCACAATAAACGCGGATGGCTTCGGTCACGACCTTATCCACCAAGAGCGGCGAGTTGGTGTTCACATTGCCCATGATGACACAGTTGTTGTCCATCACGTCTCGGCCATGCAGAATTTCGGCCATGTCAACGCTGTCTTGGGCGCGACTCATTTCTGTGATTGCTCCCAAATGCGGCTTATCCGACAATGTCATATGGGCATAAACCATGTCCAAATGCCGCTTGCTCACGGGGATGTCACAGGGTTCGCAAATAACCAAGCCGGTATGGTGCAAATTTGGGTGCATATAAGAAAGCTTTAGCAAATCCTCAAAGGACGCCATATCTCCATACCGCCGTCCGCGCTCGACATCTCGGACAAAAGGAGCGCCATAGATAGGGGCGAATACTTGGTTATTGCCACCGATAACAACAGATTTTTCTGGGTTGCGGGCCAATTGGGTGAATTCGCTTGGCGCTTTGGCACAGAGATCTCTGATCCAGTCCGCCGGTGCGCGCACGATATCACCGTCAACTTTGGCCCCCGCGTTCCGCCAAATATCCAAAGCAACCGGATCATCGCGAAAGGCAATCCCGATGTCCTGAATGATCCAATCAACCTGCGCCTCAAGTTTGAGAAGTGTCTCTTCGTCCAGCGGGTCAAAGAACGGCAAATTACGTTGAATATAGGGCGCCGCAGTTGCAACTACGCGTGATTTTGATGCTCGTGATCGACGTGCCATGGATGTATCCCTTAAAATTTGACACAGCCTAGGACAATTCTTTTGAATTGTGACGGTTGAAAAATATAATGTTTTGGATAATTTGAAATTATGCAAGATTTATGGAAACTCATCAGTTCGCCGCGCCATTTGTTGGTCTTCGAAGCAGCTGCTCGCAGCCTGTCCTTTACCCAAGCCGCGCGCGAGCTAAACGTATCTCAACCCGCCATAAGCGCCGCGATCAAACAGCTTGAGACGTCTCTTGGAACCCCCCTGTTTGTCCGGCAACATCGCGCAATTCACTTAACGAAATCAGGAGAAAAGCTATATGCGGACGTTACCGCAGGGTTTGACCGCATACTCCAAAGCGCAAGGTCCATAAGTGGGCAAAGATCACGGGAATATGTAACGCTGTCCACTTCCACGGCTTTTGCCAATTATTGGATGGTACCGCGATTGTCGGATTTTCATATACGCTATCCAGAAATCGACGTAAGATTACAGACATCGGATCGGGAACCAGACATTGATGCCGAGGGGATTAGCCTCGCAATTCGACGCGGACATGGACACTGGCCCGGATGTGAAAGTGCGCTGATCGCAGCCGAAGTCATTTTTCCAATTGCATCGCCCCAAGTTATGGCAACGGCAGTTCAATTGCGCAATATTGCAAACCTGCCCCATCAACCTCTGATCCACCTAGAAGAGCCCATTCGCGAGCGCCCCACATGGACCGATTACTTTCGCGCATTCGACATCAACTTTATCGAAACCAAAGGCGGCTTGCGTCTCAATGACTATGCCCTTGTCCTCCAGGCGGCAATGGCAGGCGAGGGTTTTGCATTTGGATGGGAACACGTCACGGATCGATTACTTGCATCCGGCCTCTTGGCCGCCCGTCGAGATTGGAGTTGGGCAACTGGTGCGGGCTTTTACCTTGTGTGGTCCAAGGGGCGTGCGCTGTCTCAGGATGCAAAACAAACGCGGGATTGGATCATCACCCAATCCCGCACGGCACAGATTTAATTCCCTTTGCCAAAATCATCCCGAGATATGGCCCCGTCGCCATTTTTGTCAATCATCGCAATCCAAGCGGGCACAGCATCGAGAAACTCTTGGCGAGACACGCGGCCATCCTTGTCCGCGTCATTAAATTCACGCGTCATACCCTGTTGAACAGATTTCATTGATCCCTTTTTGTGACCTGCCTCATTGCCATTGTTTTCCATATCCAAACGACGCGCTTCATCAAAATTGTCATATTCTTCGGCGTTCAAAAATCCGTCTTCATCACCATCGAAACTTAGAAAAACATCGCCACGACGTTCTGTTGCTTCTTCTTGCGTGACTGTTCCATCACCGTTCAAATCCCAATTTTCAACAAAGTGTTGACCAGGAACACCCTCGGCCACTGCAAGTGTCCCCAAAAGTGCCAGTCCGGCTGTCAAAGATGCAAAACGTTTCATGTATGTTTTCCTTATATTCAATTTTTCATATACATTAAACGTGTGGCGAAAAGAATTCCGTCGCTAAAATTCAAAATAAAAAAACCCGCGCTTACGCACGGGTTTTTGTGTGACGTCTAAAGGCATTTTTCCTTAGCCGTCTTTGCGGATCACTTCGTTCTTTGGATCATATGGGCTGTCGCAGGTGACAACTGCGTCCCACAGCTCATTCATGATCTTGACTTTCAGCTTGGTGCCCTCAACCGCCAGCTCTGGTGTGACATATCCCATACCAATGGCTTTCTCAAAGGCCACTGAATATCCGCCTGATGTCAAACGACCAACGCGGGTGCCGTCTTCGGTATAAAGTGCTTCGCGGCCCCATGGATCAGCATCCGCAGGCCCATCGATAAGCAACGTACAGCATTTCACACGTACGCCGGTTTTCTCCATTGCTTCTTTGCCCAAGAACTCCTTGGAGAGATCCACAAAGCGCGGCAGATCCGCCTCAAGCGGGTTCGCATCGCGGCCCAATTCATTGCCGAAGGCACGATAAGATTTTTCTTGACGCAACCAGTTTTGCGCCCGTGCCCCAACCCATTTCATGCCATGCTTTTCACCTGCTTTTTCCAAGAGATCAAAGAGGTAGTTTTGCATTTCAATCGGGTGATGCAATTCCCAGCCAAGCTCGCCCGTATAGGCAACGCGGATCGCATTGACGGGGCACATACCCAATTCAATTTGACGCGCAGACAGCCATGGGAAGCGCTTGTTTGAAAGGGCCGTTTCAGGATCGGCATCTTTGATGATCTCTTTCAGGACATCGCGTGATTTTGGCCCTGCGATGGCAAACACACCCCATTGCGTCGTGACGTTTTGAATTTCGATATAGCCGAACTCTTCGGCTTTATCTTCGGCACATTTGCGCAGGTAATCGGCGTCATAATCCGTCCATGCACCAGCAGACACAAGGTAATACTCATGCTCGGCCAAACGCACGATTGTGTATTCTGTGCGTGTTGTGCCCGCCTCGGTCAGCGCATAGGTCAAGTTGATGCGACCCACTTTTGGCAGTTTGTTACAGGTGAACCAATCAAGGAATTGCGTCGCGCCTGGCCCTTTGACGATGTGTTTGGTAAAGGCCGAGGCATCCACCACGCCCACGCCTTCACGAATTGCTTTGGCCTCGTCGACGGCATATTGCCACCACCCGCCACGGCGGAAGCTGCGCGCGTCATGGTCAAAATTTTCTGGTGCATCAAGTGGCCCGAAATAGTTAGGACGTTCAAACCCGTTCACACAGCCAAACTGTGCACCCCGCGCTTTTTGACGCTCATACGCTGGCGCTGTGCGCAATGGACGTGCGGCTTCACGCTCTTCATCAGGGTGGTGCAAGATATAGACGTGCTCATAGGCTTCTTCGTTCTTGCGCGCGCCATATTCGGTCGTCATCCAAGACCCATAGCGTTTTGGATCAAGCGAGGCCATGTCAATCTCGGCTTCGCCCTCAACCATCATTTGAGCCATGTAATAGCCTGTACCACCGGCGGCTGTGATCCCGAATGAGAACCCTTCGGCCAACCACATATTCCGTAAACCAGGTGCAGGACCAACAAGTGGGTTTCCGTCCGGTGTATAGCAAATCGGTCCGTTGAAATCGTCTTTAAGACCCACTTCCTCAGAAGATGGAATACGATGGATCATGGACATGTATTCCTCTTCGATCCGCTCTAGATCGAGAGGGAACAAATCGGCGCGGAAGCTATCGGGCACACCGAATTCAAACCGCGCAGGCGCATTCCGCTCATACGGGCCAAGGATCCAGCCGCCACGCTCTTCGCGGACATACCATTTGGCATCAGCATCGCGCAAAACAGGGTGCTCTGGGTTGTTCTTGCGCCATTCCACAAGTGCCGGATCAGGCTCGGTTACGATAAACTGGTGCTCCACTGGAATTGCTGGAATTTTGATACCCAACAGCTTTGCGGTGCGCTGTGCATGGTTTCCGGTCGCGGTGACCACATGCTCGGCTGTGATAACGGTCTGCTCTTCGGATGGAACAAGGTTACCCCCCTGTTCGACCATCTTTGTGCAAGTGACTTTCCACTCGCGGCCTGTCCACTCATAGCCATCAACCTGCCATTTACGTTCGATGATCACGCCACGTTGACGCGCACCTTTTGCCATCGCCATCGTCACATCGGCAGGGTTGATATAGCCGTCAGTCGGATGATAAATTGCGCCCTTCAAATCTTCGGTACGCACCAATGGGAACCGGTCTTTGATCTGCGCCGGTGTCATCCACTCGTATGGAACCCCGCAGGTCTCGGCGGTTGAGGCATAGAGCATGTATTCATCCATACGCTCTTGGGTCTGCGCCATACGCAAGTTACCCACAACCGAGAAGCCCGCATTCAGGCCGGTTTCTTCCTCAAGCGTCTTATAAAAATCGACTGAATACTTATGAATATGAGTTGTTGCATAAGACATATTGAACAGGGGCAACAATCCGGCCGCGTGCCATGTGGACCCAGACGTCAATTCATCACGTTCCAACAACATAACATCTTTCCAGCCGGCCTTGGCTAGGTGATACGCGATTGAGGCACCTACGGCACCGCCTCCGACGACTAAAGCTTTGACATGGGTTTGCATTCTCGGACGACTCCCTCATTCCAGTTTGACCCGTTATTTATCACGCACGCAGGAAATCGCAGACTCTAGTCGACCAAAGAAGACGAAAATACGACCTCTCCCTCTTCAAATGGCGAATAATTACCCGACAGAGAACAGAACATAGGTTTTTCCAAGAATTTTCCGGCGGAAACTTGTCCGAATTAACAGAAATGGCGCTTTCTTCTTTCCCCTGCGCAGCCTGATCAATATAACGCGATTAGCATAAGCAAATTCGAATCATTCAGAAAACTTAAAGGCGACGATTTATGGGGCTGGGCACACTTATGGGGATCTTTTCACAGGATATGGCAATAGACTTGGGCACGGCCAACACCCTTGTCTATGTTAAGGGCAAAGGTGTTATCCTATCCGAACCATCCGTTGTCGCGTATCATGTGAAAGATGGCGTTAAGAAAGTCTTGGCCGTTGGGGAAGATGCAAAGCTTATGTTGGGCCGGACCCCGGGCAGCATCGAAGCCATTCGCCCCATGCGCGAAGGTGTTATTGCGGACTTTGACGTTGCTGAAGAAATGATCAAACATTTTATTCGCAAAGTTCACAAACGCACCACGTTCTCAAAGCCAAAGATCATTGTCTGCGTCCCTCATGGCGCGACCCCTGTTGAGAAACGTGCGATCCGTCAGTCGGTTTTATCGGCTGGCGCACGCAAGGCAGGTTTGATTGCCGAGCCTATCGCCGCAGCAATCGGCGCCGGCATGCCCATCACTGACCCGACAGGTAACATGGTTGTGGATATTGGTGGCGGGACCACAGAAGTCGCCGTTCTGTCGTTGGGTGACATCGTATATGCGCGCTCGGTTCGGGTCGGCGGTGACCGCATGGACGAGGCAATTATCAACTACCTCCGCCGTCAGCAAAACCTATTGGTTGGGGAAAGCACCGCAGAGCGGATCAAAACTTCCATTGGGACCGCACGCATGCCCGACGACGGTCGTGGAGCCTCGATGTTGATCCGCGGTCGTGATTTGTTGAACGGCATTCCGAAAGAAACAGAAATCACACAAGCTCAGGTGGCAGAAGCTCTAAGCGAGCCTGTCACACAAATCTGCGAAGCAGTTATGACGGCCCTTGAGGCAACACCACCGGATCTGGCGGCCGATATCGTCGACCGAGGCGTTATGTTGACAGGCGGCGGTGCATTGCTAGGGGAATTGGACCTTGCATTGCGCGAACAAACTGGCTTGGCCGTGGCAATCTCTGATGAAGCACTAAATTGTGTCGCCTTAGGCACGGGCAAAGCTCTTGAATACGAAAAACAATTGCGGCACGCGATTGATTACGACAGCTAAAACACGGTGAGTATTGGCACTTTCTGGTCAAGATAAACACAATTTTACGGGCCCATTGGCCCGTCTGCTTTCGCTGATCATTATTCTATTTTTGATTGCCACCTTCATTATTTGGCGCATCGATAGCCCGCGGGTCGAACGGTTTAGAACGGCCGTAACCGATGCCATTGTTCCCAACATGGAATGGGCCATGGCCCCCGTTACGGGCGTGATCAATATTGCCCGTGATTTTCGAAGCTACCAAGCCATTTACGAGCAAAACCAAGAATTGCGGCGTGAATTGCAGACAATGAAAAGTTGGAAAGAAGCCGCCCTTCAGCTTGAACAGGAAAACGCTCGTCTTCTGGACCTGAACAAAATGAGGCTTGATCCCGAATTGACCAAAATTTCGGGTGTCGTTTTGGCAGATAGCGGATCGCCATTTCGCGAGTCTGTTCTTGTGAACGTCGGCAAACGTGATGGCATCCAAGATGGATGGGCCGCGATGGACGGTCTTGGACTTGTTGGTCGCATTTCCGGTGTCGGGGAAAAGACATCGCGTGTTGTACTCCTGACAGACAATGCAAGCCGTATCCCTGTCCTCATCCAACCGTCAGGACAACGCGCCATTGTCTCGGGCGACAGCACCATCGCCCCACCTGTAGATTTCGTAGAAAACCCCGACTTGGTACGACCTGGTGACCGTATCGTGACATCGGGCGAAGGGGGATTGTTACCTGCAGGTCTATTGCTCGGACAGTTGGCACTTGATCCTAGGGGGCGCTTGCGCGTGCGCTTGGCCGCTGATTATGAACGATTAGAATTCCTTCGCATTTTGCGTGACTATGGCGTTCCCCAAGTGGACGGCACAGGGACGTTGATTGCCCCGTCTCAGCCCCCCCTGCCCAATCAGGACGCCTTAGATGAATGAGACGAATGACCTAAGGCTATGGGTATTCCGTTTTGGCTTTGTCATCATAGCCGCCGCAATTGTGGTTGTGAATCTCCTCCCTTTGAACTTTACGCCGCGCACGATTGCACCGCCTGATGTTCTTGTTGCACTTGCACTTGCGATCTCGACGCGTCGTCCTGATTACTTACCTTTGTGGCTCATTGCTTTGGTATTTTTTATCATCGACCTTTTGTTATTCTTGCCGCCCGGATTAAAATCATCTTGCGTGGTGATTGCGGCAGGCATTCTTGGGCAACTTGCCACAAAAGGAGACGAGGTCACCCCGTCACTTGAATGGATCGAGGTCGCCATGGCCTATGTGGGGATTATCCTCGCAATCCGTTTGGTTTCGACCCTTGCCTTGTTGCCGCAAGTTCCTTTGTCGCTTCACTTGACACAAGTGGTTGGCACGCTCATCTTTTACCCAGTCATTGTTGTGTTTGTCGTCCGTATCCTAGGTATTCGGCGTCTTAGCATAACGGAATTGGATGCTTTAATGCGGGGGCGCGGATGAAACGCGGGCCTTTAGAGAACACTCAAAGTTGGCGCAATATCAATCGGAGAACTCTGATTGTAGGAGGTTTGCAGCTTGGCTTTATGGGGGTGCTTGGCCTTCGGATGCGGCAACTACAGGTCGAGCAAGCCGATCAATTTCGACTGTTGGCCGACGAAAATCGCATAAACGTGCGGTTAATCCCACCTGCCCGAGGCGAGATCTTGGATCGTAACGGCGTGATCATCGCAGAAAACGAACCAAGCTATCGCATTACCATCGTAAAAGAAGACGCAGGCGATGTTGAGGCGGTGTTACGACAGCTTGCCCAACTTATCGCACTCACAGAAGATGACATCAGCCGTGTCATCGGTGAAATCAATCGCAGCGCGCCTTTTCTTCCTGTGACAGTTGCCAATCGCGTCACTTGGGAAGAACTCTCTCGGGTCGCGGTGAATGCGCCCGCATTGCCAGGCGTGACACCCGAAGTCGGTCTATCCCGCAAATACCCATTCCAAGACATGTTCGCGCATGTCGTGGGATACGTAGGTCCAGTAAGTGAACGTGACCTAGAGCGTCGCGAAGTTGCCGATCCATTGCTGAAAATTCCACGCTTTCAGATTGGGAAAGTCGGAATTGAATCAAAGTACGAAGATACATTGCGCGGCCGCGCAGGTACCAAACGTGTCGAGGTGAATGCCGTGGGCCGTGTCATGCGCGAATTGGATCGCCGCGAAGGGACACCCGGCGCTAAGTTACAGACAACGATTGATACATCACTTCAGGCGTATATTCATGCGCGTCTCGGCCAAGAAAGTGCCTCGGCTGTCGTTATGGACTGCACAAATGGCGAGGTTTTGGCCATTGCCTCCTCTCCGAGTTATGACCCGAATAAATTCGTACGCGGCATTTCATTTTCTGACTATGGCGAACTGCGTGACAACGATCATC
>JALRHZ010000016.1:0-11696 GCA_023259435.1 Paracoccaceae bacterium | reverse complement strand
TGCCTCTAAGACTGTCCAAGATGCTTATCCACCCGGTTCAACCTTTAAAATGGTCACCGCATTGGCCGCCCTAGAGGCAGGCGTGATTGATCCCCAAGAAACGATTACATGTCTGGGGAAACTTAAAGTGTCCGACCGTGATTTCCATTGTTGGAAATCTGGAGGCCATGGCAAGATGGACTTTGAAGCCTCTTTGCGCGAAAGCTGCGACGTATACTATTATGAGCTTGCTCTTCAGGTCGGTATCGAAAAAATCGCAGAGGTCGGTCGCATGCTGGGCCTTGGCGTTCGACACGACATTCCGATGTCGGCCATCACGGCGGGTATCATGCCTGACAAAGACTGGAAGGCCGCGGCGCGTGGCCAAGAGTGGGTTGTTGGCGATACAGTGAATGCCGCAATCGGTCAGGGCTTTGTCCTGACATCACCTCTGCAATTGGCTGTGATGACCGCACGCTTGGCAACGGGAAAAGCCTTACAGCCTCTCTTGGTCAAGTCAATCGATGGACAAGATCAATCTCCTTTGGACGTGCCGGATCTCCCCATCGCCGAGCGAAACCTGACGTATGTGCGAAACGCGATGTTCGAAGTTAGTAACAACAGACGCGGCACAGCCTACGCATCGCGGATCATCGCAGAAAATGCACGCATGGCAGGCAAGACAGGCACGGCTCAGTCTCGTAACATTTCGGCCGCAGAACGCAGATCAGGGGTGGTCAAAAACGAAGATCTCCCCTGGAACAAGCGAGACCACGCGTTATTCGTGAATTTTGCCCCATTCGAGGATCCAAAGGTTGCCGTTGCTGTGGTAGTTGAGCATGGCGGAGGCGGCTCGGCTGTTGCGGCCCCGATTGCACGTGACATTACATTACAGGCTGTTTTCGGCGGCGCTCCGCCTCTTGAAGCCTATCCAACCAAAGACCGCGAGATGATAGCAGAGCAACAAGCCAGATTAAGTGCTTTGATGCCGGATGTCTCTGCTTTCACAAAGAGCCGCGCATGAGCTATTTAGAGTACCGCGTTCAATCAATTCCCACCGGCCTGCAAAAGTTTTTATACTTTAATTGGGCTTTGATCCTATTGATTACTGCTGCCGCCAGTATCGGCTTTGTGATGCTGTATTCTGTGGCAGGGGGATCATTTTCACCTTGGGCAGAGCCACAAATCAAACGCTTCGCACTTGGGATGTTTGTAATGATCGCGATTGGTTTGGTCCCCATTTGGATATGGCGCAACTTATCTGGCCTTGGGTATCTTGCGTCTCTCGCCTTGTTGGCGGCTGTCGAAATCATGGGAACAACAGGCATGGGCGCACAGCGCTGGATTGACCTAGGGTTTATGCGTCTCCAACCTTCTGAGCTTGCAAAAATTTCATTGGTTGTCCTACTCGCAGCCTATTACGACTGGTTGCCATTGAACAAAGTGTCCCGTCCCCTTTGGGTTCTTGTTCCTATCTTGATCATCATCTTGCCAACCGCGTTTGTAATCCAACAGCCCGACTTGGGAACGGCACTGCTTTTGCTAATTGCCGGCGCCGTTGTCATGTTCTTGGCCGGCGTGCACTGGGGATATTTTGCAACCGTCATTTTCGCGGGCATTTCTACCTTGGTCGCGATTTTTCAAAGCCGTGGAACTGCATGGCAACTTCTTCAGGATTACCAATATCGCCGTATCGATACCTTCCTTGATCCTTCGCAAGACCCCCTTGGCGCGGGGTATCATATCACTCAGTCCAAAATTGCGCTTGGCTCAGGTGGCTGGACAGGGCGTGGCTTTATGCAAGGCACCCAATCACGGCTGAATTTTCTACCCGAAAAGCACACAGATTTTATTTTCACCACCTTAGCCGAAGAGTTTGGCTTTATTGGTGCTGCAAGCCTGTTGGTAATTTACCTGCTCATCATCGCCTTTGGGATTGCCGCAGCCTTACGGAACAAAGATAGGTTTTCATCGCTCATGATTATGGGAATTATGACGACCTTTTTCTTGTTTTTTGCCGTCAATATGTCGATGGTCATGGGGCTTGCACCTGTTGTCGGCGTTCCTCTGCCTTTGGTCAGCTATGGAGGGTCTGCAATGCTCATCCTGATGCTCGGCTTTGGCTTGGTTCAATCAGCGCATATTCACCGACCAAAAGGAATACGATGACACTCAATATCTTGTTTGCTTCTCACACTGACCGATGGTCGGCCTATGAACCTCACCTAAGGCGGGCGCTGGATGGGTATGGATTATCGTATTCATTATCCACTAAAGCACCTCCCGAGGACGTAGATTATATTGTGTATGCACCAAACAGTGATGTCCAAGACTTTACGCCCTATACAAAATGCAAAGCGGTTCTAAACCTCTGGGCGGGAGTGGAAAGCGTCGTCAATAATGAAACTCTCACGCAACCTCTGTGCCGTATGGTCGATCACGGGCTGACCCAAGGTATGGTGGATTGGGTGACAGGTCATGTCATGCGTCATCATCTCAACGTAGATTTGTGGATTACGGCCCAAGACGGCGACTGGCGCGCTGGGTTAGTTCCTCCTCTGTCAAGCGATCGCATTGTTACAATCTTAGGCATGGGGGCACTCGGCTCTGCCTGCGCCTCAGCTCTTAAGTCCATTGGCTTCCAAGTTCGGGGATGGAGCAGGCGCCCAAAAGTAATGGACACAATAGATTGCTATGTGGGCCAAGACGGCCTCGACGCGGCCCTATCAGGGGCCCATATGGTTGTGCTCCTGCTGCCAGATACCCCCCAAACCAATAACGTCTTAAACGCCTCAACGCTGAACAAATTAGCCCAAGGCGCTGTCGTCATTAACCCTGGCCGCGGTCCTCTTATTGATGACGATGCGTTGATTGCGGCGCTTGATCGGGACCATCTTCATCACGCAACACTTGATGTCTTCCGCACCGAGCCGCTACCAAAAGATCACCCGTTCTGGAGCCATCCCAAAATAACAGTGACCCCACACATCGCCTCCGAGACCCGCCCCTCAACGGCGGCTCAAGTCATCGCAGACAATATCTACAGATGTGCAACAGGCCAGAAACTACTGCATTTGGTTGACAGAACAGCAGGCTATTAAACTGTTCTGTCTTTCTTTTTGCCCAAAATACTCCCGCCGGAGGCCAAAAAAACAAAGCGCGCGCCGAATGGCGCGCACCGTTTATTCTGCGGCGATTTCTGATGCGGATACCGCTTCAACACGAACGGCGCTGAACTTAAATTCAGGGATCTTTCCATATGGATCCAATGCGGGGTTGGTCAGGATATTCGCAGCCGCTTCAACATAGGCAAACGGCAAGAACACCATATTTTCCGCCACAGCACGATCCGCCCGCGCAAGCGCTACAACCGATCCACGCTTCGTCGTCAACCGAACATATCCACCGGCCTCAACGCCCAGCGCACGCAGGGTTTTTGGATGCAGTGAACAATTCGCCTCGGGCTCAACCGCGTCCAATACTGCGGACCGGCGTGTCATGGACCCGGTATGCCAATGCTCCAATTGTCGTCCAGTGGTTAGAACCATGGGATACTCAGTGTCTGGCACTTCGTCAGGGGCAATCACGGACGCAGGCGCAAAGCGCGCACGACCCTCGGCGCGTGGGAACCCATCGCCAAACACAATTGGCTGGCCCGGATCCTCTGGGGACAGCGACGGATAGGTCACTGCATTTTCGCCCATCAAACGATCCCATGTGATGTTGTTCAAAGACTTCATGTTCAATTTCATCTCAGCAAACACATCTGCAGGGGTCTCATAGGACCAGTTCAATCCACACCGTTTCGCCAACTCGACCTCGATCCACCAATCTTCTTTGGCCTCGCCAGGGGGTGGCACTGCAGGGCGGCCCATCTGCACTTGGCGGTTGGTATTCGTCACCGTGCCCGATTTCTCGGCAAAGGCCGAGGCTGGAAGGATCACATCAGCATAGTTTGCGGTTTCGGTCAAAAAGATATCTTGCACAACAAGATGAGACAGCTTGGCCAAGGCATCGCGGGCATGTTCCACATCAGGATCAGACATCGCAGGGTTTTCACCCAAGATGTACATGCCATGGATCTTACCATCATGCACCGCATCCATGATCTCGGTCACGGTCAAACCTTTCTCATTCGAGAAATCACCCGATTGCCACACATCCGTAAACGCAGAGCGCACACCGTCATCCGTCACCGTCTGATAATCCGGCAAGAACATCGGAATAAGGCCGGCATCCGACGCGCCTTGTACGTTGTTTTGTCCACGCAATGGATGCAGACCCGCACCTGGTTTTCCAACGTTTCCAGTCATCAACGCCAAAGCGATCAAACACCGTGAATTGTCCGTTCCGTGAATGTGCTGGCTCACACCCATTCCCCAGAAAATCATACCCGCTTTGCCGTTGGCAAAGGTCCGTGCGGCGGCACGAATATCATCTGCTGGAATTCCACAGATCTCTTGCATGGCCTCAGGCGAGAAATCCGCCAAATGCGCTTTTTCCGCCTCCCAGTTTTCCGTGAACTGGTCGATATAGGCCTGATCGTATAGGCCTTCCTCCACAATCACGTGCATCATTGCGTTCAGCAAAGACACATCCGCACCGGGGCGGAATTGCAGCATATGTTCCGCATGCCGCTTCATCGCCGTCCCACGTGGATCAAGGATAATCAACTTGCCCCCACGCTTTGTGAACTGTTTGAAGTAGGTTGCAGCAACTGGGTGGTTTTCCGTTGGATTGGCCCCAATCACAATCGCCACATCTGCATTCTCGATCTCGTTAAATGTCGCCGTTACAGCGCCGGATCCGACGTTTTCCAACAACGCAGACACAGACGAGGCGTGGCACAGACGTGTACAATGATCCACGTTGTTATGACCAAACCCTTGGCGAATGAATTTCTGGAACAAATAAGCTTCTTCGTTTGTACATTTTGCGGATCCAAATCCGGCAACAGATGCTCCGCCTTTTTCGGTTTTTAGATCCACAAGACCCTTGGCCGCAAAATCAAGCGCCTCATCCCACGTCGCTTCGCGGAACACATCTTGCCAATTCGCAGGATCAACATTCAACCCTTTGGCAGGCGCGTCTTCGCGACGGATCAAGGGCTTGGTCAGGCGGTGATCGTGGTGGATGTAATCAAATCCAAAGCGGCCTTTTACACACAGGCGTCCTTCGTTTGCGGGGCCGTTAATGCCTTCTACGAATTTCACCTTGCCATCCTTGACCTTAAGGCTGACTTGACAGCCAACACCACAGAACGGACAAACGCTTTCGACTTCTTCATCATAATCGGCGCTATCGCCCACTTGGTCGGCATCCAAAACCGTGGCTGGCATCAACGCACCTGTTGGGCAGGCTTGGACACATTCGCCACAGGCGACACAGGTGCTTTCGCCCATTGGGTCGGCAAAATCAAAAGTTGGATAGGCATCATGCCCACGACCCGACATCCCAATCACATCATTGACCTGCACTTCGCGACAGGCGCGCACACAAAGGCCACATTGAATACAAGCGTCCAAGTTCACGCGCATCGCCACGTGGCTGTCATCCAACAAAGGAATACGATCGGCCTCTAACGTGGGAAGCCGGCTTTCGCTTACCCCGTTCAGATCGGCCATATCCCACAGGTGGCTTGATTTATCATGTGCAACATCGCGTTCGGGTTGATCCGCAATCAGCATTTCCATGACCATCTTACGGGACGCGGTGACACGCGCATTGTCGGTATTCACCACCATCCCCTCGCTGGGTTCGCGAATACACGAGGCTGCCAAAGTGCGCTCACCTTCGATTTCAACCATACAGGCACGGCAATTGCCATCAGGACGGTATCCTGGCGCGGGTTTGTGGCAGAGATGAGGAATCTTCAATCCGCGACCGTTGGCCACTTCCCAAATGGTCATACCGCGTTCGGCCTCGACCTCTTGTCCATCCAGAATAAATTTAACAGTATCCGCCATGACAAGCCTCCTCATGCGTCGCGATGGTTACACCATGTCGCAGGCATACAAGGCCATTCAATCACGACATGAGGTCGAGGTTTTGCGCCACACCGTGTTTCTGATTGGAAATGTTTTTTCCAGAGTGCAGGCTTGAATGAAGACTTTGCCTGGGCTAATTCGAACAAAAGAGGAACGCGCAATGACAGAAATAACATTCATCCGGCATGGGCAGGCAAATTCTTCTGCGAAGACCGAAGACGGCTATGACAACCTTAGCCCGCTGGGTCGCACACAGGCCGAGCTTTTGGGCCAACATCTGAAATTCGTATCACATACGGCCGATCATGTCTTTACTGGTACATTGCGCAGACAAAAGGACACGCAAAGGCTTCTTGATCTTTCCGCTGACACCCCTGTGACCCGTGATGCGCGTGTAAACGAAATCGAATATTACACGCTGTCACAACAGATGAATGAACAATTTGGAACACCTTTTCCAAATGAAGGGATCACGTTTACCGATCACTTTTATGAAACCTTTGCGCGCTGGCAAAACGGAGAGATCAAAGACGCGCCCGAGCCTTATGAAACCTATGAGAGCCGCGTAAAAGAGCAGCTTGAAGAATGGCGGCACGTTGGGCCCCATGTCACCGTTGTGACCTCGGGCGGCATTATCGCCATGGCGTTGGGACATGTGTTAAACTTGGATCAACGCAATATGATCAACTGCCTTTTGGCGGGGGTCAATACAGGCGTCACCAAGATCAACTATATGCATGGCGAATGGTTTATGACGCAAATGAACGCCACGCCCCACCTTGAACATCCTCAGCGTCTTGACATGCGGACGTTTTATTGATCCCTACGCCTATGCAACGGAGGAGCCGACATGACACATATCTGGGTGCGCGCAGAGCAAAGGGACAACGAAGATCGGGTCGGGATAACACCCGAAGGTGCCAAGGTTCTGTTAGATGCAGGATATCGCGTCACCGTTGAAGAAAGCCGCTCGCGTATCATTCCGACACAGTCCTATCAGGTTGCAGGATGCGAGATCGCGGCTGAGAACTCTTGGCCCACAGCACCTGCAGACGCCATCGTGTTTGGCCTAAAAGAACTTCCAGAGGATGGCACGCCTTTGACACATCGGCACATCATGTTTGGACACGCTTACAAAGGGCAATTCTCGGGCCGCACGCTTTTGGATCGGTTCAAGGCCGGTGGTGGCACGTTGTACGATCTTGAATATCTAGTGGATGACAACGGACGGCGTGTTGCGGCCTTTGGCTATTGGGCGGGCTTCGCCGGTGCGGCTGTGACCGTGCGCGCTTGGGCCGCTGCGCAGGCCGGCGCGATCTGTCCGTCGATGTCATCTTATCCAAACAAAGACGCGCTTATTGAGGACCTAAGGCAAGACGTGAAAGGGTATAAAGCGCCGAACGCGATTGTGATCGGCGCCTTGGGGCGTGTCGGAACCGGCGCTGCGGATCTGTGTGATGCGCTTGGAATTGACGTGACCAAATGGGACATCAATGAAACACAATCGGGTGGACCATTCCCTGAAATCCTTGAACATGATCTGTTTTTGAACTGTATCCTTGCGCGCCCCGGAACGCCCGTCTTTGTTGGCAAAGATAGTTTAAGCGCAGAGAGAAAGTTAACGGCTATCGGGGATATCGCCTGTGATCCGGATAGCGATTATAATCCAATTCCTTTGTACACCTCAGCGACAACTTGGTCCGCACCGGTGACGCGCGTCGCAGAAAATCCGACCCTGGATATTATGGCCATTGATAACCTGCCATCACTGCTCCCGCTTGAAAGTTCATACGACTTCGCGGAACAGTTGCTCCCGCATCTTTTAGAGCTGAACGATCTAAACAAAGGTGTTTGGGGGCGTGCACATTCAGAATTTAAACGCCACATTTAAGGAGGCATTCACATGACGATACATTGGTGTGGAACAGGATTGTCCGCAATTCCAGGCTTGCGTCGCTTGATCCAAAACGGCCACGCGGTTCATGTTTGGAACAGAACCATTGCCAAAGCCCAAGAGGCGGTTGGCGATCTCACGCAGGACATATCGGAATTCGACTTTGATGTGTTGAGTGATCGAACACAAGCGGGTGATGTGATCGTGTCGATGTTGCCCGGTGACATGCATGTGCAATTGGCCACGATGGCCATTGAAAAAGGCGCGCACTTTGTGAGCTCATCCTATATTGCGCCTGAAATGCGAGCCTTGGACGACATGGCAAAGCAAGCAGGCGTTTGTGTGGTTAACGAAGTTGGCCTTGATCCGGGGATTGACCATCTCATGGCGCACCATATCGTTGACCTCTACCGTAACTCATCCGCATTTGACCCTGAAAATGAGCTAAGCTTTATCTCATATTGCGGTGGAATTCCAAAAATCCCAAACCCGTTCCGTTATAAGTTTAGCTGGTCACCAGTCGGTGTTCTTCGCGCGCTTAAGTCGCCGTCAAAGTCCATAAAAGATTTCAAAGAATTTGACGTTGCGCGGCCTTGGGATGCGATTTCAAGCTATACAGCCCCTCTTCCAGAGCCCGAAGCGTTTGAGGTTTATCCAAACCGCGATAGCCTTCCGTTTATGGCGCAATACGATTTTGATCCTAATTGGAACGTAAACACCTTTGTGCGTGGAACCCTACGCCTGAATGGATGGACCGAGGCGTGGACGCCGGTGTTCCGTGAGATTGAAACCTTGGCCGGCCCAGAAGGCGAGGCGCGATTGCATGAAATGGCAGATGGGTTTTGGAAAGAGAATTCCTATGCCCCCGGCGAGCCCGATCGCGTCGTGTTGTGCGTCAGCCTAAAAGCAGAACAAGCCGGTGTTACAAAGTGGCACAAAACGTATGTGTTAGACGCGTGGGGCGACAATGAATATACGGCTATGGCCCGTCTTGTATCCTTGCCAGTCTCGTTTGCCATAGAAGCGGTTATGGACAAAAAGCTTGCCGCAGGCGTACAGGCCGCCCCGCATGACAGTGAGATCGTAAATGACTGGCTGTCGCGCATTGGAGATATCGCACAACACCTGGCACTTGTCAGTGAATAACTGAATACTGAAAACGTGTGCTTTGATCCGTCATCCTAGCACACGTTTCACAACCACATTTTTTTCGAACCCACCCTAAGAGTTGGCCCCATTTTTGCCGTTTAACCGATTACGAACGGAAAAAGGGCAAAAAAATGTTTTTAAAATCTCATTCTGTGGAAACATGGTCTGAACTAGAGCCAGTAATTCTGGTGGCGCTAGAACGATTTTATAATTTCGTTCAGGAACACGAAGAAATGGCGGCCATCGTTGATGGACATAGCATTGAAAAACTCAAAAAAGTACAGCTACTTCATTGGTCCGATACTTTCGAAAATGGCCTGTCAAACGATTACTTTGAGCGAATGGATCGCATTGTTCGTGCCCATTCCCGAATTGGCCTAAGTCCGGGTCTGTTTTCCAAAGGCTACCACGAAATTTTAAATGCTGTTTCTGATGCAGCAAAGGCTACATATCCTCGAAACCCAAGACGAGTAATTGATATCGTTACCCGTATCCAAGACCTTGTGATGAGCGATCTAAGTATCATCGTCGAAGCGTCAATAGGCCATGCAGAGACGCTTCGCGAAACGGATGCCGAGGTCACTCTGTCTTATGCGAACCAATTTCAATCCAGCATGCAGTCCCTGCAACAAGACATCGAAGCCTCGGCCTCTGCTTCACAGCAATTAGACTCAAGCTTTGGACAAATAAATTCTAGCGTAAATAACGCATCACGATTTAGTTCGGATGCTGCGACACGCGCGAACTCTGCATCTGAAACGATGAATGAAGTAGCGCGTGCTGCGGAAGAAATCGGATCTTTCCTAAGCATTATTACTGAAATTGCTGACAAAACAAAATTGCTTGCCGTGAACGCCGCCATCGAAGCGGCCCGCGCAGGCGAAGCCGGCAAAGGGTTTACTGTCGTTGCAGACGAGGTGCGCCAACTTGCCGAAGGAACCGAGTCTGGCGCAACAGACGTGGCCCGCAAAGTTGAAGAAATCCAACGTGCCGTTGCGATGCTGAAACCAAATATCGAAGGCGTGCAAGACAGTTTTGCAAAGGTAAAATCCTCGACCGACGAAATTTCTTCCACTGTGAAGGAGCAAAGCAATTCGGCGAGCGAAATTAGCTCTCGCATGACCAACATCTCACAGTCCGTGCGCGAACAAGTCAGCGGTCTCGACAAACTTGTCGAGAGTATACGCGCGTCAATTACATAAAAATTTCCTCCTATAGAAAGCAAGCACCTAAATGTTTTTCAAACCCCAACCCGTTGTGTGGAAAGATATCGAAAGCATCGTCGATGATGCTCTTATCGCGTTCTATGATGTTATTGCGCAAGATGAGGACACAGCCCCCTTTCTTAGTGGACAAAACATAGATCGTCTCAAGAAATTGCAAAAAGCCCATTGGGGAAATACGTTTGATAACGGCTTCAATTCACAATATTTCGAGCGCATGGACAGAATTGTTGAGGCGCACGCAAAAATTGGTCTGGACCCAGCAAAGTTCGGAACAGGCTATCAGGTTTTGATGGATGCTGTTTTTGAGGCCGCAATGCGCCGTCACCCGCGCGCGCCTCGATTGGTTTTGGAAATCGTCAGAAAAATCCAAAAAACGATCTTAAACGACCTAGCAATCAGCATTGAGGCTTTTCAAAGTTTCGTAGAAGAAACGCGAGAGCAAGAAGCTACGCAGATCATCTACCAATCCGAAATTTTTCGCCAAACCATGCAAAGCCTAAAGGGTGACATTGACTTCACGGCCAAAGCGATCGGAGAATTGGACCTTAGTTTTGGCGAGATTAACCACAGTGTGGATAGTGCCTCTGATTATAGCGGCGCTGCTGCTGATCGCGCCAAAACAGCAGCAGCATCCATGCAAAACGTGTCCCAAGCCTCTGAAGAAATTGGTTCATTCTTGAACATCATTACGGAAATTGCGGATAAAACCAAATTGCTTGCGGTGAACGCCGCCATCGAAGCAGCGCGTGCAGGTGAAGCCGGAAAAGGGTTTACCGTTGTTGCAGACGAGGTGCGGCAACTGGCAGAGGGAACCGAAGCGGGGGCAAAAGACGTCGCTCTTAAAGTTTCCGAGATACAAAGAGCGGTCCATGACCTGCGGGCGACAGTCGAAGGTGTAAGCGATAGCTTTGCAAACGTCACCTCGGCGACACATCAAATCTCGACCACGGTCAAAACACAAAATCAGACAACGAAAGAAATCAATCAAAGAATGGTTTCAGTCGCTGATTCTGTCAGAATCCAATGTTCTGGCTTGGACGATTTGATTGCTTCCGTTCAAAAGTCTATTCAAAACACAATGTAATGAAACACTGCTCTATGCGAGCGAATAAATAAACTATCCCAAAAAGTGATCCAGTTTACGATCTGGCGCGTATTAGGGATATGACACTCGAGAATTCGTCACATACGCAGCTTATGCCCTCGCACTATGAGGGGAATTCTGGTACTTTGGGATCTGTATGGAAGGCCCGAGGAAAGTGTGGCGTGGACACAGATCATAATACCTACGTCACAGATGACTTTGTAGACAGCTTAAAGCGGATCGCATCTTCAGAGGATGAAGGCGCTTTTCGACATGTGTTCAATCATTTCGCCCCTCGGGTAAAATCGTTCCTCATGCGCAGCGGCTGTGAAGAAGCGATTGCCGAAGAAATCACCCAAGAAGCGATGGCCACAGTT
>JALRHZ010000170.1 GCA_023259435.1 Paracoccaceae bacterium | reverse complement strand
ATAAAGACCGCCTGAGCTAAGGGATCCAAAGCTTGCTTTGGGTGCTACGACAGCTTTGCGACCGGTTGATGTGATGACCTCTTTGGCGACACTATTCTCGGGCAGGATCAGCTCAAAATCGCTTCCCATTGCAAAACCGCCATCAAAGGTCACACCAAACAGCGGCTCTTCGCCTTCGCGGAAATACTCGGACACAACATTGTCACCCTGTGCATCATCTGACAAACGATCCCCGGTAAAGCGGTCAATCTTGATGAACACACCACCAGGAGGCACCTCAAAGGGACCACCACCAAATTTCTGTGTTGCTTCCGTCATAAACTCTTGGAACACCGGACCACATGTCCCCCCGCCACTGGCCCCTTTCCCAAGAGGTTGCGGCAAGTCAAACCCGATGTAACACCCTGCGACGATGTTAGAGGTAAACCCGACGAACCAGACGTCACGCGCATCATTGGTGGTCCCTGTCTTGCCGGCGGTGGGCACGCCCAAATCAACATATTTGCTTGCCGTTCCACGATCCACGACCCCTTGCATCATCGAGGTAAGCTGATAGGCGGTGATTGCGTCCATGACGCGTTCGCGTTGCGAGAAGATGCGCGGCGCATTGCCTTGGGGCAACCGGTCTAGCCCACAATCCAAACATTGGCGCGGGTCGTGACGATAGACTGTTTTGCCATATCTATCTTGAACACGGTCAACCAAGGTTGGTTCAACACGTTCGCCCCCATTTGCAAACATCGCATAGGCCGCCACCATTTGATACAATGTGGTTTCCTCTGATCCCAAAGAGTTGGCCAAATACCGCCCCATATCTTTGTAAACACCGAATTTTTCGGCATATTTCGCAATCGTGTCCATGCCCACCTCTTGAGCCAATCGAATGGTCATAAGGTTCCGCGAGCGTTCAATCCCTGTCCGCAGCGGTGTGGGTCCGTAAAACTGGTTCGAGGCATTCTTGGGCCGCCACACCCCATCAGGTGTGTTGATCTCAATCGGCGCGTCGATGACGATGGTGGCAGGGGAATAGCCGCTGTCCAACGCCGAAGCATAGACAAACGGTTTAAAGCTAGATCCAGGTTGGCGATTGGCCTGTGTGGCGCGGTTATAGACGGAGGATTCGTAGGAAAAACCGCCCTGCATTGCAATAACGCGCCCTGAATTCACATCCATCGCGACAAAAGCCCCTTGCACATCTGCAACCTGTCGTAGGGACCACCTGACAAAGCTGTTGTCTTCGTCTTTTGTAATCGCGCGCACCAGAACTACATCTCCGACCGAGACAAGATCACTGGCAACTTTGGCCTGAGGCCCCAATGTCCCGTCAGGCAATAGTTTCCGCGCCCAGGTGACATCTTTGGCAGTAATCCAATGACCATCCTCATCGTCTTCCACGCCTTCAATCCCGATCCGCACATCCGAATTTCCCTCTTTAAGAACAACAGCCGGATACCATGTCCCGTTTAAGTCAATATCACGTGGGATCGATGCATTGGCCAAAGCTGCACGCCAGCTTGCCTCGTCTGTCAGGTCCTCAGGATCGAGGCGAACGCCCGTGCCCCGCCAAACGCCTTGGGCGCGATCATAAGATTCCAACGCCCGACGCAAGGCAACCGCAGCAGAATTCTGCATTTCGGGATCAATCGTAGCCCGCACAGTCATGCCACCGGTAAAGAATTCCTCTTCGCCGAAATCACGGCTAAGCTGACGACGAATTTCATCGGTAAAATAATCGCGCGGCGGCAAGGCCGATTTAAAGCTGTCATAATCGCCATTTTGAACCGAAAGCAACGGCTTGGCTTGTTCTTCTTCCATGACATCCTGTGAAATATACCCGTTTTGGTACATTTCACGCAGAACGTAATTCCGTCGATCCAAGAGGCGCTGCTTGCGGCGTACGGGATGAAAATCCGAGGGAGCTTTGGGCAGCGAGGCCAAAAACGCAGCTTCATGGGGCTGTAATTCGGACAGGGTCTTGTTGAAATAGGTTTGCGCGGCGGCCGTCACACCATAAGAGTTCTGCCCTAGAAAGATTTCATTCAAATACAATTCAAGGATCTGCTCTTTGTCCAGCGTATCCTCGATGCGCGTGGCCAGAATGATTTCTTTGATCTTCCGCTCGGCCCGACGGGATCCGTCTAGCAAAAAGTTCTTCATCACCTGTTGCGTGATCGTCGAGGCACCGCGCACGTTTTGCCCGCGGCTGCGCACAGCATCATAAGCGGCCGACAAGATACCCCGCATGTCATAGCCACTATGTTTGTAAAAATTCTTATCTTCGGCCGAAATAAAGGCCTCTTTGATCAAAACGGGGATTTCCTCGGCGGGCGTGAACAGACGGCGCTCACGCGCGAATTCGTCGATGATGCGCCCTTCGCCTGAATAAATGCGGCTGATGGTTGGGGGTTTATATTGGGCAAGGGACTCGTGACTTGGCAAATCGCGGCCATAAATCCAGAACACAGCACCAATGGTCAGAGCCGCCGCAATGATGCCCATTGTCACCAAGGTGAACACTGCTCCGAAAATAGAAAGTACGAACCGAACCAAACTAAGGACCCCGCGCTAGGTTTTTTATGTGTATACGCGCCTCTATGACGAAGGTCAAAACCCCATTCGGCGCTTTGCTTTTCATTGCCGACGCAGGGGCGCGATAAGCTTGTCTTGATCCGCCCAAGTCAACACGCCCAGCGCAACAGATTGCGCAAATTTGGATCGCCACGCCGGATCCATCAAGTTTTCGCGATCTTGTCGTGTCGACAAAAAGCCAGCCTCGATCAAAATAGAGGGAATGCTTGCGGATTTTAGAACAGAAAAATCAGCTGTTCGATGGGGTCGAGAATTCACATCGCCCATACCAACACGCAAGGCCTCGATCACGGCCTGTGCCAAAGCAATCGATTTCGGTCCTGTGTCGCGACGCGCCATGTCCATTAAAACGTTGGCGATTTCGTCATCCGCTTGACCCAAATCCACTCCCGCCAATATTTCATCGCGCCGATGACGTTCCGCAAGTTTGGCAGATGCCTCATCAGAGGCATTTTCAGACAGGGTATAAACGGTTGCCCCGCGGGCTACCCCCTCGGTCACCGCATCGGCGTGCAAGGACAAAAACACATTGGCCTGTGCCGCATGCGCAAGCGCAATCCGGTCTTCTAAGCTGACAAAGTGATCATCAGACCGGCTGAGGACCACCGAGACGCCGTCGTATTTGCGAAACTCCTCGCGCAATCGGCGTGCCAAAGACATCATCAACTCGGCCTCTGTAAGTGCCCCTTCGACGGCGCCAGGGTCGATGCCACCATGTCCTGCGTCGATAAAGACAACGAATCCCTCAGATGGCGGGCCTAACGTCAAAGATGGCTCTGGACGCTGCTCTGCGCGCAATGTGTCAGGCACACCTGCAACGGCATCAAAATCCTCGCGCTCAGACGGGCGTAGTTTCAGCGTTAATTTTGCAAGGCCCTGTTGTGGATCAAACGCAAGGTTTTCGCGCACCAATTCCATGGGACGGGATAGATCAAATACCATCCGCGACCATCCCGGCCCAATCGAGCCAAACCGATACGCGGGTATCTCTTCGGCCTGTCCCAATGTTGTCGCGGTCAACCCATCAAAGCGCAGTTCGTTAAAGTCAATGACCAAGCGATCCGGCCCATTGAGAAAGAAAATGCGATAGGGCACACCTTTTGTAAGTGCCAATTCAATGCTGACCTGCCCCCAGATATGATCTTGGATGGTGGATTGATCTGCGATCACACGGGCAAGGGTCTGGGCCTGCGTGCTGTGCCCAAATAGAACACAAACACAGATCACCGCATAGACCGCGCGCCTGATAGACCGCCACACCTTCATCAACGATACCCTTCGTCTGACATATATTTGTGCAATCTCTCTAACCCTTCGATCATGTCTTGTGTGCTGCGGGCATAGGAAAACCGCACAGTTGTGC
>JALRHZ010000169.1 GCA_023259435.1 Paracoccaceae bacterium | reverse complement strand
GACTGTATGCACAAAGCCTATTTCACCCGTCGCGATCTTCATGATTGGATGGGGACCGTGCTGTCTGTGTTCACCTTGGCGCCACATCAGGTGACCGGCGCAATCCACAACGCGCACCATCAGCATGTCAGTGACTTAGATCACCGTGAGACGTTTGAAATCCACACAATGACCACTGCGGAATACGCAAACGCGCCGTGGTGGGTCAGGTTTGGATATCGGCTATACCGTCATCCCATAACCTTGGTGTTTGTCGGTCCGTTCTTCCTGTTTGTTCTGGTACGCCGATTTCCGCGCCAAGCGGTGGCGCATGGATTATGGAACACGGTTATCCATAATGCGCTGTTGATTGGATATGTTGGGATATTGTATGCCGTGGGCGGCGTTCCGGCGCTTGTCACGCTTTTGTCGGCGATATACGTGGCCACCGCCATTGGGGCCTTTATCTCTTATGTTTTGCACAATTTCGAGGACATCCACTGGGGCCGCAAACCTGATCTAACCTTTGAAAAAGCCTCGCTTGAAGGCAGCTCGGTTTTGGATTTTGGCCCGCTGTTTGATTTTATGGCCTTGAATATCGGCTATCATGACATTCACCATCTGAACGCCAATATCCCCTGTTATAACCTGAAAAAATGCCACGAGACTTTGACGGATAAAGGCCTTGTGACACCGGTCAGGATTGGGTTCACAGAGGCGTTGAAATGTTATCAGCTCAAACTGTATGATGAGGAACAGGACCGCATGGTCCCATTCCCCTCCGTATTGCCATCACACCAAGGTGCCATCCGCACCTAGGCGCGTTTTACCGCCCAAATAAGGATGCAATACCTCTGGCAGGTCGACCGAACCGTCGGCCTGTTGTCCGTTTTCAAGCACCGCAATCAAACACCGCCCAACCGCAAGGCCGGACCCATTTAGCGTATGCACAAACTGTGGCTTGCCGCCATCTGCGGGCTTGAACCGTGCGTTCATGCGGCGCGCTTGAAAGTCGCCACAGGTTGAGACGGATGAAATCTCACGATAGGTGTTCTGACCGGGCAACCAGACCTCGATGTCATGTGTCTTGACCGCGCCAAAGCCCATATCTCCGGTACATAACACAACCGTACGATAGGCAAGCCCAAGCTTTTGCAAAATCGCCTCGGCACAGCCTGTCATACGCTCATGCTCGTCCATGGACGTGTCAGGATGCACAATGGACACCATCTCGACCTTTTCGAATTGGTGCTGACGCAACATGCCTGCGGTGTCTTTTCCTGCCGATCCCGCCTCTGAACGGAAACATAGGGTATGCGATGTCATGCGGCGGGGCAGGTCGGCCTCGTTCACGATTTCACCCGCAACCGTGTTGGTTAGGGTGACCTCGGAGGTGGGGATCAACCACCACCCGTTTGTGGTTTGATAGCTGTCCTCGGAAAACTTGGGCAACTGGCCGGTGCCATACATCGCCTCATCGCGGACCAACACGGGGGTCATGGTTTCCTCTAGCCCGTGCTCATTCACATGGGTGTCCAACATAAACTGCGCCAAGGCTCGGTGAATACGCGCCACACCGCCGCGTAACAAAACAAAGCGCGCGCCCGAGAGTTTCGCCGCTGTTTCAAAATCCATGCCCGCCTGAACACCCGCCAATTCGTAATGCTCTTTGGCATCGTTGATACGTCTCGGCTCACCCCATGTGCGGATTTCCACGTTGTCGTTTTCATCTTCGCCATCTGGGATCGATGCATCCGGCAAATTTGGAAGCTGTTCAAGCGCGCGGGTCAAGGCCTCATCAAGCTCTTTGGCCTCGGCAGTCATCGCCGCAACTTCGGCCTTTTTCTCGGCCACAAGCGCGCGCAGACGTTCAAACTCGGCCTCATCGCCGCGTCCTTTGGCGGCCCCGACCTCTTTTGACGCTTTGTTTTGCTCGGCTTGTGCCGTCTCGGCGGCCAAAATCGCCGCACGCCGCTTTTCATCAAGCGCCAAAACCTCGGACGACGCCGACATCACCCCACGCCGCGCAAGAGCGGCATCAAAAGCAGCGGGGTTGTCGCGAATGGCACGAATATCATGCATGTCTGTCGTCCTTTATATATGAATCAGTGGCGGCTTTATGCCCCAAGATAGGGCAAAGGGGTAGGGGGTTTAATCGCCCACATCCTCGGTGTATTTGTCCCCATAGAGTGTTGGGTCAAAGCGATAGGTTTTGGGTGACTTTTGCCATTTTTTCCATTCTTTGCGGAAATCAAGGTGCTCCAATTTCACTGTTGGCCAAAATGCGGGGCGATTTGATATTTTGTATAGGCTACCGGAAGCATCTGCAAATATGCCCTGCAATTGATTTGAGGTTAAGATCAAATCAATAGGACCATAATTTTTTAAACTTGCGCCGCGTAGAGAGGCCATTCTTACGTTTCTTGCCGCACAGAGAACGTTGCTCGGGAGCATTACCTCGTGTAGTCTCGTGTTTGCTAAATCTGCCCCCTTCATTTTTGCGTTATTGATGTGCGCGCCCGTCATTCGTGCGTCTCGCAAGTCTGCTCCGATCATTTCCGCGTTTGTTAATATTGCTCCGATCATTTCCGCGTTTCTTAGGACTGCCTCGTTCAGTTCCGCATTTCTTAGGTTTGCCGGACTGTTCATTTTCGCGCCTGATAAGTTTGCACTATTCATTTTTGCGTTTGATAGGTCTGCTCCATTCATTTCTGCTTTTGCTAAAACTGCCCCGTTCATTTTCGCGTCTGTTAGGATTGCCTCGTTCATTTTCGCGTCTGTTAGGATTGCCCCTTGCATGTTTGAGTTGCTTAGCTGTGCGTTTGAAAGCCTCGCGTTTCTCAAATCCGCTTTCACCAAGTGGGTATTGCGCAGATCAATTAATTGCGCAGGCTCTAACGCAATCTGCCGGTCGGAGCGTCGGCCAATGACGGTTAGGGCAAGTTGAATATCCTCGCGTGGTGGTTTTGGGGCCTCGGGCAGTTTATGATCGGCTTGGTTAGATTGAAACACATGTAAATCTGGGCGCACTTTCCACATGCTGCTGGGAATCTTGTAATTTTTTTCGAATATCGCCATCATGTCTCGTTCGTTCGCACGGACAGGCGCATTGGCGCGGATATAGGTGCAGAGGATTTCCATGATTTGCACATGCACGCTATCATTCATGCGCGCGATCCGCTCAAGCGCCAAAATTGCGCCTACGCGGACTTCGATATTGGGGCGGGTGTATTCTTTTTCTGTTTCGAAATCTTTGACAGTTTTTTCCGCCCCCAGACTTGCCACCGCCGCATTGATGCGGTCTGTGATCAATCCTTCTTCGGTGGCGGTGGTGGTGCGTTCGTTGATCCACATTCGGATCAAGGTGAAGACCAAGGTCGCCACCGCAACCAAGGAACCCAACAATAGGGCGCTGGCGTGGGACAGGTTGCGCAGGGTTGCGTCTTGTGACTCCACCCCTGTGTCGGCCCCTATGTCGGCGGCATCGCGCAGAAGTCCAACCATGGAACGAACCGCGACGATAACGTCGAAAAGGTAGAACCGAAAGGCAAAGCCGAACACGACAAGCGCCACAAGAATGATGAACCCCACATAGTTCGCCTTGAACGCGGCTTTTAATGTTTGAAGCGGGTGTCTGTCTTTGGGAGCAAGCGGCTTGGTCCCGTGTATGAGGATCAGATAGGCCAAGGCGCCGAAAAAGGCCGAGACCAGAACTAGCCACAGAGGGACAGGTATAATTGTTGTAAAATCCACAGGCGCATCCAAATCAGTTTTACAAATAATTTTGCGTAGGTTCACAACTTTTGCGATTAATTGCAAGGTCAAGCTTGGGTTGTATCGTTACGGCGAATTCGTGTGGATTTCCGCCAAGGCCCAAGTGACATATAAGAGACGTGGAACTTATCCCCGTTTCACACCTTGCACATAGGTGGGGCCAAATCGAATAGGAAAATTGGCACAACGAATCGCAAGGGGAATTTCCTCTGCGTTACAGCCAGTT
>JALRHZ010000168.1:3791-4067 GCA_023259435.1 Paracoccaceae bacterium | reverse complement strand
GACGTGGGGAAACGACCGAGGAATATGACAATGCGTGGTTTGATGATCGCAGTACTATGTTTTTGCCTAACAGCTTGCGGATCCGAGCAATACCGCCAAGAGCGTTCAATTTGCGCCCAACAATGGTATGCAAAGATCCCAGTTGACCAAAAAGTACGGGTGATTGACGAATACGTGACCGTCGAAAAGCCAACCGGAAAATCTGAATGCATAACCGAGGGCAATCGCCAAACCTGTGTTGCCGAGATGAAAGAAGTGCGCGAGCTGCGCCAATAT
>JALRHZ010000168.1:0-3781 GCA_023259435.1 Paracoccaceae bacterium | reverse complement strand
TCCGATCTAATATCTTGAGGAATATGATGCGAATGAGGATCTCCGCAATCGCCATATTCGCGCCTGCACCGTCCAAGCGTGCCGCACAAAATACGGCTCAGACACCTGTGACGTGCAATAATTCGAAAGAATTTTAAGTCTAAAAACGACAGACGTCGCGAATAAGACAGACAGACTGTCGCACCGTATTATCGTTTGCGCAAAAGGATGGGCGCAGATGCAGTCACACTGTTCAAAAATTCAGCTTGTATGCGTGACGATCGGCGCGTGTCGAGGCCGTGCTGCGCGGGGCCGCCCTTGAAAATAAGGTCGCTCTATTCTCTTATTTTTGAACTTTTCGGACATACATCATGAACAAAACAGTAAGACGCGCCGGCGGACGTTCCGCTCGTCGTGAAGCACGCTCCGCTCCTCTTGCACAGGATTTGCGCCCAGTCCGCGCAGGCATGTCAGGCGGCACCTTTCAACCCTTGACGCAGGCAGGCATGGAGCGCATCCACCAAGCCGCCTTAGATGCGCTTGAAACCATCGGCCTATCCGAGGCGCCCGAAAGTGGCATAAAATATTTGACCGCCGCTGGCGCGATTTTAGGCGATGATGGACGCATTCGGTTTCCGCGCGCCTTGGTCGAAGACGCCATTGCAAACGCAAACCGTTCAATCACCTTGTTTAGCCGCGATGGTCAAAACGACCTAGAGCTGTCAGGCCACCGTGTGCATTACGGCACCGCCGGAGCCGCTGTGCATATGGTGGATGTCGAGGGCCGCGAATACCGCGAAAGCACCGTCCAAGATTTGCACGATGCCGCACGGATTTGTAACCAATTGGACAATATCCATTTCGTTCAACGTCCCATGGTGTGCCGCGACATCACGGACAACATGGAAATGGACCTGAACACCATTTATGCCTGCTGTTCAGGTACCACCAAACACGTCGGAACCTCTTTTACCGAGCCCAGCTTTGTAAAGCCTGCGTTTGAGCTTTTGCACATGATTGCGGGCGGCGAAGACAAATGGCGCGAACGCCCGTTTGTATCCAATTCCAACTGTTTTGTTGTCCCTCCCATGAAATTCGCAACCGAAAGCTGCGAAGTCATGGAGGCCTGTATTCACGGCGGCATGCCAATTTTGCTATTGAGCGCAGGACAAGCGGGTGCGACCGCCCCTGCACCGATTGCAGGCGCTATTGTTCAGGCTGTGGCCGAATGTTTGGCCGGCTTGGTCTATGTTCATGCGGTAAAGCCGGGCCATCCAGCTATTTTTGGCACATGGCCTTTTGTCTCTGATCTGCGTACGGGTGCAATGTCGGGCGGCAGCGGCGAACAGGCCCTGTTGACCGCAGGCTGTTCACAAATGCACAAGTTCTATAACCTGCCCGGTGGGGCCGCTGCAGGGATCGCGGATGCGAAACTCCCTGATATGCAAGCCGGATGGGAACAGGCCACCTCAAATGTGATGGCAGGTCTGTCTGGTCTGAACATGGTCTATGAAGCGGCAGGCATGCATGCCTCATTGCTCGGGTTTTGTTTCGAAAGCCTGATTTTGGGGGATGATCTTATTGGTCAAGCGCTGCGCTGTGTGCGCGGGATCGAAGTCACCGAAGATACAGTCAGCCTAGAGGTTATTCGCAAGACCTGTCTTGAGGGGCCGGGTCATTACCTTGGGTCCGAACAAACCTTGGGCCTGATGCAAACGGAATATTTGTATCCGGCTTTGGCAGACCGGACCTCGCCCAAAGAATGGGCCGAATTGGACAAGCCCGATCTGATAAAAAAGGCAATTGCCAAGAAAGAACAGATCCTGTCCAAACCATCAGCTGCGAATTTTGACCCTGCAACAGATGCAGCTATTCGGTCGAAATTCAAAATTCACCTTCCGGCCTAGACCAGTAGAATTATCTTGCGCATCTAGACCCCCTTGGTTCACACTTAAGGGGGTCAACATCGCCAGAGGTGTCGTTTGAAATACGCTTATCTTTTCCTTGCTGTTCTCGCCGAAACCATAGGCACAACGGCCCTGCATGCATCGGAACAATTCACACGGTTTTGGCCCTCGGTGATTGTTGTGGTTGGCTATGCCGCGGCATTTTATTTCCTGTCGCATACCTTGCGTTCGATCCCCGTTGGGATTGCCTATGCGATGTGGTCCGGTCTAGGGATCATTTTGATCGCCGCCATGGCCTATCTTGTGTATGGGCAAAAACTTGATGCCGCGGCAGTTATTGGAATGTCTCTTATTTTGATCGGAATTGTCATAATTCAGCTGTTTTCCAAGACTGCGACGCATTAAGCTCTGGTCTTTTGCGATAAACCCCTTTACCGCGTCCCCAAGAACTAACTTGGGAATTTCCACGCATGGACCTGCGCAATATTGCGATTATCGCACACGTCGACCACGGTAAAACTACTCTGGTTGATGAACTTTTGAAACAATCCGGTGCCTTCCGCGCCAACCAAGCTGTGGCAGAACGCGCCATGGACAGCAACGACCTAGAGCGCGAGCGTGGGATTACGATTTTGGCCAAGGCCACATCCGTTGAATGGAAAAACACGCGGATTAACATCGTTGACACCCCCGGTCACGCCGATTTCGGTGCCGAAGTTGAACGCATCCTGAGCATGGTAGACGGTGTTGTCCTCTTGGTGGACGCTGCCGAAGGCCCGATGCCTCAAACAAAATTCGTAACATCAAAGGCGCTATCCTTGGGTCTGCGCCCGATTGTAGTGTTGAACAAAGTAGACAAACCAGATGCGGAACCAGATCGCGCCTTGGACGAATGTTTTGACTTGTTTGCCAACCTAGATGCAAACGATGATCAGCTTGATTTTCCACATATGTACGCCTCTGGCCGTTCTGGCTGGGCCGATAATGAATTGGACGGTCCACGCAAAGATTTGACTGCCCTGTTCGACTTGATTGTCAATCACGTCCCTGCCCCGAAACAGCAGGCCAAAAAGGATGACGATTTCCGTATGTTGGCCACAACATTGGGATCCGATCCGTTCTTGGGCCGGATTTTGACGGGCCGCGTGGAAACAGGCACCCTAAAAGTCGGTTCAACCCTTCAGGCGATCAGCCGCGTTGGACAAAAAATAGAACAATTTCGCGTAACAAAAATTCAAGCGTTCCGTGGCTTGAACATGCAAGAAATTGACGAGGCCATTGCAGGCGATATTGTGTCGATCTCAGGCATGACCAAGGCGACCGTATCGGATACATTATGCGCCTTGGCCGTGGATACCCCCCTTGAAGCACAGCCAATCGACCCACCAACCATTACAGTGACCTTTGGCATCAACGACAGCCCCTTGGCAGGCCGCGATGGTAAAAAGGTCCAAAGCCGCGTGATCCGTGACCGGTTGATGAAAGAAGCCGAAAGCAATGTTGCGATCAAAGTAACAGACACCCCTGGTGGCGAAGCCTTCGAAGTTGCCGGTCGTGGGGAACTACAAATGGGCGTTTTGATCGAAAACATGCGCCGCGAAGGGTTTGAGCTTTCGATTTCACGTCCACAGGTGTTGATGCGCGAAGAAAACGGCGTACGCCTAGAGCCGGTTGAAGAAGCCACAATCGACGTGGATGACGACTATTCCGGTGCTGTGATCGAAAAAATCACAGGTCCGCGCAAAGGCGAGTTGGTTGAAATGCGCCCTGCAGGTGTTGGCAAAACCCGCATCGTGGCCCATGTGCCCTCGCGCGGGTTGATCGGCTATCATGGTGAATTCCTAACAGATACCCGCGGCACAGGCGTTTTGAACCGTGTCTTCCACGGCTGGACC
>JALRHZ010000167.1 GCA_023259435.1 Paracoccaceae bacterium | reverse complement strand
CAATATTCGCGAATTCGATTCTCTAAACGAGACTGCCAGTTATTCACATTTTGGCATATCGTCAAGACCAAGAATGTAAAGTAAGGGGGCATACGCCCCACCCAACTATTAGCGATCCAAAACAGCAGCCAAGGATGACTGTACCGCTTCGATTGATTGCAGGCCATCAATGCCGGAAAGATTTCCCTTGGCATAATAGTATCCAATCAAAGGAGATGTCTTTTTGTAGTATTCCATCAACCGCGTGCGCATGCTTTCTTCGTTGTCATCTGCACGTGCTTCTTTGCCTGCTGCGACGGCTTCTTTGGCGCGATTTACCACACGCTGAACCAAGACCTCATCGTCAACTTCAAGAGAAATCACCGCGTCCAAAGCAATGTTATTTTCCTCAAGCAACGCATTCAACGCATCAGCCTGTGCCAATGTCCGTGGGAACCCATCAAAAATGAAACCACCCTCTGAGCCTTTTTCAAGCTGCTCACGGATCAAACCAATTACGATTTCATCTGTAACCAACTCACCTCGATCCATGACGCCGGCGACAATCTTGCCCATTTCTGTGCCAGATGTGCGTGCCGCCCGCAGCATATCGCCTGTGGACAATTGCACCATGTTACGTGTCTCAACTAAGTGTTGTGCCTGCGTACCTTTGCCGGCACCGGGTGGTCCCAAAATAATAATATTCATCGACGAACGGGTCCTCTCTTTTTCCGTGTCTTGTTTTTCCCACGTAGCTGCGATTTCTGGATCAGACTTTCATACTGATGCGCAAGCAAGTGAGATTGAACTTGTTGAATCGTATCCATTGTGACCGAAACAACAATAAGAACTGAAGTCCCACCAAAGTAGAAGGGGATATTCATCTGACCGCGCAGAATTTCCGGAAGCAAACATACAGCCGCAAGATAGGCAGAGCCAATTACCAAAACACGGTTTAACACAAATTCGATATGCTCGGCTGTTTTTTGACCAGGGCGGATCCCTGGGACGAAACCATTCTGGTTTTTAAGATTGTCGGCGACTTCTTCAGGTTTGAAGGACACGTTGAATGTGTAGAAATAGGCAAAGAAGACGATCATTAGCGTAAAGAACGCAAGGTAAAGCGGACGACCGGGTGCAAAATACAACAAGATATTTTGCATGATCGGGTTAGTCGAACTGCCCGAGAAGGTGCTGATGGTTGTCGGAAGCAACAACAAGGATGAGGCAAAGATCGCGGGGATAACGCCCGCTGGGTTCACCTTGATTGGAAGGTGTGAATTCTGGCCTTCCATCACTTTCATACCAACTTGGCGGCGTGGGTATTGAATGACAATTTTACGAAGGGCACGCTCCATAAAGACGACGAATGCAATCGTCGCGATAACCATGACGATCACACCAACAATCACTGCGGGGCTAATTGCACCGGACCGGCCAGACGCGAAAAAGTTTGCCAAAGCTGCGGGTATTTCTGCGATGATCCCCACAAAGATGATCAAAGAAATACCATTCCCAATACCGCGTGCTGTGATTTGCTCACCCAGCCACATCAGGAACATCGTGCCACCGACCAAAGTGATGACGCATGACATGATAAAGAACATGCCAGGGTTCGACACCAATTCACCGTTTTGCAACGAAACCGCCAAACCATAGGCCTGAAGCGTTGCCAGACCCACGGTGCCATAGCGTGTATATTGGTTGATCTTTTTGCGCCCTTGTTCGCCCTCTTTTTTCAACTGTTCCAGCGCAGGAACCATTGAGGTCAAAAGCTGAACAATAATCGACGCTGAAATATAGGGCATAATGCCAAGCGCGAAAATACCCATACGCCCCAAAGCACCACCGGTGAACATACTCAGCATACCGCCAATACCGGTTTGCACCTCTGCCATAAACTCACGTAGGGCATTTCCGTCGATACCAGGAACAGGGATAAAGGTCCCCAAACGATAGACGATTAACAAACCAAGGGTAAACAGAATACGGTTGCGCAAATCGGTCGCTTTTCCCAAAGCGGCCCAGCTTGTGTTCGCAGCCATTTGTTCGACAGCAGATACCATGTGGCTCTCTCTTTATATGAAAAACGTCGCCAAGAGCGTTTTCCGTGCTCAGGCGACGTTAAAATGGAAAACTAGTCGTTATGTAAGACGGCGATGTGCCGCATACAACCACTTATTCAGCAGCAGGCGCTGCTTTGACTGTCAACGTGCCGCCCGCTTTTTCAACTGCTTCCACAGCTGACTTGGACGCACCAGTGACGTTTAGTGTGACTTTTGATGCAATTTCGCCTTTCGCGAGGACGCGGACACCGTCCAATTTGCGGCGCACCAAACCGGATGCAACCAATGCATCTTCGTTGATCTCTGCTTTGGCGTCCAACTTGCCTTCGGCGATGAATTTCTCGATTAGGCCAAGGTTCACAACAGCGTACTTCTTGGCGTTTGGCTTGTTAAAGCCGCGCTTTGGAAGACGTTGGTACAATGGCATTTGGCCACCTTCGTAACCGGCAATCGCAACACCGGAACGAGATTTTTGACCTTTGATACCACGGCCACCCATTTTACCCTTGCCAGAGCCAGGACCACGGCCGATACGTTTTTTGGTTTTTGTTGCGCCTTCATTATCGCGCAGTTCATGCAATTTCATGTCGCTTCTCCTTTTGGCCGGAACTACCCCCCGATTTAGCGACAAAAGGGGCAAACACGGCATTACGATTCTTGTTCCCATCCAAGGGCACTGGGCGTCCTTAAACGATGATGATTGGTTTGGCAATACGCTAGATTTTTTGCATTTTTGACCGGCTAGTCGAAAATAGCTTCATAACGTCGTCTACAACATCTATTTCTTCTATTGTGTGTATTGGCTTAAGGCCGAAATTCAAAATTTTCATATTTTGAGGGCACCCAAAAAACGACTGTCTTAACTCGAAAAAGTATCTCCATTCCGGGATATTATAATTCTTGGGTGTCTTATTGATGCTCTGATACACTGAATAAGCGACCAAATCTGCTAGCCCGAGAAGGCATTCGTCGCTCTTCGGTAGGGCTGTAATTCTGGGGTCAATATTGCGAAGGAACTTAGTTCTATCATGTTGCGGATTTTTTCTGCACGCGGAAATAAATCGCCCGAGCCGACCGTAATCATGTGCCTCAATTTTTTCACAGACTATTTTAATGTCAGTTACGCCATTGAGCTCAGCCCAATGGCCAACACATTCTAAAATATATTGGACGCATTTATTATAATAGAAAGCATGATTAACGTTGATTTTGCTTCTGTAGCCACCAAGAGTAGATTTTTTTGAGATCACCCCGAAAGCCACCATTTCAAACGTCTTTGCAACTTTGGCCGCCACATATATTGTTTTAGGGTGACTAAGGTTTACGCAATGCAGAATTCCGTCCTTTAACTCAAGTTCATCGGCTATAACCTTCAATTTTGATCTACTTTCATCAAGCATGTCATCCCTGATCAGAACACCGCCCAAAACCATATAAGGAGAGGCCCCTCTTTCAGTGTCGCTTCTTATCTTAGCGATGCCAGCTTGGCCGCTTTCATCAAAAAAGAATGTATATCCCATATAAAAACTCAAAAAAAATCCGCCCAATAAGGGCGGATTAAATCATAGTAACTTATGACAGGCTACTACTCTTTTTCTTCGATGATCTCAACCAAATGTGGGATCTTTGCGACCATGCCGCGGATCGAAGGTGTGTCTTCCAATTCACGTGTCTTGTGCATTTTGTTCAGACCAAGACCGATCAATGTTTGACGCTGCTTTTCAGGGCGACGGATCGGAGAGCCGATTTGTTTGACAACGATTGTTTTTGCCATTGTTCAGATCTCCCTACGCTTCTGCGGCTTCGGTTGCTGGCGCTTCTTCTTTGCGAAGAATGTCAGCAACTTTTTTGCCACGACGTGCCGCCACTGTACGTGGAGACGCCTCTTTTTTCAGACCGTCCAATGTTGCGCGGATCATGTTGTATGGGTTTTGTGACCCAATTGATTTCGCAACAACGTCCTGTACGCCAAGCATTTCGAAAACCGCACGCATCGGACCACCCGCGATGATACCAGTACCTGTTGGTGCTGTACGCATCACC
>JALRHZ010000166.1 GCA_023259435.1 Paracoccaceae bacterium | reverse complement strand
GTATTACCACATTGTTTTGCCAATACACGCTATCGTGCGGGCCAACGGTCTTTGGGTCGAAAGCTATCTTTGCCAAGGTCAGCGCCCCGCGCGTGTGATTATTGAGGGGAAATTGGGACGCAAAGTCATGCGCAAAATGCGTGGTGCTTTGCGGCGGGCAAGTGAGGGCGGTCCGACAATTCCCAGTAAGGTGCAAAAAATCGCATAACATAGATGGACCCTGTTACATGCTTGCGCTATCACTTGCGCAAATTTGATGAAAAGGGTGGCCCTATATGTCAGCACACGGTTCTGTTCTTCCTATGACATCTTTCAAATGTGGTCCTTTAAAAGGAA
The DNA here is from genome assembly GCA_023259435.1 of Paracoccaceae bacterium. Taxonomy (GTDB): domain Bacteria; phylum Pseudomonadota; class Alphaproteobacteria; order Rhodobacterales; family Rhodobacteraceae; genus JALRHZ01. Next base: position 3,774 of record JALRHZ010000166.1, on the reverse strand, counting down.
CTGCGCATGTGCCGGGTGACAAGTCGATCTCGCACCGCTCTATCATTTTAGGGGCGCTTAGCGTTGGACGAACCCATGTCACAGGCCTGTTAGAGGGCGAAGACGTGTTGGACACCGCCAAAGCGATGCGCGCTTTTGGGGCGACGGTGGAAAAGCACCAAGATGGATCATGGACGATTGACGGCGTTGGCGTTGGGGGCTTTGCCGAGCCTGAGACTGTGATAGACTGCGGGAATTCGGGTACTGGGGTTCGTCTGATCATGGGATCAATGGCCACCTCTCCAATCACCGCGACATTTACAGGGGATGCAAGCCTAAACAGCCGTCCGATGGCGCGGGTTACGGATCCCTTGGCCTTGTTCGGGGCGCAATCATTTGGGCGTACCGGCGGGCGTTTGCCAATGACAATTCTAGGTGCGGCCGATCCTATTCCCGTGACCTATACCGTGCCGGTTCCCTCGGCACAGGTAAAATCAGCGGTTCTTTTGGCGGGGCTAAATGCGCCAGGCCAAACTGTCGTGATCGAAAAAGAAGCGACCCGCGACCATACAGAACGCATGTTGGTGGGCTTTGGTGCGGAATTGACTGTTGAGGATACCGATGATGGGCGTGTCATTACCTTGACCGGTCAGCCCGAGCTAAAACCGCAAACCATCATTGTGCCCCGTGATCCAAGCTCGGCCGCGTTTCCCGTCTGTGCCGCGTTGATCACAGAAGGCTCAGACGTTTTAGTGCCAAATATTGGCCTGAACCCAACACGGGCCGGCCTGTTCTATACCCTACAAGAGATGGGTGCAGAGTTGATCTTTGAAAACATGCGCGAAGAGGGCGGCGAGCCAGTTGCAGATTTGCGCGCAAAATTCAGCCCCAACATGCAAGGCATCGAAGTGCCCCCCGAACGTGCAGCCTCGATGATTGATGAATACCCTATTCTGTCTGTTGTGGCCGCCTATGCGACAGGAAAAACAGTTATGCGCGGTGTCAAAGAGCTGCGCGTGAAGGAAAGTGACCGTATCGATGCGATGGCAAAGGGCCTGCGTGCCAACGGTGTCGCGGTTGAAGAGGGCGATGATTGGTGGATCGTTGAGGGATGTGGCATGGGCGGTGTTGCCGGTGGCGGTACATGTGAAACCTTTCTGGATCACCGCATCGCGATGTCCTGTCTAATCCTTGGATTTGGCGCAGAAAAGCCGGTGAAGATAGATAATGGATCGCCTATTGCGACGTCATTCCCGATTTTCCAAGATCTGATGAAAGAGCTTGGTGCGCATGTCATGGTGTCCAATAGCTAAACCTAAGCTATAATGTGCCGTTATCGTAAAAAGTGTGTGTAGGAAAGAAGACGAGGTTTGTATGCAATTTACCGTTGCTTTAGATGGTCCTGCGGCCGCAGGTAAGGGCACCATCGCAAAAGCGTTGGCAGACAAAACCGGCTTTGCCTATTTGGATACAGGTCTTTTGTACCGCGCAGTTGGGGCACGTCACCTAGACGGAGATGAGCCAATCGCAGCGGCACAGTCACTAAACGCGGCCGACCTTGAACGTGAAGATTTGCGCACGGCTCAGGTTGCGAAAAAAGCCTCAGAGGTGGCTGTGATTCCAGAGGTTCGTGAGGCGCTCTTGTCGTTTCAGAGATCTTTTGCCCGCATGGAAGGCGGTGCGATTTTGGATGGTCGCGACATCGGCACAGTCATTTGCCCCCAAGCCGAAGTTAAAATTTACGTCACCGCCAGTGTAGAGGCACGTGCGCGTCGTCGTTTCGATGAATTGGTGGCTCGAGGCGATGATGTGACCTTTGAGCAGGTGGCTCAGGACGTTGCAGATCGGGATGCGCGGGATGCCTCGCGGGATACGGCACCTATGAAACCCGCAGAGGATGCGATCGTGTTAGACACGTCGGATTTATCCATCGCGGATGCAATAGATGCGGCGTATCGGATCGTTCAACAAAAGTCAGCCTGATGCCCCCTTGCAATTTTATGTAAACCGGTATATCGGCAAAGCCGTCGAAGGGCGGTCAACGTCACATTGAATCAAAAAGAGCAGGGTCGGCACCTCCGGCCCTTTTGTTTTTAGAAAAATGTGGCTCTGCCTTATGACCAATGAGTGTTTAAAGACCGGCGGAGACAACCGCTCGGCCAGAAAAAACGTTATGAAAAGGAAACTGAGACCACATGGCTCAAAACGTATCTATGGATGAATTCGAAGCGTTATTGAACGAAAGCTTCGAAATGGACACCCCTCAAGAGGGGTCAGTTGTTAAAGGCAAAGTTATCGCGATTGAAGCGGGACAAGCCATTATCGACGTAGGCTATAAAATGGAAGGCCGCGTTGAATTAAAAGAATTCGCAAACCCAGGTGAAGCACCAGAAGTTTCTGTTGGTGACGAAGTAGAAGTCTTCCTTCGTTCTGCAGAAAACGCACGTGGCGAAGCGGTTATTTCACGCGAGATGGCGCGCCGCGAAGAAGCATGGGATCGCTTGGAAAAAGCATATGCTGATGATGCCCGCGTTGACGGTGCAATCTTTGGCCGTGTTAAAGGTGGCTTTACAGTTGATCTTGGCGGCGCGGTTGCGTTCTTGCCGGGCTCACAAGTTGACGTGCGCCCTGTCCGTGACGCTGGCCCATTGATGAACATGAAGCAGCCGTTCCAGATTTTGAAAATGGACCGCCGCCGTGGCAACATCGTTGTATCACGTCGTGCAATCCTTGAGGAATCACGTGCAGAACAGCGCGCAGAAGTTATCGGCAACTTGACCGAAGGTATGGACGTAGAAGGTGTTGTGAAAAACATCACTGAATACGGCGCATTCGTTGATCTTGGCGGTGTTGACGGTCTATTGCACGTCACAGATATGGCATGGCGCCGTGTCAACCACCCATCCGAGATCCTGACAATTGGTGAATCCATCAAAGTTCAGGTCATCAAAATCAACAAAGACACACACCGTATCTCTTTGGGCATGAAACAGCTTGAAGAAGATCCATGGGAATTGGTCGCAGCGAAATATCCGCTTGAGTCCGTTCACACAGGCGTTGTGACAAACATCACAGATTACGGTGCGTTTGTTGAGCTTGAAGCCGGTGTTGAAGGTCTTGTTCACGTGTCAGAAATGTCATGGACAAAGAAAAACGTACACCCAGGCAAAATCGTTTCCACAAGCCAAGAAGTCGAAGTCATGGTTTTGGAAATCGACGGATCCAAGCGCCGCGTTTCACTTGGTTTGAAACAAACACAGCGCAACCCATGGGAAGTCTTTGCTGAGACGCACCCAGAGGGCAAAGAAGTTGAAGGTGAAGTTAAGAACATCACTGAATTCGGCCTCTTCATCGGCCTCGAAGGCGACATCGACGGCATGGTGCACCTCTCAGACATCTCTTGGGACGAGCGCGGCGAAGACGCGATCCAGAACTACCGCAAAGGCGATATGGTTCAGGCCGTTGTCTCCGAAGTTGACGTTGAGAAAGAGCGCATTTCGCTTTCCATCAAGGGCCTTGGCGGCGACAAGTTTGCCGAAGCCGTGGGTGGCACAAAGCGTGGCAGCATCATCACTGTTGAAGTCACATCCATCGAGGATGGCGGCATCGAAGTTGAATATGAGGGCATGAAAAACTTCATCCGCCGCTCAGACCTCAGCCGCGACCGTGCCGAGCAGCGCCCTGAGCGTTTCTCTGTTGGCGACAAGGTGGATGTGCGCGTTACAAACGTAGACGCCAAAACACGTCGTCTCGGCCTCTCGATCAAGGCGCGCGAAATTGCCGAAGAGAAAGAAG
>JALRHZ010000165.1 GCA_023259435.1 Paracoccaceae bacterium | reverse complement strand
AATACAACAACGACGGCTCGTTCCAACCAATGCTTCTTGAAAGCTGGTCCGTAAATGATGACGCGACAGTTTACACATTGAACGTCCGCAAAGGCGTTAAGTGGAACAACGGCGATGATTTCACCGCAGAAGATGTTGCACGCAACATCGAAGGCTGGTGTGACAAGTCAGTTGAAGGTAACTCAATGGCAGGCCGTATGGCGTCATTGATTGACGAAGCAACTGGCAAAGCGGCCGAAGGTGCAATCAAGATCTTGGACAGCCATACAGTTCAGATCACATGTGGTACATCGGACATCACAATCATCCCAGGCATGGCGGATTACCCTGCTGCGATCACACACGCATCGCACACAGCAGATACAATGCTATCCAACCCAGTCGGCACAGGATACATGCTTCCTGAAAGCCTAGAGGTTGGCGTCAAAGGCGTCCTCGTGCGCAACGAAGGTCACGACTGGTGGGGCTATTCTGCGGGCAAAGGTGGTTACCTTGATCGCATCGAATACATCGACTATGGCACAGATCCATCCGCATGGGTTGCCGCTGCAGACGCAGACGAAGTTGACGCGATCTGGGAAACAGTTGGCGACTTTGTTGACGTATTTGACAGCATCGGATGGACAAAATCCGAAGTGGCTTCAGGCGCAACAATCGTTGTTCGTCCAAACCAATTGGCAGAAGACTCAGAGGGCAAAAAGCCATTCGAAGACAAGCGCGTTCGCCAAGCGATCAGCATGGCAGTCGACAACGCAGTTTGCCTAGAGCTTGGCTATGCAGGTCTTGGATCCCCTGCAAACAACCACCACGCGGGTCCAATGCACCCAGAGACAGATGCATCTGTCAACCGTTTGCCATACGATCCAGCAAAAGCAAAAGCATTGTTGGACGAAGCGGGCATGTCAGACTATGAGTTCGAATTGCACTCAATCGACGATGATTGGCGCAAGAACACAACTGATGCCGTCGCGGCGCAGTTGCGCGATGCGGGCTTTAACGTCAAGCGTACAATCCTACCGGGGTCAACATTCTGGAATGACTGGACAAAATATGCGTTCAGCTCGACCAACTGGAACCACCGCCCATTGGCGACACAGATTTGGGGCCTTGCGTATCGCTCTGGCGAAGCATGGAACGAGTTTGGCTGGTCCAACCCAGAGTTTGACGCGCTATTGTCACAAGCGAACGCAATCGCGGATGCGGATGCACGTCGCGAAGTGGCGGCCAAGTGTCAGGCAATCATCGCAGAAGAAGGCGTTACAATTCAGCCGTACTGGCGCTCACTCTATCGCCACCACAAGCCAGAAGTTGTGGGCTGTGATATGCACATTGCGTATCTTCCACAAATCTACAAGTGGGGCTTTGCTGCTTAATTTGTAGCTAAGACGTCGGGCCGCATGAGATTCATGCGGCCCGTTTTTGTAAGGGATGCGGCAAAAGCCAAATAGAATATCCCAATAAAAACAGGGAAATCCATGGGACTGTTTATTCTTAGACGCGTCGGCGTGATGATACTCACCGCGCTTTGTTTGACGTTCATCGTCTTTACGATGACGAACCTTTATCCAAACCTAGAAAAGCTTGCAAAATCCGAAGGAAACTTTCGGATGAGCGATGAGGCCGTTGCCTCGTTTTTAGGAAACCGAGGATATCTTGATCCACTGCCCGTAAAATACGGACGATGGCTTGGCGTTTTGCCAGGGTACGTCATCGAGGGATCCGATGGCACCCTCAGAGGGCAATGCTTTGCGAACGAAGGAAATCCCGAAGGCGCGCCGACGTTTTGCGGTGTGCTGCAAGGCAACTGGGGTGAGTCGACAGTTTTTAAAGATGACGTCTCGACCATTGTGGCCACGCGTTTGGGGATGACCGGAACTTTGATGCTCTGGGTCATGATATTGATGATCCCATCCGCGCTGATTATTGGCGTTTTGGCCGGCATGCGCGAAGGCAGCAAATTGGACAGATCCTTATCGACCTTTGCCATTACCACGACCGCGACACCCGAATATGTGTCCGGTGTTATTTTGATCGCGGTCTTTTCCTCAAGCGCCTTTGGTCTCAAATGGTTTAAAGGGACTGCAACATCGGCGATGGACAATCCGACCTTTGAAAACTTTACCCTACCCGTGGTGACAATCGCCCTGTACGGAATGGGCTATATCGCCCGAATGACACGCGCCTCAATGGCCGAAGTCATGACCGCGCAATATATCCGAACAGCCCGCCTAAAAGGTGTGTCTTTCCGCAATATCGTTGTCAAACACGCGTTGCGCAATGCGTTGATTGCGCCGTTCACCGTTATCATGCTTCAGTTCCCTTGGCTGTTGAATGGTGTTGTGATCGTTGAGACCCTGTTCAACTACAAAGGGTTTGGCTGGGTTCTGGTCCAAGCGGCCGGGAACAACGACATTGATCTATTGCTAGCTGTGTCTGTCGTGTCTGTTGTGGTGGTCTTGGTCACACAGCTGATCTCTGACATCGGCTATGTTTATCTCAACCCACGCATCAGCGTAAGCTAAGGAGGACGCATAAATGGATCCTTTATCCTGGGGTGAAATCTTTACCCGCATGTTCATGCAACTCCTCCCTGTGTGGATTGCACTTATTGCAACTTTCGCCGTTTCCATCCGGTACAAGCGTAAGCTTGGCCTATATGGGAAACTTTTTGATAGCACCATCGGCATGATTGGCTTTGGTATCGTGATGTTTTGGGTCTTTGTCGGTGTCTTCACCGGCATGTTTGACCTGATCGCGACCCATGATCCCTTGGCACAGGTATCGGGCATGAAAAACAAAGTTCCCGGTACGCCGCTGCGCGGTGCCGAGGACGGTGATTATGCCTATTACCTGCTCGGCGGTGACAACCTGGCGCGCGATGTGTTTAGCCGCGTGATGGCTGGCTCGACTGTTGTAATTATCATCGCGCCTTTGGCCACAGTGTTTGCCTTTATGGTTGGCATCACCTTGGGTCTGCCAGCAGGGTATTACGGCGGTCGTCTTGACACAGGTCTGTCGTTCTTGGCGAACCTGATCTTGGCCTTCCCTGTGATCTTGCTGTTCTATCTTTTGGTGACGCCTGAAATCGTCCTGACCGGCCTGCCGCAATTTATGGCCGTGGTGTTGTTCAGTTTCCCATTGATCTTTTTCGGGGTCCTGATCAACTCGCGTTATTATATCGAGCCACAAAAACGCACGACGATGTTGGTGATTGTTCTGGGCATCTTGGGGTATCTCTATATCTCATTGATCAACGAAGCGGGCAGCAAAATAACTTTGTTCAACGCAATCGATGGGTTTGACGTTGATGCGGGTCTGTTGACCGTGTTCGTATCCGTGGTCTTTGTGAACTCGCCCACCGTGTTTCGGATTGTGCGTGGCTTGGCGATGGACATCAAAACACGCGACTATGTGGCAGCGGCGCAAACACGTGGCGAAGGCACATGGTATATCATGTTGTGGGAGATTTTGCCAAACGCGCGTGGACCGTTGATCGTCGATTTCTGTCTACGGATCGGCTATACCACCATTTTGCTTGGAACCTTGGGCTTCTTTGGTTTGGGCCTTGCGCCAGAAGATCCCAACTGGGGTGCAACGATCAACGAAGGACGCAAATTGCTGTCCATCTATCCTCACCCTGCTCTTCCGCCATCCTTTGCGCTTTTGTCGCTTGTTTTGGGTCTGAACCTATTGGCAGACGGCCTGCGTGAAGAAAGCTTGAAAGATTAATCATTGGGCGGGATCACCCGCCCTGTCCCCTCTGCCCTAATGGGAGAAGACAATGACAAAATTAGACTATGATGGACCGATCCTAGAAATCGATAACCTGTCCATTTCCTTTTTTACCCGCTTGCGCGAAATCCCCGCAGTGATGGATTTTTCCGTCACCGTCCAACCTGGCGAAGCCGTTGGATTGGTGGGCGAATCTGGCTGCGGTAAATCCACGGTCGCCTTGGGCGTCATGCAAGATTTGGGCGTGAACGGCCGCATCGTAGGCGGATCGATCAAGTTCAAAGGCCGTAATCTGAACGATATGTCAGACGAAGAATTGCGCGACATCCGTGGCAATGAAATCGCTATGATCTACCAAGAACCGATGGCATCGTTGAACCC
>JALRHZ010000164.1 GCA_023259435.1 Paracoccaceae bacterium | reverse complement strand
CAACCAGAAGAGCGCCGGCAGGCGCCGACCGCGGGCCGCGTCCGGCACGAACACCCCGAAACGCATGGGGCCATCGCAAGCCGTGGAGGTGTGCCGATAGAAGGCCTGCGTGCCGCCGAAGCAGGCGTTGCCAGTGCCCAAGCCGGATTTGAAAGCACCGAGGCGCGCATTCAATCCGCAGAAGCCGCCGTGGAGGCAGCTGAAACAGAAATCAGTCGCGTCACGATCACAGCGCCCTTTAGTGGTGTGTTGGAATCAGACACAGCCGAAATAGGAAGCCTGTTGCAACCTGGCGCCCTATGTGGGACTGTCATTCAACTGGATCCAATAAAGCTTGTCGGCTATATCCCAGAAACAGAATTGACCCGTGTCAAGCGTGGCGCTCCGGCGCAGGCGCGTTTGATCGATGGGACAATAGTTCAGGGCCAAGTTAGCTTTCTCTCTCGTGCCGCAGACAGCCGCACACGGACGTTCCAGCTTGAAATCGATATCCCTAACCCAGAAATGGCGATTAGCGATGGTCAAACCGCAGAAATTGTCATCGCATCTGACGGCAAATTTGCGCATTTGTTGCCGCAATCTGCTTTGACACTCGACAACGACGGTCGTCTGGGTGTTCGTGTCATCCAAGACGACAATACATCAAAGTTCGTCTCTACAGAAGTTTTACGAGATACAGTAGAAGGCGTCTGGCTTGCAGGGCTTGACACAAACGCCAGTGTCATTGTCGTCGGACAAGAATATGTCTCGGACGGAGTTCCGGTTGAGCCAACTTATCGCGAGGTGTCACAATGACAGGATTAATCGACTGGTCCGCAGCCCGAGCGCGGATGATCATCGCGCTTATACTGGTCTCGTTAAGCGCAGGGATATTTTCATACGTCGGCCTGCCAAAAGAAGGCGAGCCAGATATTGAAATTCCGGCTCTGTTCATTTCGGTGCCCTTCCCCGGCATTTCCGCAGAAGACAGCGAAAGCCTCTTGGTACGTCCCATGGAAACGGAATTGGCCGATATCGATGGCCTAGACCGCATGACCGCAACTGCGGCAGAAAACTATGCCGGTGTCGCGCTTGAATTCGAATTCGGATGGGATAAGGCCAAAACAATGGCCGATGTGCGCGATGCGATGAATTCCGCCGAAGCCTCATTTCCAAGTGGGGCAGAAAAATATTCGATCAATGAAATCAACTTTTCCGAATTTCCGATCATTATTGTGAACCTGACCGGAAATGTCCCAGAGCGCACAATCAACGAAGTGGCCAAAAACCTGCAAGAAGCCATCGAAAGCATGGATGCAGTCCTTGAGGCCGCCATCACAGGCAGCCGCGACGAGATGGTTGAGGTTCTGATCGACCCTCTGCGCCTTGAAGCCTATAACGTGACCGCTGGCGAATTGATTTCCGTTGTGCAAAACAACAACCAGCTGATCGCAGCCGGTGAAGTCGATAGCGCACAAGGGACGTTCGCTGTCAAAATCCCGTCCTCGTTTAACGACGTGCGCGATATTTACGCCCTTCCCGTCAAGATCAACGGCGATCGGATTGTCACACTTGGCGACTTGGCCGAGATTAACCTAACCTTTGAGGACCGCGCCGGAACAGCGCGGTTTAACGGCGAAAATACCGTCGCGCTACAAGTTGTGAAACGCAAAGGCTTTAACCTGATCGACACGGCAAAAGAAGTGCGACTATTGGTCGAAGCCGAATCCAAGGCATGGCCCGAAGACTTGCGTTCGGCCGTATCCGTGGGGGCATCAAACGACCAATCCCGCACAGTTGAAAGCATGGTAAGCCAGCTTGAAGGCTCGGTGTTGACCGCCATCGCACTTGTGATGATCGTGGTCTTGTCGGCCCTTGGAACGCGGGCTGCTCTTTTGGTTGGGTTTGCAATTCCAACCTCGTTTTTGTTGTGTTTCGTTCTCTTGGGCGTCATGGGCGTCACCATTTCAAACATCGTGATGTTCGGCTTAATCCTTGCGGTTGGGATGCTTGTGGATGGTGCAATTGTTGTGGTGGAGTATGCCGACAAACGCATCCAAGAAGGGACCGGCCCAATGTCGGCATATGTTGAGGCGGCAAAGCGGATGTTCTGGCCCGTTGTCAGCTCGACTGCGACAACGCTCTGTGCGTTTTTGCCCATGCTGTTTTGGCCCGGTGTCCCCGGTCAATTCATGGGAATGCTGCCGGTGACGTTGATCTTTGTTTTGACCGCGTCTTTGATTGTTGCCTTGGTCTATTTGCCCGTCTTGGGCGGGGTCTCGGGCCGTCTGAGCCGTGTGTTTGAGACGTCCGCCGCCTCATTAAAGTCGCGCCTGCCTTGGATCGTACGGGCCGCGTTGGTACCTGTCGTTCTTTTTGTGATGTTTGTCTCGGTCATGCAAACGATCAATCCCGCCTACCTCTTGGGCCTTGACCAAGACACAATGGGCGCAGTCGCCGTTTTCCCGGGGCTTATCATGTTCACACTCAGCGCCTTTGCAGGTTCGATTGTGATGAATGCCGCTGCACGTGATCCGCGCGAACGCAAGGTCGATGTGGGCTATCGCAGGACGCCCTTTGGATATTTCATCAAATTCATCGCAGGCAATCCGATTATGCCTTTGGTGACGATTGTTGGCGTTGTGTTCTTTACCATCAATGTCTTTTCCTATTTCGGCGAAAACAACAATGGCGTTGAGTTCTTTGTCGAAAGTGAACCAGAGCAAGCGATTGTGTATGTCAAAGCGCGGGGTAACCTGTCGCTAAACGAAAAAGATGCATTGGTGCGTCAGGCCGAAGAGATTGTCTTAATGCACCCCGGGGTGGATAGCGTGTTTGCCTTTGCCGGTGAAGGTGGTTTGAATTCCAACACTGCCGGTGCCACAACGCCGAAAGACACCATTGGACAGATCCAGATTGAAACCATTCCATGGGAAGACCGCGCCGGAAACGCGGATCTCGACGGCAATAAGATAATTGCTGAATTGACCGAAAACCTTTCGGCTATTCCAGGCATTCAGATCGAAGTCTTGGAATTGGCGCGTGGACCTGCAAGCAGCAAGCCTGTCCATTTGCGCATTTTCGGTGACAACTGGGAAGACCTGTTGATGTCCACCGCGCGGATGCGTCAGGTATTCGAAGAGACAGATGGGCTTGCCTTGGTCGAAGATACCCTGCCCCTGCCCGGTATCGACTGGCAAATCGACGTAGATGTCGAACGCGCGGGTCGCTATGGCGCAGATGTGCAAACAGTTGGCGCTATGGTTCAGCTGGTCACCCGCGGCATTTTGCTAGACACCATGCGGGTGGATACCTCGGATGAGGAAGTCGAAATTCGTGTGCGCATGCCCGAGGAATATCGCCTGCTAAGTACCTTAGACACCCTCAAGGTTCGCACGCCCGACGGTCTTGTGCCTTTGTCGAATTTCATCACGCGCCAACCTGTTCAGAAATTGGCCGAGATAAACCGCATTGATCAAAAACGATACTTCGATGTGAAAGCGGCGATCACAACTGGTGAAACGATCACAGTCACAACAGAGGACGGATCAGAAGACGAGATTTTGGTGAACGCCAACGAACGCATCGCCTTTTTAACCGACTACCTGACAGAAAACCCATTGCCGTCGGGCATCTCTTGGGAATGGACAGGCGACCAAGCGGAACAAGCAGAAAGCCAAGAGTTTTTGGCCTCGGCCTTCTCGGCGGCCCTTGCGTTGATGTTCATTATCTTGCTGGCACAGTTCAACAGCTTTTATAATTCCTTTGTGGTCTTGATCGCTGTTGTTCTCTCAACTGTGGGCGTCTTGATTGGCATGTTGGTCATGGATCAAGCCTTCTCGATCATCATGACCGGAACAGGGATTGTTGCGTTGGCAGGTATTGTTGTGAACAACAACATTGTTCTGATCGACACCTATCAAGAATTTTCACGATACATGCCGCGGATCGAGGCGATTATTCGGACCGCAGAACAGCGTATTCGCCCTGTGCTGCTGACAACAATCACAACGATGGCGGGCCTTGCGCCTATGATGTTTGGTCTGAGCCTTGATTTCATTGGTGGAGGATATTCCATCGATAGCCCAACCGCCTTGTGGTGGAAACAACTTGCAACCGCGGTTGTCTTTGGCCTTGGTAT
>JALRHZ010000163.1 GCA_023259435.1 Paracoccaceae bacterium | reverse complement strand
ATTGGTTCGATAACCTAAGCGTGGATGAAAACGGTTTTGCCATGACATTGAATTTCGGGGACTCTCCTGAACCGCTGTATATGCCCTATGACGCCATAATCACCTTCGTTGATCCCTCCGTCGAATTCGGCCTGCGGTTTGAACAACACGAAGCGGATGACGACGACCTAGAGGATGAGGTGGAAGAGACCCCTGCCCCAGAACACCATGATGCCGAAGTCGTAAGCCTCGATAGCTTCCGCAAGTAAAAGCCGCGCAGATGTCTCAGATCGTAAACCTTAACAAACGCCGCAAAGACACAAAACGCGCCCAAGATAAAAAACAGGCAGACCAAAACGCGGCATTTTACGGCCTTAGCAAAGCCCAAAAAGAGCTGGCCAAAAAACAGCGCAGCTTGGCTGAGAAGAAACTTTCCCAGAACCTTCGATCTGAATGAGCATCCGACCCAAAAAACGTTCTCTTACACTAAAAGGACACCGGACCTCCGTCTCTTTAGAAGACCGATTTTGGACCGCCTTTTGCGCCATCGCGCACGAGCAAAACATCGCTATCAATGGCTTGGCCGCCAATATCGATGAAACCCGCGACCTTGATGTTGGCTTGGCAAGCGCCATCCGCGACTACGTTCTTCAGCATTACATGAACAAATCCCAAAGCAACCAGCACCCCTAGCTTCATTTTTTGTCCAAAAATATCTTCGGGGGTGAATGTGCATAGCACAGAGGGGGCAGACAGCCCCCTGCAACCAAACTAGTCGCGCGGCCTAAGTTCCAAATAAATTCCGTTGCGTGATCTTACGGTTATATGGGCCACGGGGACCGGCGCTTTATCGGACACGCACCGCACCTCAAAATGCCGCAACAACGTCGACAACAAAACAGGCCCTTCGATCATTGCAAACCCCGCACCGGGACAGACGCGTGAACCGGCAGAAAAGGGAATATAGGCATCTCTGGCACAGGCGCGGCCCGTCTCGGTTGACCACCGTTTGGGATCAAAGGCATCCGGGTCCTCCCAAATTCGGCTGTTGCGGTGCAAATGCCATGGGCTCATCACAATCTGGGCCCCCTTTTTGATGGGCCTGTCGCGGAATTCCTCGGGGCATGTCGTTTCTCGTACCATCATGGGAACAGGCGGATACAGGCGCAAAGTTTCACGAAAAACATCTCGGCTTATCGGCAATTTCGACACAACCCTAAATTCGTTTTCTTCTTCCAAAACAGTGGCTTCTACGGCAATCTTATCCTGCCATTCTGGATACAACGCACATAAATACAACGCCCATGCCAAGGCGGACGCACTTGTTTCATGCCCCGCAAGGAAAAAGATCGCCACTTGATCGACCATTTCATCTGTCTCAAACACGCGACCCGTCTTGGGGTCAGGGGTTGTCATAATGCGTGTTGCCAAATCATCCGGCGCTGTGCCTGCTTTGATGTCTTGGCGTCGGGCTTGTGTCATCTTTGTAATAAGGGCACGAATTTTTCGCGCTGACTCCCGCGTTACTTTCGAATGATTGCGCGGGATCCACGAGGGCAATTTGATGAACGCCCCTACATTCAACAACGGCTGTTCGCGTTGATAGTTTTGAAATTCGCGAAACACCTCATGCGCGTCTTCGTGTTCGATGGGAATTGAAAAAAGTGTCCTGAAAATAACATCTGCTGCGGCATAGCTGCAGATCTCTTCAATCTCTACCTCTCCGGGCTCTAACCGCGCGACCATGGCATCCGCCGCCTGTTTAATCGCGGGGAACACATCCTTAATCCTGCCCCCTTCAAAGGCCGGATCAATAATCCGGCGCTGACGTTTCCATGTGTCTCCATTCGTAAGGAACACAGACTTCCCTAACAAAGGCCGCAGGCCCTCACCTACACGGTCTGATTTTGGAAAGTCTTCGGGTCGATCCTTCAGGACCGTTTTAATAAGCTCTGGCTCGTTTATCAGATAGGATCGAAAAAACGGGGTTTTGAATTCCGCCATACGCGCACGATACAGGCGCTCAGGTTGTGCCGATAGGATGTCTTTGCGAAACAGCTTAAGATAGGTCAAAAGACCCACGCGATCCGGCCTCGACTTGGGCTTTGGCGGCAAAGTCATAGCGCCACCTCAGAATAGCGCGCTGTTGGTGTCGTGATTTTGGATGCGGATGGCCGTTGGTCGTGGAACCGTTCGGCAAGCGTCTTTGGCCCAGCTGTAATCGTAAAATAGTCATATAAGGACGGATTATCAAACGCATGCAAGTATTGGAAATGTAGACGAAAAAACCTCCAGCGTAACGCTTTCCACGTCTCGGGTTTTAATGTTTGACTAAAGGCCGCTGACAGGATCAAAGGTCCCTTTTGATTAGGCGCCTCAATTGCATTCACGCGGACCGGATCACACAGTGCAAAGGTACAGCCATCGCCGGGCGCACTTACATCTAGCCAAAATATGTCTGAGCTAGACACATCTCGCATATCTTGACGTAGCTCATGCGCTTTGGGCAAAAATGACACCATTGGGAACACTTGTCCCAAGGTTAAAAATGATATTTTTTCAATTGGATACCCAGCTTTGGTCAGGCGCGAGATCACACTCGTCGCTAGATGCGCGCCCGAGGAATGACCGACAATCAAGATTTCATCCCATTCCTCCTCAACTGTCGCGGCAATGCGACCCGTAAAATCATCAAGTCGTTGAGAAAGTTCAGGCGTATATTCGCCCCAATGACAGGCCGCATGCGCGTAATCTTGCATTAGGTAATAAGCATAGAGTTTGCCATCTAACGATTTGAAAAAATTGAGTATTGGATAAATTACCGCAAGTCCCAACAAAGTCGCAACAGGATGAATAATCGATGCCAGCGCTCCAATAAAATACGCAGCTGACAGCGCAATAAGTAACTGTAGCACTAAAAGGCCCACAGGATATAGCGCTGCAATTACTGGCCCTTTGCGTAACCGCAAAATGTCGAATAACGCACCGCTAGAGATGTAGATCCAAGCAGTTCTAAACAGGTTGAGGTAGGTTGCCCAAACACCGGATGACATCGTTGATTTTACAATATCAGCCCATTCCAGAACTTCGAATGTCGTCTCTGTGGTTTGGCCGTCGATCACTGCGGTGGTTGCCCAGCCAAACCCCGACGACAGCGGGTTTGCATGTTGAGTGATGTCATATCCAGAAATCATTGCCTGCTTGGCGCTTTCAACACGATAAAGTTCACGGTATTTGCGTGCTGGAAACGGATCAAAGCCGGGAATGTAAAAAACACGCCTTTTTTGTACCGTTCCCGCCATACGACTACCCTTAAACAAACCCGCTTATACTATGCAGGGTCATCGGTGCAGGAGCTAGCCAAAACTTGCAAGCGCGGGGAAGTTTTCCAGCAACCAGTACGACATATCCGCAAATCCACCTGTCAGCATCATCAAACCAATGGTCCACAGCAACAACCCCATCAATCGCTCGATCCGCTCCATGTTGCGTTTCATCCAGTTTAGGAATCCGCCCAAGCGCGGTAGGAAATGCGCAAACACCAAAAATGGCACGCCCAGACCAATCGCATATGCGCCCAAAAGAACGCTTCCCTTGACCAACGACGCCTCATTCGCCGCCAAAGAGAGTATGGCGCCTAGTTGCGGTCCGATGCATGGCGTCCAGCCGAAGGCAAACGCAAGACCAAGTATATAGGCCCCGAATGCGGATCCACCTTGGTCACCAACCTCCATGCGCGCCTCGCGGTCGAGGATTGGAATGCGAAACACGCCCACAAAATGCGCGCCAAAGATCATCACCAAAATCCCTGCCACTGTGTTGAACGTGTCTTGGTATGTCAAAAACATGCGCCCAAACGCCGAAGCCGTGAACCCAAGCAACAAAAATATTGTCGACAATCCCATGACAAAAAAGATCGCGGGCAATAATGCGCTTTTGGGTCGTTCTGACGACGACAGCTCGCTGAGTGAAATCCCACTCATATAGGCCAAGTACGGTGGCACGACAGGCAAAACACACGGAGATAAAAACGACGTAAGCCCAGCGAACAAGGCCACGATCATTGCGGGCAGCAAGGCCGCGTCTATGATTTCGATTCCAAACATAGGGTGGATGTAGTGCAAAAATCACATAAGGTCACTAGCCTGATGTTCACAAGTTTGTGGACATAGGTACAA
>JALRHZ010000162.1 GCA_023259435.1 Paracoccaceae bacterium | reverse complement strand
GATGTGACTGGGGAAACAACCATCGACCTTATCGAGGCAGACCAGACAGCCACACCCACGCGACCAAGCCTTGGTGACCAAGATTGGATCCGCCTGCAAGGCATCTGTGGCGGCTAATCAATTCCGAAGATAGGCGTCGCTAAATCCCAAATTGCGTGCGGTTCTTAGGGCCGATTGCGCCGCAGACGACGAGTTAAATGGTCCCGCCAATACGACCTGATACGACTTTCCGCCCCGCTTTATGTTGCGCACAGTCGCAGGCACCCCCTGACGCGAGAGCTTCGCTTTTGTGTTTGACGCATTTTTTGCAACACCAAATGTCCCAACCTGAACATAGCGCCCAGATCCTGAATGCGAAACACGTGTCGTCTTTTTCGTCGCGCCAGAGCGATACGTCTGTTTGGTTTGCGAGGACGATTTCGAAAGATTGCTTAGCACAGTTTGCGCCGCTTCTTTGGGGACAAGCAATATTTCCCCATTCGGGCGCGCAATAATGCTAAGTGAATCCTTTGCCGCCAAATACGCACGCTGTTGCGTGATATCCGTAAATGGGTAGATCAACTTATCAAACAAAGACGTCACATCTTGGCCTGAGGGCGTGTGAATCAAACGTCTTGGAACTGTGCGGGACCAAAGCAGATCAGATTTTCGTATTCCTTCCACAGACTGAATAGCGCGCTTGTAATTTAGCCGACCATCGTCCCATGCGGATTTATACCCGTTTGGCGTTTGTGCCTCTGGTCCACCTTTTCTTAGCCGTTGAACACGAATAGGCGCGGCGGTGTTTGCAACAACTTGTCCTGTCTGTTGCGGAACAGGCTGAACAGTTGGCCGCACAACTTGGCGCGCCACGGCAACAGGTTGTGCCTTTGGAACAATGGCTGGCGCGCTTCTAGTTGGTTGTGTGACTGTCTGAGATGGAACAGGTGCTTGTGGCCGCGGTGCAGGCGTGTTCAGGGTACTCTGTTCAGGGGCTTGAGACTGACGTTGGACAGCGGCGCTACGCGTTTGTGATTTTGGAAAGCTGGGCGTATATCCGCAGACCACCTTGCGATCACGCGTGACACGCGGAACCCAATTCTCCATCAGATTGCCACCGGCACGCAAATATACACAGCCCTTGCTATCTACAAACTGTGCTCCAGTAAATCCAGCGGGCGGAAACTCGGCCGGACCTGTGTCATCATCCAAACTTAGCGCTGCAACGTGCGTTGCACCACCGATAAGGCACACAACAAACGCGCCACGCAGCAAACTGAGAACAGCCATATATTACCCCATAATCTTATATGACTATGCACCAAATATATGGGCGGGTAAAGTAATGATGCGCTTATTTTGTGCCAAACATGCGATCACCGGCATCACCAAGACCTGGGACAATATACCCTTTTTCATTCAGCTTTTCATCGATAGCCGCAGTCACAATGGGGACATCGGGGTGCGCCTCTTGCATGCGTGCAACGCCTTCGGGCGCAGCAAGGAGGCACATAAACCTCAGATCGCTCGCCCCTGCTTTTTTCAAGAAATCGATTGCCGCGACCGAGGAATTTCCAGTGGCCAACATAGGATCAACCGCGATTGTAAGACGTCCGCTAAGTTCTTGTGGTACTTTAAAATAATACTCCACAGGCATAAGAGTTGCCTCGTCGCGATACAGGCCAACAAAGCCCACGCGCGCAGATGGCACCAACTCAAGAACACCGTCCAACATGCCGTTGCCAGCCCGCAAAATGGACACCAGAGCAAGCTTTTTACCATCCAAACATGGCGCGTCCATCGGTTGTAACGGTGTCTCAATTCGCCGCGTTTTCATGGGCAATTCACGGGTGATTTCATAGGCCATGAGCTGTGAAATCTCTCTTAGCAACCGGCGAAATTCTGCTGTCGAGGTTTCTGATTTGCGCATCAAGGTTAATTTATGTTGCACCAGGGGGTGATCTACTACGGTCAAAGCGTCCATTCTGTGTCCTCGATCTTTTTAAGCAAAGCGCTGCGTGTTTCGTCATCGCAAAACGCCGTTTGCGCCGCATCCAAATTCACTTGTTTCAAATCCGTTCCTTGCCATCCGCACTCTTGCACCAGATTACGATACTCTTGGATAAGCGTGGTGTGGAAAAACGGCGGATCATCGGTGGACACGGTGACCCGCACACCTTTGTCCTTTAGCGCGTGGATTGGATGGGTTTGCAAATCTTTCGCCGCCCCGAGAAAGACGTTTGAGCCGGGACACACCTCTAGGGTGACTTGCCGTGCGATGACCTCATCTACCAGCGCGTTATCTTCAACGACCTGTATGCCATGTCCCAAGCGATCCACGTTCAGATCCATTATGGCTTGGCGCACACTTTCTGCCCCGCCCCATTCCCCTGCGTGGGTGGTCAATTTCAAATTCGCTTCGCGGGCCATGTCGAAACTATAGGCAAAATCACCTTGGCGTCCCATTTTTTCGTCGCCGCCCATTCCAAAGCCCGTGATAAACTGGCCCGAACTTTCAGCAGCGCAATGGGCGGCAAGCTTGGCCTGATCAGGCCCAAAGTGGCGAATACAGGTGGCAATGCCACGCATTTGGATACCAAACTGACGGTGCGCCTTGTGTGCGGCCTCTTCAATAGCGCTGACATAATCGATCCAAGCCGCGACATCTCCGCCTCCACAAAAATCAGGGGAAATGAATGTCTCGGTATATATCACGCCTTGTTGGGCCGAATGTTCGAGGATGTCCAAGGTCAGGCGGTAAAAGTCTTGTGGCGTTTGCAAAACCGTACATGCGGCCTCGTAGACCTGTAAAAAGTGATTGAAATCGCGATAAATATAGCCCCCCTGATCATCAAAAATATGTGACAGATCAACGTTTTTCTCAAAGGCCAATTGACGGATAAATTCCGGACGCGCGGCCCCTTCATGGTGGACGTGCAATTCTATCTTGGGAAGTTGGTCGAGGTTCATAGGAATCTATCTCCGTTTTGGGCTGAGCTTATCCCAAATAAATGTGCAATCGTCACGGCGATATCAGAAAATTTTACAATTCGGCCTGAGGAATGATTGAATTGGTTCAAAGGGACATTGGTCAAAACCGGAACCTGTTCGCGGGTATGATCCGTGCCCACCCATGATGGATCGTTTCCATGATCTGCCGTAATGATAAGAACATCATCATCACGCAGTGCATCGCATACTTTGGCAATAACCCCATCGAACCATTCAAGCGCACGGGCATATCCCGCGATATCTCGGCGATGGCCGTAGACGCTATCAAATTCAACGAAATTGGCGAAGACAAACGCGCCATCGGGGCACGTTTCGATATGCGACATCAACGCGTCGGCAAGGTCTTGGTCTGATCCTTTCACAAAATGATCAATCCCTTGGTTTGCAAAAATATCCCCAATTTTTCCAATGGAATACACGGGGCGCCCCTGCTTTTGTAGCCAATTCATCAATATTGGCTGTGGCGGGGTCATCGCATAATCTTTTCTGTTCACAGTCCGCGTATACCCAATGTCCGGCTCACCAACAAAAGGCCGTGCAATCACGCGCCCCACCTTTTGTGCATGCAAACTTGGGGCAAGACGTGCGCAGAGGTCATATAGGCGATCCAAGCCAAAATGATCCTCATGTGCAGCAATCTGAAAAACACTATCTGCTGAAGTATAGCAAATAGGTCGGCCCGTTTTGATGTGCTCGGCGGCAAGGCGGTCAATTATTTCTGTGCCCGGCGCATGACAGTTGCCTAATACCCCATCAACGCCAGCAATGTCGCAGACCTGTTGAATGACCTCTTGGGGGAACGAGTTCACGGGATCAGGGAAATATGTCCAATCCCAATCAACAGGAAGACCGGCAATTTCCCAATGTCCCGATGGGGTATCCTTGCCGCGCGATGTTTCCCGTGCAACCGACCACACGCAAGAGGCCTCTTGGCTTAGCCCGGGCGCTGCGCGATCTGACAGGGCAACAGCGGCCCCAAGCCCCATTTTGCAGAGATGCGGAACATGCAAAGGGCCTGCGCGACCAAGGTCCGCTTTCCCCTCCGCACAGGCCTGCGCAATGTGCAAAATTGTATTCGCGCCCGTGTCGGGAACGCCGGAATTGAAGAACGCATCCGCATCAGGCGCACCGCCAATGCCAACAGAATCCATCACACACAAAAAGGTCAAATACCCTCAAAACGAATACAGAAAGACAAATGCGAAATTGGCTCTACCGCTCACTGTCTCTCATACTATGTCACATCATCATATCTCATAC
>JALRHZ010000161.1 GCA_023259435.1 Paracoccaceae bacterium | reverse complement strand
CACAACCATTCACGGCGAACAGGGACAGATATTGACGTTTGAGACCCATGTTGGCGATACAATTGTCGCGGACAGCGA
The DNA here is from genome assembly GCA_023259435.1 of Paracoccaceae bacterium. Classification (GTDB taxonomy): domain Bacteria; phylum Pseudomonadota; class Alphaproteobacteria; order Rhodobacterales; family Rhodobacteraceae; genus JALRHZ01. The sequence continues at coordinate 4,215 of JALRHZ010000161.1, read as the reverse complement.
TAACCCCATCCGAGTTGAACGTGACGCACAAACAGGCGAGCCATCCCCCTATATCCACATCAGAGCGGGGCTTGAGGCCTTGATTGACCGAAAAAGCTTTTACCGGCTTGTCGATATCGGAACCACCCAATTGCATGAGGGGGTGGACTGGTTCGGCGTTGTGTCTTCTGGCACATTTTTTCCCATCATTCCGGCCGCAGACCTAGGGTAAGCATTTACATTCCCGAAATGGAATATTAGCTATAACCTGTCTCAGGAGTTTCTTGCCATGTTACCAGCCCGTTTTGCGCCGATCTTATTTGGTTTTATCCTATCAGGATTGATGTCGCTAATTGTCTCCGGAATATCAACCCTTAGGGTCACCGGCCTGACCGATGTTTTTGTCGGATCTTGGATGACATCTTGGGGGTACAGTTGGGCGATTGCCTTCCCAACTGTTTTGGTTGTTGCCCCAATCGCCAGAAAAATGGTGGCACGCCTAACGTCTTAGTGCGCCTCTGCCCAATTTGCCCCTTGCCCTGCGTCGACGATCAAAGGCACGTCCAAATTCACCACGGGATCAGCTGCGTTTTCCATAACGCCCTTTGCCGTGGTAATTAAATCGTCTACCGCGTCTTCGGACACTTCGAACAGCAATTCATCGTGCACCTGTAACAACATCGTTGCCGGTAGATGAGAAATCGCATCCGGCATCTGCACCATTGCGCGACGGATGATATCCGCAGCCGTCCCTTGGATCGGAGCGTTAATGGCCGCCCGTTTGGCAAAGCCAGCCGTAGGGCCCTTGGCGTTGATCTCTGGCGTGTGGATCACCCGCCCGAACAAGGTTTCAACGCGGTTATGCTCCTTGGCAAACTTGACCGTTTCATCCATGTATTCTTTGATCCCAGGGAACCGCTCAAAATACCGATCGATAAATCCTTGCGCCTCGGCCCTTGGGATCCGCAAATTCCGCGCAAGTCCAAACCCCGAGATCCCGTAGATGACACCAAAGTTGATAGCCTTGGCTTGTCGCCGAATGTCAGAGGTCATTTCATCCAACGGCACATTGAACATCTCTGATGCTGTCATTGCGTGAATGTCCAATCCATCACGAAACGCCTGTTTCAACTGTTCAATTCCCGCCATATGCGCAAGGATCCGCAACTCGATTTGGCTATAGTCCAAGCTGACCAAGATTTTTCCGTCCTCGGCAATAAAGGCCTCGCGGATACGGCGGCCTTCCTCAGAGCGGATAGGTATATTTTGCAGGTTCGGATCGGTCGAGGCCAACCGACCCGTATTCGCACCTGCGATGGAATAGGATGTATGAACCCGCCCCGTATCCCCATTGATGTGGTCCTGCAAGGCATCTGTGTAGGTCGATTTCAGCTTACTCAACTGACGCCAGTCTAAAACACGTTTGGGCAGATCATGAATGGTTGCCAGATCCTCAAGGATATCCGCACCTGTAGAATAGGCTCCGTTCTTTCCCTTTTTGCCACCTTCATAGCCAAGCTTATCAAACATGATCTCGCCCAACTTCTTGGGCGAGCCTACATTGAATGCCTCGCCTGCCATCTCATGGATTTCCGCCTCTAGCCCAGCCATTTTCTGGGCAAAGGCGTTTGACATACGGCTTAGGGTATCGCGGTTCACTTTGATCCCCGCCATTTCCATATCCGCCAGAACAGGCACCAAAGGACGCTCCAGCCCCTCATATACTCGGGTCACCTTGGCCGCGGCCAAGCGCGGTTTGAACATCTGCCATAGACGCAGGGTGATATCTGCGTCTTCTGCGGCGTATTTAGTTGCCTCTTCGATGGGCACGCGATCAAAAGTTATCGCGGATTTACCAGTCCCCAAAAGCGTTTTGATCGGGATTGGAACATGTGACAAATACCGTTCGGACAATGCGTCCATTCCATGACCATGTAGCCCCCCATGCAGCGCATAGGACAACAACATGGTATCCTCTATCGGATCGACACGCACACCATATCGGTGCAAGATTTTCATGTCGTATTTCATGTTCTGACCAATTTTGATCACAGATGGGTCCGTCAAAACGGGGCGCAGGCGATCCAAAACCTCTTGCAGCGGCAATTGCCCATCAAGCACTGTGTCGCCGCCAAACAAATCACCGCCATCGGTCGATTTATGCCCCAAAGGAATGTAACAGGCCTCACCAGGCTCAGTTGACAAACAAATCCCCACCAACTCGGCAACCATTTCATCCAAAGATGTGGTCTCTGTGTCAACCGCAACATATCCACGATCTTTGATCTTTGAAATCCAGCGATCAAGCGCCTCGACATCTCGAACGGTTTCGTAGGCCTCAGGCGTAAACGGAACCTTCTCTTGCTCTGGCGCCTCTGTCGCTTGCGGTCCTTCGATCACCGGAGCCTCGGCACCCATTTGATCCGCAATGCGCTTGGTCAGCGAACGAAATTCCATTTCTGCCAAAAACGGCAACAGAACCTCAGGAACAGGATCGCGCACTTCCAAATCATCTAACGTGAACCCCAACGGCGTATTTTCGTCCAGCTGCACCAGCTGTTTGGATAGGCGAATTTGATCCGCGTGGTTGATCAAGGTTTCTCGACGTTTGGGCTGTTTGATTTCAGCGGCACGCTCTAAAAGAGTCTCGAGATCGCCATATTCATTGATTAACAATGCAGCCGTTTTTATGCCGATCCCGGGCGCACCCGGGACGTTGTCGACGCTGTCACCTGCCAAGGCCTGAACGTCTACAACCCGCTCGGGATAAACTCCGAACTTTTCGAATACGCCCTCACGGTCAATGCGCTTGTTCTTCATGGCGTCCAACATTTCGACACCATCCCCCACAAGCTGCATCAAATCTTTGTCTGAACTGATGATTGTGACGCGCCCACCTGCGGCGCGGGCCTGTACCGCAAGCGTTGCGATAATATCATCGGCCTCATAGCCTTCGATTTCTTGGCAGGCGATATTAAAGGCCTCTGTCGCACGACGTGTCAAAGGCATTTGCGGACGCAAATCTTCGGGCATCTCGTCACGATTGGCCTTATATAGATCATAGAGATCATTGCGGAACGTATGGCTGCCTTTGTCAAAAATGACCGCCACGTGGGTTGGCGCATCGGGACCCGTATTTCCCTCGATGTACCGATGCAGCATATTGCAAAATCCACTCACCGCCCCAATCGGAAGCCCATCTGATTTTCGCGTCAAAGGAGGCAACGCATGATACGCGCGAAAGATGAACGCAGATCCATCGATCAAGTGTAGGTGGTGACCTTTCCCAAATGCCATGCTATCCTCGTCCTGCAAAATTTGATTATCGATTAGAGGATTACATGACAGGCTTTCAATTGACCATTCTCTTTAGCACAATTTCTTTAGCAACTCACAGCTGGGCAAACGACAACATCATTCACGACTGTGACATATACGGGGCGAATTGTTCTGAGATTGTGGCCTGTATCGAAGAAACAGGCGAATATTTCCGCGGTGGCGCTAGCAATGATGATGATGGGGGCCCGCTTATTATCCGCTCTTCCCTAGGACATGTCTGTACCGGTGACTGGTGGCGTACCGTTTTGGGCATTGGCCGTGCCGAGATCACCTGCGATGACGGCCGAGCCGGCAAAGCAACATTTTTGTGGTTTGACAAGGACAGTGGAACAGTTGTCGGCTCAGGGACCTTAAACAATGGCGAAGAAATACGATATTGGACCGGAGGGAAACTTGAGCAATATTTCAATGAAATTGATCCCGCCGAACGGGATCGTATGTCTTGTTCACCCGGAAACATGCTCATTGGGTAACAACAGTGGAATATCTAAACGCCGCACAAAGTGCGGCCACCCCGTTGCCCCCTCGATGGGGGCATAAGGGGTGCGCCCGTTACGCTTTGTCGGCGGCAGATTTATGGACCAACCTGCAATCGCAATAGGGGCATTCCACCCAACCCTGCTCTTTCGAAATTTGCAACCAAACGCGCGGATGCCCTAAAGCACCCTCACCACCATCACAGGCCACACGATAGGTCTCTACAATTTTTGTCTCAGGTGCTTGGGTTGACATTTGACCATTCCCTTATTCACAAGAAGCCGATACAAGACCTTATGCGCGAAATGGACATCAGGGGCAAGTGGCGATGACACAGGCAGCACTTGAAATTCAGAACCTGAAAAAGACCTACGCCGCTCAAGGCGCCTCTGCAAAGGAAGCGTTGAAAGGCGTCGATTT
>JALRHZ010000015.1 GCA_023259435.1 Paracoccaceae bacterium | reverse complement strand
AGAGGCCAATACTTGCAATGGTCAAGGCGCACCAAAAGAGGGGGGTGTCTTAATTTACACCCGCATTTTTGCGCCGCTTTGCGTTATCCGCGCATTTGCAGGATACGATCATAGAGGACACGAGTTGCGATTTCACTTCCGCGAATGTTGGCGGTCTCGACATCTGTGCTATCCGCTTCAACAAAAACGCGCGGGATTGCATCCGACCAAACAACAGGGTGAATTTCTGTCAAATGGGCATCGATAACCCAGTCAGCCGTTTCCTTTAGACGCAGGCGTTTGCGTTTCGCGATCGCGGTTTCATGCCCTAACGCGGGCTCTGCCATAGTTAATGACAGGTATGCAGACCACAGATTTGCTGTGTGTTGGTCAGTCTGGCGTTCAAAAATGTCCAAAATGCCCCCCAAGAAAAGATCGACGTCCAAATGTTCGAACGCCCCTGCATCATTGGCGAGGGCGTCAAAATACATCCACGCATATGCACCCGATCCCCAGATATCGCTGGTGTATTCGATCTGACCGCGCGCACTATCCTCAAGTTTTTGATATGAGCCAAACCAACTTGGCAAGAGGTGCTGGCCAAATTGGCGCATGTGTTGGGGCGAGGTGGGATCCAAATCGATTAAGTCTTGATAGCAGTTGACGACAACGGATTGTGCATCTGAGCGTCCGGCCAAGGCTGCACATTGTGCTGCGGCCAATGCGGCCGAGCCTTCGGCAAGTGGGTCGTATCCAGCAAGGATTTGGTTTGCCAATCTAAAATGGCGGCGGAATGTGTTCAGGTGTGTTTCTGCGTTCTCAGTTGGTGCATAGTCATGCCATGCCCAGCCCGCATCAATATGGGCATATGCCACGATCAAAGCGACCCCGTAATCGCCAAGGTGATCATTTAATACTCCGTGGTAATCGGCAAGTCCCGCCGTTGTAGGAAGCTGTTGGTTAAGCTTTAATGACATTTCGATCGGCCGCACCACATCCATACGCGCGCCGCGCGTCAAAAGCTCGGCTATAGGAATGCCGCCTATGGTATTGGCGTGTATAGCATCGGCCTTTTTGATTTCATCCGAAAGCGTTTCCCAGTTTTCTTGACGCACAAGTTTTTGACCGCGCAGAAAATACCAACTGCGTTCTAATTCTTCATCGGTATCGGTGACCAATGGAAGGTTAACATACTCTTGCATCTCACGAAACAAGACGTCTTGTTCCGGTGTGCGAAAGGGTTCATCCAGATGCGCGATCATCTCGGAAACCTTATAAGGTTTGTGAGGCGAAAAGACGCTTTTTATCTGATCAAATAGTCCTGTGTTGGCGTTCATTGGGGCAGCTCCTAGTATCAGGGCTATATTTACGTTGAAATGGGGCCGAAAAAGGGCCGTATTTCTCTGCAATGAGGGGGAAAGGTACAGGGTTAAAGCACAAGGGGATAAGTAGATATCCATAAGAATTTTTATTGCCCTATTTTGCAAGGCCTAAAGTATGTATTTTAAAGGTTATCGGATCGAAAGAAAATGTCCAACCTTCACCGAAATCCCATTTGATTCCCCTAGGTTTTGCAGCACCTCTCGTGACGGTGTAACCTGAGGTGGCAGGCGCAATTTGTCGCCTGATGTCAGGATGAATGTGCATTTGATCGAAAGGTCCAACCGTGTAATCAGCTGTATTTCTGTGACGTCTTTGATCTTTACGCTTCGTGTTTGTTCGGCCGTGGTCCACGTGACTGTCGCACTGTCCCAAACCAAACGTGACGGTTTGTTGCGCGCGATGTCCCAAACAGCAGGCAAGGTTAATGCGAGGAGGATGCTTGCGAGCCAAGGCGACAGATCAATCGCCCAGTGCAAAACTGCGACCACCACGTAAATACAGGCGAGGGTCGCAAAGGCAGATGTGCGCCGCGGCGAGGTCTCAAGCGTATAGGGTGTCATCCTGCCGCGATACGCTCGATCATTTCGCGTGTGTCGCGACTTAGCGTAGTAGTGGCCAAGATGCGCTCGAATTGGGCCTGTGCGTGGGTTTTGCGTGCCTCATCAAATTTGGTCCAGCTCTCAAAATGGCCCGACATACGCGCGGCAGTTTGTGGAACCAATGGATCAAGCGCCAATATCGCATCACATAATACGCGGTAGCCTTGTCCGTCCACACGATGAAAGGCCGCAGTATTCATAGAAAATGCGCCATAAAGTGACCTAAATCGGTTTGGATTTTTCAGGTTGAATTCTGGGTGCTGCGCGAGCGTTTCCACCAACTCGGGTGCGCGATCTGCTGGCGACAGAGCAGCCTGAAGGCTGAACCAGCTGTCCACGACCAAACGTTCGTGCGACCATTGGTCGAAATACCGCTGTAGGGCATCGTTTGCCGTCGGATGGCTGTTGCGAACGAGGGCCGCTAAAGCCGCGCGTTGCTGTGTCATATTGGTTGCGCCATTGAATTGCGCATAGGCCGTTACCCCATCGTCGAGCAAAGAGATGTATGACAATGCCTTATTCGACAAAGCCCGTTTGCCTGATTGCTCGGCCGAGGGCGCATAAGGGGCAGAAATTTGATGGGCGGTATAGACCTCGTTAAAGGCGTCAAAATGGGCCGTTGCAATCGCCGTTGATAGTCGTTTGATGACTGTTTCAATGCGATTTGGATCTGGTAGAATACCATCATCAGACAGCCGGCGTAGGATCGTATCCAATGATGGAATGCCCAGAGCCAAAGCGCGGAACGCTGGGCTTTTGCTTTCGTCTTTCAGCACCGCGCCTTTCGCCGCAATCAAATCCGCATCTGGTTCCGCATCATCAGTGTACATTGCCACAAGGTTTTCAATCGCAAGCGTATTGCCTGCGTCCCACGCGTTAAACGGGTCTGTATCAAAACGCGCCAAATGGCCAAGCCGGTCCGCGTCATAGGGCAGCTGCAAAATAACCGGAGCCGAGAATCCGCGCAAAGCCGACACAACCGGTCGGTCTGTGAGGTTTTCGAATTCAAACGTTTGTGTGTCCTCGCGCAGTTCAAGAACTGTTGTTGGAACCATCTCAGATCCATCGGGCGCCAATAGCCCAACAGCCACCGGAATATGCATCGGCTTTTTGGTGGGTTGGTCTGGGGTTGCCGGAGTTGATTGCTGCAAGGTCAGGCGCAAAGTGCCATCTTTGAAGTCTTCTTCCACCTTGATGCGTGGCGTCCCCGCCTGTGAATACCACAATTTAAACTGGCTCAGATCGCGTCCTGTTGTGTCCTCGAACACTTGTAACCAATCCTCAATGGTGCAGGCCTGTCCATCATGGCGCTCAAAATAGAGATCAAGCGCCCTGCCATAGGCCTCGGCACCGACCAAGGTGCGCAGCATGCCGATAACTTCTGCGCCTTTTTCATAGATGGTCGTTGTATAGAAATTGTTGATCTCAACAAAACTTTCTGGGCGCACAGGGTGGGCAAGGGGGCCATTGTCCTGTGGGATTTGATGGGCGCGCAACCCGATCACATCTTCAATACGTTTGACGGCGGCGCTGCGCATGTCGGATGTGAATTGCGCGTCACGATATACCGTTAACCCTTCCTTAAGGCTCAACTGGAACCAATCCCGACAGGTGATCCGATTGCCCGTCCAGTTGTGAAAATACTCATGCGCAATGATCGCTTCGATACGTTCAAAAGCGTCATCTGTGCTGGTCTCGGGGCTTGCCAGAACGGCAGAAGAGTTAAAGATGTTCAACCCTTTGTTTTCCATCGCCCCCATGTTGAAATCATCAACCGCCACGATGTTGAAAATATCTAGATCATACTCACGCCCATAGACGTCTTCATCCCATTTCATTGACGCCTTTAAGGCCTCCATCGCAAAGGCGCATTTGTCCTCATCCCCAGAGCGGACCCAAATATTAAGCTCCACATCACGGCCAGATTTTGTGACAAAGCGATCCGGGTGATTGATCAGCTCGCCCGCAACGAGCGCAAACAAATAGGCGGGCTTGGGCCATGGATCATGCCATTGTGCAAACCCCTGTGTCACTTCGATTTTATCCCCGTTTGACAGCAAAACTGGCAGGTCGCTGTAGATCTTGACGGAAAATGTCGCCATCACATCAGGACGGTCGGGGTAATAGGTGATTTTGCGAAACCCTTGGGCCTCGCATTGGGTGCAATACATGCCGTTGGACATGTATAACCCTTCCAGAGCGGTATTATTCGCAGGATCAATTTCAACCTCGGCCTCCCAAACAAAAGGGGCGCTGGGCACTGCGCAGGTCAGGCCTTGGGGCGTGACCTCAGGTGTGACCGCAGTGCCGTCAATCTTGGCCCATTTTAGGGTCAGCTCCTCTCCATGCAAAAAGAACCGATCCGAGGCGCGATCTGGGTTTGGACGAAACTGTACCTTGGATATGACCCGCGTTTTATGCGGATCTAGATGAAAAGTTAGCTCAACATGATCCACCAAATATTCCGGTGGCGTGTAATCTTTTAAATAGATTTTCTGATCTTGTTGCGCGGTCATCATAAGCCTCTTTCACAAATTTGATCAAAACATATCAGCTTTGAAATCAAGTGCAATCACACAAAACCCGAACGCCAGTGTAAACCGCGACATCGCAGGGCGGCGGTCTATAGGGGACACAGTCCGGACCACCGAATTTGCCAATGGCTGATGGATTGCCTTGGAAAATTTGAAACAGGTTTTTCTCGGACATAAAAAAGTTTCCGATCGTAAACATTGCTAATGGCGCTGGGTCAGCCTAGGTTACCTTTAAATCTATCGCGTGAGGTAAGACATGTCAGAATACGTTGAAAAATCGGGTCTTAAAGTTGGGCAAGAGCTTGTGAATTTTGTCGAGGATCAGGCCTTGGTGGGAACTGGTGTTGAGGCCCAGACATTCTGGGACGGACTGGCGGAACTGATGCGCGAGATGGGGCCACGAAATGCGGCTCTTTTGGCAAAACGCGAAGAAATCCAAGCCAAAATTGATGAATACCACAAAGCGCGCGCGAACGAACCACGTGATCCAAATGCCTATCACGCGTTTCTCCACGACATTGGATATCTCGTCGAAGAGGGGGATGCCTTTGAGATCGATACCGCCAATGTTGATCCTGAGATTGCCAAAATACCGGGACCGCAATTGGTGGTGCCAATCACCAATGCGCGTTTTGCTTTGAATGCGGCGAATGCACGTTGGGGAAGCCTATACGATTGTTTTTACGGCACTGACGCAATGGGAACCTTGCCCCCAAAAGGCGGCTATGACCGCGGTCATGGAGCACGCGTTGTGGCTCGTGCGCGTGTCTTTCTGGATGAGGCGTTTCCAATCCAAGGCGGCAGCCACGCAGATGTGCGCCGGTACTATGTCAATGATGGACAATTGTTGGTCGACGACATGCCACTTGTCTCGCCTGATAAATTTGTGGGCTATATGGGCCACCCAAAGGCGCCGTCTTCGGTTTTGCTGAAAAACAACGGGTTGCACGTGGAATTGGTGTTTGATCGCACGCATCCAATTGGTGCACGGGATCAGGCGGGTCTTGCAGATGTCGTGATGGAAAGTGCGCTGTCTGCGATTATGGATTGCGAAGATTCTGTGGCCTGTGTTGATGCGGCGGATAAGGCCGAGGCCTATGCGAATTGGTTGGGCCTGATGAAGGGCGATTTGTCTGCAACGTTCAAAAAGGGCGGTCAGGATATGACCCGCGTTTTGAACGATGACCGCACCTTTACGGGACCCGATGGCCAATCGGATGTGACATTGAAAGGGCGCGCTTTACTCTGGGTGCGAAACGTGGGGCACTTGATGACGACACCCGCGATTTTGGACGCGGACGGCAATGAAGTGTATGAGGGGCTACTGGACGCGATGATGACTGTCATGATCGCGATGCATGACCTGAAACGCGATAGCGGAAATTCAGTTCACGGGTCCGTTTATGTTGTAAAACCGAAAATGCATGGCCCCGAAGAAGTTGCCTTTACCGATGCCATTTTTGACAAGGTCGAGGATATTCTTGGCCTGCCACGTCACACAGTGAAAATCGGCATCATGGACGAGGAACGCCGCACGACGGTGAACCTCAAGGAATGTATTCGTGCCGCAAAATCGCGTGTGGCCTTTATCAACACGGGGTTCTTGGATCGCACTGGCGATGAAATCCATACTTCGATGGAGGCAGGCCCCTTTAGCCGCAAAGACTTTATCAAGCGTAAAGGCTGGATCGGGGCATATGAAAACCTCAATGTTGACATTGGCTTGGAATGTGGCCTGCAGGGGCGTGCGCAAATCGGCAAGGGGATGTGGGCCATGCCCGATGCGATGGCTGCGATGATCGAGCAAAAGATCGAACACCCGAAATCGGGGGCAAACTGCGCATGGGTGCCCAGCCCGACAGCGGCCACTTTGCATGCGCTACATTATCACAAGGTTGATGTGATCGCCGTCCAAAACAAAATCAAAGCAGGTGGCAGACGCGCGCATGTGGACGCAGTTTTGGACATTCCTTTGGCATCCTACAAGAAATGGACCAAAGACCAAATCATGCGCGAAGTTGAAAACAACGCGCAGGGTATCTTGGGCTATGTTGTGCGTTGGGTCGATCAGGGCGTTGGCTGTTCCAAAGTGCCGGATATCAATAACGTGGGCCTCATGGAAGACCGCGCAACCTGTCGCATTTCGGCACAGCATATCGCGAACTGGCTGCATCATGGCGTGGTGAGCGAGGATGACGTGCGGGCCGCGTTTGAAAAAATGGCTGCGGTTGTGGATGGTCAAAATGCCGGTGATCCGCTCTATCAACCAATGGCGCCCGGCTTTGACAGCATCGCCTATCGGGCGGCCTGTGAATTGGTGTTCGAGGGCCGCGTGCAGCCTTCAGGCTATACTGAGCCAGTCCTACATCGTCGCCGTCTTGAGAAAAAGGCACAGTCCTAGGGGCAGGCGTTAATTTAGGTTTAACCAAAGCCGCTTGGGGCCGCGTAATCCAAGACGTTTTAGGGGGGCAGGGGATTTAGCCCCCCTTATTATATCGTAATTCGGAAACCTCTCGAACAACCGTTCCAGCGTCACATGCGCCTCTGCCCGCGCAAGCTGCATCCCAAGGCAAACGTGTGGGCCAAACCCGAACCCGACATGCGCATTAGGGCGGCGGTCAAGGCGAAATTCCTCTGGGGTGTCGTGCCGTTTGGGGTCGGAATTGGCGGCAATCAAAAATGCAGTAACCTTGTCCCCCTTGCAAAGTGGTACCCCGTTCCAATCCGTATCGCGTGCAACAAAATGGGTTTTTGTCATCATCACAGGCGAATAATACCGCATGCATTCGTCAATCGCGAGATCAAGCGCTGCACCCCGCAATCCGCGCATCTCGGGGTGATCCGTCGCCGCAATAATCGCGTTGTTAATCAAATGTACCGTGGTTTCATGCCCCGCAACAAAGAGGGTAAAAATCATCGCCACGATCTCATCATCACTTATCTCTGTCCCTTGGGCTTGGGCACGGGAGAGATCGCCAATCACCCCCGATTGTCCAGAGGTGCGCGCGGCTTTTATCTCTTTTCGTAAAATGGAAAGTGCAGGTTTTAACCGAACGATGGCCCATAACATAGATGGGATGCCTGCCGCCGAGGAAATCGGTTTGATATGTTTGGTGATCTTATGGGTTGTCTTTTGACTCATTCCTAAAATGTGGCAAATCACGCGAAACGGGACTTCACGGGTATAGGATTTGACAATATCAATGGGGGTGTTAGGCGCAATTTTATCCAATAAGTCATCGGCAATTTTGGTGATCTGGGGGATAAGATCTTCTATCGAATGCCGCGCAAAAACGCTGTCCACAAGGCCTCGCAGACGCGCATGATCGGGATCATCACGGATCACCAAATTTTGCATCAAAGGTTCAATCGATTTCGGCGCCCACCAAAAATTCTGAACCATGGACTTGCCGGTAATTGCCATCGTATCGCGGCGGAAAAGATCCGTATCCTTTAACACCGCACGCGTTGTTGCATCATCGGTTGTGAACCACATCTCACCCAAAAGCGGAATTTTGATTTTTGTCATCGGACCATGAGAGCGGAGCCGCGCAAGGGTGGCATGCGGATTGGCTAGGAAGTCAGGATCTGTAAGCTTCATCATGGTCACCTCGTGGTGCTAGGCTACGGTGGAATACAGGGATGAACAATAGAATTCACAAGGGGGCTTGAAGTTTCTATCTTAACAGAAGACTTTAGGGGTAAGTTATAAATGAGGCGATCATGGCAAAGCCAATCATTGGCGTTATCGGCAACTCTTATTTGATCAACGATGAATATCCCGTACAAGCTGCGGGTATTATGAATCTTGAGGCCATTGCTGAAGTCTGCAAGGCCACACCCATGATTGTTCCAGCCTCACCATCGGTCGTAGATGTCCCCGCTCTTTTGCAGATTTGTGATGGCTTTGTCCTAACGGGGGGGCGGCCCAATGTGCATCCCTCTGAGTATGGGCATGAGGAAACACCGGCACATGGCGCGTTTGATCGCGACAGAGATCAGATCACTTTGCCTCTGGTTCGGGCCTGTGTTGAGCGGGGACAGCCGGTCTTTGGCATTTGCCGCGGGTTTCAAGAGGTCGCCGTGGCCATGGGATCGACGCTACATCCTGAAATTCGCGATTTGCCAGGACGTGATAATCACCGTATGCCGCCCGATGGCACAATCGAAGAAAAGTTTGCCATGCGTCATGTTGTGACTGTCACAGACGGGGGACCGTTTCATGAGGTCTTTGGCGCAACTGAGGTCATGACAAATAGTTTGCATGGCCAAGGTATTGAAACCGCCGGTGAGCGGATCGTGATTGATGGTTACGCACCAGACGGGACGCCCGAGGCGATATATGTCAAAGACGCGCCCGGCTTTACGTTATCTGTGCAATGGCACCCAGAATATCAGGCCGATCAAGATCCAGTTTCGCGCGCCTTATTTTCGGCGTTTGGGCAGGCGGCCCATAACTGGGCCGCACGCTAACCTACATCTCCGAGCGGATGTCCCAGAGGTCTGGAAACATCACAATATCTAGCATCTTTTTCAAATAGGCCACGCCGCTTGTGCCACGTGTGCCTGTTTTGGCGCCGATGATACGCTCGACCGTTGTGACGTGGTTGAACCGCCACCGCCGCATGTAATCTTCGAGATCAACCAGTTTTTCGGCCAGCTGATAGTGGGACCAATGCGTTTGGGGCGCGGCATAGACCCCCAGCCAAGCCTGTCTTGGGGATGTAATATCAAGTCCATCGCGTTCCAAACATAACAAAGCTACATCATAGAGAGAGGGCTGTTCTAGTTCATCCTCAAACCATTTTGACATATCCGGTATATGAGAAAACGGGCGGAGCATCTTTGTATTGCGATTGCCCAATATAAATTCAACCTTACGATACTGCGCCGATTGGAACCCCGATGATTTACCAAGGGTTTTTCGAAACTCGGTATAGTCGCTTGGTGTCATTGTGCGCAGCACATCCCACGCAGTGTTGAGTTGCTCAAAAATCCGTGCCACGCGAGCAAGCATTTTGAACGCAGGGTCATAGGTTCCCTGCAACAGGGCGCTGCGTGCGCAGGTCAGTTCATGTATGGCAAGTTTTAGCCAAAGTTCCGAAGTCTGATGTTGAATGATAAAGAGCATTTCATCATGCGCGTCACTTAGAGGATGTTGCGCGGTCAAAACCGCGTCCAACTTCAAATAACTCGAATAAGAGAGTGTCGCAGAGAAATCTCCATACGCGCCATCATAGGCGGGGTCGTAGTCTGTCATGATTGGTCTTTCGTTGGGTCAAGGTTGATCTTTAAAAAAGGTCAACCGCGCCCGTTCAAAATCCCAATCATGGCAAGTTTGCGCCAAACCGATATCCATCCCGCAGGACGGGAGGTGTCAGGCAAGGAGTGGGCGCTCTGTAATTGCATGTGAAAACTGAACCAGAAAGGCGAGCGTAGTGCAATGGAAATCACGTCACAGCAGAGCGCACTTGGAATTCTGGGGCGCGCCAAAGCTCGGTGTCGAATACCTCTTTTAGGCGCATAACGGCCTCGTCCACATCATGCGCGTCAATGAACAAGGGTGTAAACCCAAATCGCATAATGTCAGGGGCGCGGAAATCCCCGATGACACCCTGTGCGATACAGGCCTGCATGGCCGCATAACCGTGTTCAAAGTGGAAAGAAACTTGGCTTCCTCTTATGTTGGGATCGCGCGGAGAGGCAAGCCTAAGCATAGGGCAGTGGGCCTCGATGCCGGCGATAAATTGGTCCGTCAACGCAATAGATGCGGATCGCACGTCTTGCATCTCAACCATATCCCAGATGTCTAACGCAGCCGAGAGCGCGGCTATCGCCAAGACAGGCGGGGTTCCAACGCGCATACGCTCGATCCCTGCGCCGGCGGCATAGGTCTGTTCAAAGGCGAATGGGGCTTTGTGACCAAGCCATCCTGAAAGAGCTGGTCTCGCGATATGTGCATGTTGTGGTGCAACGTAAATAAAGGCCGGGGCACCGGGACCTCCGTTTAGATATTTGTAGGTACAGCCCACAGCGAAATCCACATTACACGCAGATAGGTCTGTGTCGACGGCGCCTGCGGAATGGGCCAAGTCCCAGACAGTCAGCGCACCTTTGGCATGGGCCAGTTGTGTAAGGTGCTGCATATCATGTCTGCGGCCCGTGCGATAATCGACCTCTGTAATGAGCGTCACAGCCACGTCTTCGGTGATGTTTGCGGCCACATCCTCAGGTGCCACAACCCGCAGTTCGTGCCCCGTATTCAGCGACGCAATCAGGCCCTCCGCCATATAGAGGTCGGATGGAAAATTGCCGCTATCAGACAGGATCACTTTGCGGTCTGGGCGCATCTCAAGCGCACTGGCCAAGGCTTGATAGACTTTGATCGAAAGGGTGTCGCCAATGACAACGTGACCTGCCTCTGCGCCGATCAGCCGACCAATACGGTCGCCTATGCGCGTTGGTTGATCCATCCATCCCGCTTTGTTCCAGCCGGTGATCAACATCTCTCCCCATTCGTCAAGCATGACGCTGTTCATTTTGTCCGCGGCGTGTTTGGGAAGGGGGCCGAGGGAATTGCCATCCAGATAGATAAGACCCTCTGGCAGATGGAACATGGATTTTGTTTTGGCAAAGTCGCTCATACCAAACCTCCTGCAATTTGAATTGTTTGCCCATTCACGGATGAGGAATTTTCGTCACACAGCCATAGGGCCGTTTGCGCGATCTCTTCGGGCTCAATGAGGCGTTTATGGATATTTGCGCCAACCATTGTTGTCATGGCCTCTTCCTCGGTCATGCCACGGGCCATCATGCGCGCAATATTCTGATCGATGATGGGTGTACGCACATATCCAGGGCAGATGGCATTGAATGTGATTGGATCGTTGACGTGTTCTTCGGCATAGGTGCGGATCATCCCAATTACAGCGTGTTTCGAGGCAGAATATGCCCCAGCCCCTTTGAGGCCCTTTAGACCGGCCATCGACGAAATCACAATCACGCGGCCCCAGTCTGTTTCTAGCATCGAGCGCATGCTCTCGCGGATTGTTAAAAACGCACCATCCACATTCGTTGACATGATCTTGCGCCAAAATTCCATGTCCGTTTTCTGCAGGGTTTTCCCCTCTGCAATTCCGGCATTTGCAATACACATTTGAATGGGGCCGTTGATCTCGACGGCGTGGGCGATTTTGCGAACCACATCTTTTTCATCCGTTACGTCCATGACAAGGGGTGTCATCGTGTCAACGGCTGCTTGCTTTAAGACATCTTCGCGGCGTCCGGTGATCGTAACCTTGGCGCCAGCCATTGCTAAGGCCTGAGCAATTGCCAGACCGATCCCAGTACCGCCTCCGGTAACCAATGCGTGCTTTCCTCGCATCATCGCCTCCCTTTTTATGTGTTTTGATCACATTGTCTCAACATTGCCGGCGCGACAAGTGGTCAAAAAATGGAAAAAGATATTCACATTTATGAATTTGAGTGTATTGTCATGCAAATAGGTAACGTATAGGTGCGGAATGAAATTAAATCTAAGGGTATGCGCGGCGGTTTTGAGCATCGCATCTGCGGTGGGTGCAAGCGAAGATATTGCTGATCAATATCCGCAGTCCGAGCTATATTCCAAGCCTGTCGAAGTTATCCCACATGTCTTTTCCGCAATCGGGGCAACCGCGCCACCGACATATGAGAATTCGGGCCACAACAATAATCTGTCGTTTGTTGTTACCTCCCAAGGCGTTGTCGTGGTCAACGGTGGTGCGTCTGCCCGTTTGGCGGCCGCATTACATGAGGAAATCAAACAGATCACAGATCTTCCGGTCAAATTGGTTGTAAACGAAAATGGCCAAGGTCACGCGATGCTTGGAAATTCGTATTGGGCGGATTTGGGTGTCGATATTCTCGCACACGAAGATGCCATCCATGAGGTTGAGGAAAATGGCGATTTTATCCTGCAAGGGATGGAGCGTTACAATCGCGACAAAGCCGAAGGGACGCGCGTCGTTCCCGCTAACTTAAGTTTTTCAGATCGGTTTGAATATGAACTAGGTGGGGTGAAATTCGAAATCTTGCATCTTGGCCCTGCGCACGGTCCGGGCGATACTCAGGTCTGGATCCCACAATGGTCAATGATGATCGCGGGTGATATTGCGTTTCATGAGCGTATGCCGCCCATTTTTGCCGATACCTGCACCAGCTGTTGGATTGACACATGGGAAACCGCTTTTGCGCCACTGAACCCGACTTATGTAATTCCGGGTCATGGCCATCCCACAAACCTTGCCCAAGTCACACGTTATACCCGCGATTATTTGGTCGATCTGCGTGAAAAGATAGGTGCACATATCGATGAGGGTGGCGATCTTGCAGGAGCCTACTATATTGACCAAGAGCAGTGGCGAAATTTGGATACTTTCGAAGAGTTAGCAACCAAAAATGCGGGCCGCGTTTTTGAAGAGATGGAATGGGAATGATCCTATGCCTGGCTCTCTTATAAACAAGGAAAGACGATGTTGAAATCTATCATAACTGCTGCTTGCGTTGCTGTGTCCTTTGGGGCGTTTGCCCATGCAGATGACTTGGCGGATGAGATTATCGGCTATATGGATTTTGCACCTTATGAATCCGGTATCATATTGCCTGTGCAATTGACCGAAGATGTATTTGGCTCTGTCACTTTTGTAGATACACGAGATGCAGAACAGTATGAGGCCGCTACGATCCCAGGCGCCGTTAATATCGAATGGCGCGAAATTCCCGCGCGAATTGATGAATTGCCTGAGACGGGCATGGTGGTCTTATTCTGCAACACAGGAAGCCTCTCTGCACAAGCCACATTCGCCGCGCGGCTCATGGGTCATGAAAATGTTTTGGTGCTCCAGTCTGGCTATCGCGGATGGTTGCAAGAGGCGGCATACCGACCGTGAAGAATTTAAGATACATAGATATTCCACCGGTGTGGTTGGCAATTTTTGCAGCACTTGGGTACCTACAATCTATCTATCTTACATTCGGACTTGGGTTTGATAGCGCTATCATTGATCTTTTCGCGGGGCTGTGCATCGGCGCAGGCGTGATATTGATTGTTCTTGCAGCGGTCGAAATGCGAAAAGCGCGCACGACCATCATCCCACATCAAGACGCCAATGTGTTGGTCACAAATGGGATCTTTAAGCGCACACGAAACCCAATCTATCTTGGCGATGGCCTGATTTTATTGGGTTTATTGCTAAAATGGGACGCAATAGCGGGACTTATCTTGGTTCCACTGTTTTTCATGTTCATCGAAAAAAGATTTGTCATAGCCGAGGAAAACCGGCTTCGGCGTCTTTTCCGCGCTGATTTTGCGCGGTATATGCAAAAAACGCGACGATGGATTTAGAAAATGCGACACTAATTCACCTAGAACTTGATGCGAATTTAAGATTTCTAGTGAGGAAAATCAGTCTGGCCCATGGGTTGGATCAATTAAAAAGGGGACGGAAACGTTGAAAATTGGATCACCAAAAGAGATCTTTGAAGGTGAAAATCGCGTCGCGATGACACCTGATAGCGCGGTCCAGCTGCAAAAATTGGGTCATGAATGTCTGATCGAAGCGGGTGCTGGTTCGAACGCTGGTTTTTCCGACGCAGCCTATGAGGCGGCGGGGGTGACTGTTGTGAAAACGGCAGCAGCACTTTGGAAAGAGGCAGACATCATTGCTAAAGTACGCCAGCCAGAAGCAGCCGAGCTAAAGCGCCTAAGCGCGGACAAGACTTTGATCTCGTTCTTCAACCCAGCTGGCAACGAAGATGGCATGGAAGCGGCCAAGAAAAAAGGCGCAACCGTTATTGCGATGGAAATGGTTCCTCGTATCTCACGCGCGCAGAAAATGGACGCTTTATCATCCATGGCAAATATTGCCGGCTATCGTGCGGTGATCGAGGCGGGGAATAACTTTGGTCGCTTCTTTACAGGGCAGGTGACGGCTGCGGGTAAAGTGCCACCTGCCAAGGTTTTGATCGTTGGTGCCGGTGTTGCCGGTCTTGCGGCCATCGGGACGTCAACATCCCTTGGTGCGATTACCTATGCGTTTGACGTCCGTCCCGAAGTGGCGGAACAAGTTGAATCAATGGGCGCCGAATTCGTCTATCTTGATTTTGAAGAAGACCAACAAGACGGCGCTGCAACAGGTGGGTATGCCTCTGTCTCAAGCCCCGAATTCCGCGAAGCGCAACTCGCAAAGTTCCGTGAACTTGCGCCCGAGATGGACATCGTGATTACAACGGCCCTTATCCCGAACCGTGAAGCGCCAAAATTATGGCTGGCTGACATGATCGCGGCGATGAAGCCTGGTTCCGTTATCGTTGACCTTGCGGCCGAAAAGGGCGGTAACGCTGAGGGGACTGTTAAGGACGAGAAAGTTGTCACAGAAAATGGTGTGACAATCATCGGCTATACTGACTTTCCAAGCCGGATGGCGGCGCAATCCTCATCTTTGTACGCGACCAACATTCGTCACATGATGACCGACCTTACACCGGAAAAAGACGGTGTTGTCGTTCACGATATGGAAGACGATGTGATCCGTGGTGCAACCGTGACGCATGCTGGTGAGATCACCTTCCCACCGCCACCTCCTAAGGTTCAGGCGATTGCGGCGAAATCACAGGAAAAACCGAAAGAGCCAACACCCGAAGAAAAGCGCGCTGCAGAAGAGGCGGCCTTTAAGCAGGCCACAAAACAGCAAGTCGGTCTATTGGCTGGCGGTACGCTTTTGATGTTACTTGTGGGCGCTTATGCACCTGCATCGTTCATGCAGCACTTTGTCGTGTTCGTATTGTCCTGCTTTGTAGGCTTCCAAGTTATTTGGAACGTCTCGCACAGCTTGCACACCCCATTGATGGCGGTGACAAATGCAATCTCGGGGATCGTAATCCTTGGGGCGCTTTTGCAGGTTGGATCAGGCAATTGGATCGTTGTGATCTTGGCCTCGATTTCAGTTCTGATCGCGACAATCAATATTGTCGGCGGCTTTATGGTCACGCGTCGCATGCTTGCGATGTTCCAGAAATCTTAACCTAGGGAGTGGATGACATGAACGTAGGTATCGTAACCGCGGCATATATCGCAGCCGCAGTCCTCTTTATCCTCTCGCTGGGCGGTCTCAGCGGTCAAGAAAGCGCAAAGCGCGCTGTGTGGTACGGCATTGTCGGGATGGCTTTGGCCGTCATTGCGACGATTTTTGGCCCTGGTGTCGGAAATCTTATGATCCTTTTGGTCATGATCGCAGGTGGTGCGTATTTGGGGCAAATGGTGGCGTCAAAGGTTGAAATGACCGAGATGCCGCAACTTGTTGCAGCGCTTCACTCCTTTGTTGGTTTGGCAGCGGTGTTCATCGGCTATAACGCCTATATTGAGCTTGGCTCGGTCAAAGCGCTTATGACAGAGGCACCCTCTGTCCTGCGTGGCGAAGGCGTTTATGCGTGGCTTAAAGAACAGGGCGTTGGCGGATTTGCCGAGAAATTGGCCCATAAAGATGCAACAGAAATTGCCATCCTAAAGGTCGAAGTGTTCCTTGGTGTCTTTATCGGCGCTGTGACCTTTACGGGCTCTGTTATCGCCTTTGGAAAATTGGCGGGCAAGGTCAATACATCCGCCGTTAAGTTGCCTGGTGGTCACCTGTTGAATGCAGGGGCGGCTTTGGGCAGCTTGATCTTGATGATCATGTTCCTAAACACCGATAGCCAAGGATTGGGCATGTTGTATGTCTTGATCATGACAGCATTGGCTTTGTTCATCGGGTATCACCTGATCATGGGGATTGGTGGCGCGGATATGCCTGTTGTTGTTTCAATGCTGAACTCATATTCAGGTTGGGCGGCTGCCGCGATTGGTTTCACGCTTGGCAATGACCTGTTGATCGTAACAGGGGCTTTGGTCGGCTCGTCTGGTGCCATCTTGTCTTATATCATGTGTAAGGCGATGAACCGGTCGTTTGTCTCGGTCATTTTGGGTGGCTTTGGCGGCCCTGCAGGTCCACAGATGGAGGTCGAAGGCGAACAGGTTGCAATCGACGCGGACGGCGTTGCTGCGGCGTTGAACGATGCAGATAGCGTGATTATCATACCTGGCTATGGCATGGCTGTGGCGCAAGCCCAGCAGGCGGTGTCCGAGTTGACCAAACGTTTACGCGGCAAAGGCAAGAACGTGCGCTTTGCGATCCACCCCGTCGCAGGTCGTTTGCCAGGTCACATGAACGTTCTCTTGGCAGAAGCCAAAGTGCCCTATGACATCGTGTTGGAGATGGATGAAATCAACGAGGATTTCCCTGAAACCGATGTCGCGATTGTGATCGGCTCAAACGACATCGTAAACCCAGCGGCCCAAGAAGATCCAAACAGTCCAATCGCGGGTATGCCGGTTCTTGAGTGTTGGAAAGCGAAACAAGTGTTTGTCTCGAAACGCGGGCAGGGTACGGGATACTCTGGCATCGAAAACCCATTGTTCTACAAAGAGAACACACGCATGTTCTATGGCGATGCAAAAGACAGCTTAAACAAGTTGTTGACGCTTATCGACTAAATCTAGGCGTGAAAGAGATGCAATGCCGCCCCACGTGGGCGGCATTTTTCGTTTGTCATCTCGCATTATACGGCCAGTCAGTTTACCATTTGCGAATGGGTGCGGAATCGGGGACCGATGTGAAACCAAGTGATCAATTTGAACTACAAGAGAAGTTTCTGCGCATTTGGCAAATGGTGCAACCCAATGGGTTCGTTAAAGATTTGGAAAACCATGTTGTCTCTTATTTTGCGCGCTCTCCGCTTTTGATTGTGACATTTGACAACCGTAAATCTACGTCACAAGACGGTGATCGGTTGCCATGGGGTATGTCCTTTGCGAAATCCATGAATGCCTCACATTTGGGGGTGATGACAAAGCGGCGAAATGATTGGTTCCGCAACTCTGACCTTTTTGATTTTTTCGATAGTCTAAGGGACATTGAGTTTTTCAAACGCTTTCATAAAGTCATATTTTACGGAAGTTCGATGGGGGGTTTTGGGGCATTGACCTTTGCCGCAGCCTGTCCCAATTCCCATATTGTCGTTATGTGTCCTCAGACCACATTGTCCAAAGATTGTGTGCCATGGGAAACCCGATATGAAAAAGGATATGCGCGCGGAGATTGGACAGACCCGCGGTATTTGGATGGGGTAGAGGGCGCGCGCCTTGCACGTCGTGTTGATGTCTTTGCCGACCCCTATTTCAAACCTGATTGGGGGCATGTGCAACGTTTAACGTCCGCGAATGTCAATCTGATGCGGTTGCCCTTTCAAAAGCACGGCGTGCCCAACATTCTTATCCAAATTCCAGGGTTTACAGAGTTTTTAAGAGCATTGATGTTAGGCACGTTTGATGATGATCCGGTTGGAGAGTTTCGAACATTTTATCGTGCTCGTCATGATGTCCAAAACTGGGTACGTCAAACAGTGCAATTTGCCATCGATGCGGGGCGACCTTATCTTGCCAAATCGCTCATTGAGGCCGCTCAGGTCGACCACCCCGATTGGACGTTTCCGCGTTTGGACACCGCTATCGAAGAAAACTTTCAGACGGGACTATTGTTGGAAATTTGATCGCATACAATTGCATTCTTTAATATGTTGAAAAATATATAAAAAACCTTTGCAATCAGAGAGTGACTCCCGTAGCTCTTGGGGGAAGATAAGTGAGGTTTGCATGTCACCGGTTAAAGATCACCCGCTACGCTATGATCTAGCAAATGAGCTTCATGCGCGTCCGTTCCCCTCAATGGGGGCAAATGGGCGTGTTGCATTTCTTGCGCTCAAAAGAGAAGCAAATGCGGCCTCTCGCGATAAAACCGAAGACCGTAACGCACTTTTGGCGTTGTTAGATCGTATGGGATCTCCGCATCCTGCCGCTGGTGCAACGCATTACTTTGGTCCGCTCGGGCGTTATACGCTTAAGTGGGAACAACACACAGAATTTGTGACCTATACAATCTTTTGCGATCAAATTTCTGAGCGTGCGTTTGATCAAAGTGAATTTGATGTGTTTCCCTCAGACTGGCTTAGCTCATTGTCGGATAAGCGGATTACATCTGCCCTTATTCGGGTAGAGAAGGCACCAACAGAGTCACAAATTAGCGATAATTTGGCCAATTGGTTTGTGCCTGAAAGTTTGGCGGTAAGTCGTGTCTTGGATGATGGCGCAATCGTCGCCAGCGATTTTACGGTTGACGAAACAGGACACCAAAAATTCGCGATATTTGTTGCCCCCGAAACAGGTGAACGCAGATTGGGCCGGATCGTTCAGAGGCTGTGTGAGATTGAAACTTATAAGGCCATGTCTATGCTTGGCTTTTTCCGCTGTAAGCAGATGGGCATTGAATTGGCCGAGATTGATGCGCAGCTGTTCCAAGTTATGGAGGCAATGTCGAACACCTCTCAAAAACCGGAAGACACGCTCCACTTGTTGCTAAAGCTTTCGACCGAGTTAGAGCATCTGCTGGCGGTCTCTGCGTTTCGGTTCGGCGCAACCAAAGCCTATAAGGCTATCGTCGATGAGCGGATTATGGTCCTGCGCGAGCAAAGGTTTCAAGGTCGGCAGACATTTTATGAATTTATGATGCGCCGGTATGAACCCGCGATGCGAACAGTGATGTCAACGGAAACCCGATTACAGGCCATGGCAGATCGCGCGATGCGGGCAGGGGATTTGCTTCGGACACAGGTGGATGTGGAACGCTCTGCACAAAACCAAGCCTTGTTAGAAAGTATGGATAAACGATCCGACATGCAGCTGCGATTGCAGGAAACCGT
This sequence comes from Paracoccaceae bacterium, assembly GCA_023259435.1. Classification (GTDB taxonomy): domain Bacteria; phylum Pseudomonadota; class Alphaproteobacteria; order Rhodobacterales; family Rhodobacteraceae; genus JALRHZ01. The sequence goes on along the minus strand of JALRHZ010000015.1, from coordinate 9,168 downwards.
TGAAGGGTTGTCGGTTGTTGCCATCAGCTATTATGCTGTGTCGTTGGTCTCATATCTGTTTTATCCCCTTGCGGAAACATTGTCAGTCAGCAAGGGGATGATCACAGCTGTGCTTACTCTGCCGGTTGTTGTTGCTGTGTGGATGATGGTGCGCCAGATTCGTAAGAAGATGGGTCATCCGCCCACATCAAACGATGGGTCATAATCGCGCCAGAACTTATTGAGATCAGCGCCACGATCGCAGTAATCGAAAGGGTCGATACTCCGGACAGTCCTGCACCCAATGTGCATCCACCTGTCAGGGTCGCGCCAAACCCCATAAATACCGCGCCAAGCGTGAACCTACCTGTTTGCGCCGGTGACGAGAAACTCTGCCACTGGAACCGCCCAAAGAGAAGGGCGCTCATCCCTGCGCCAAATACAATCCCTCCTGACAGACCCACCCCAAAGTTGGCTGAGACAGATGTCGAGGCGATGGTCCAGAAGAGCGTATCCGAGGCAGGTGAGGCCAAAGAGAGGCTTTCAAGTGCGATGGGGTCAAAGTCGTCGTAGAGAACAAACCCCGTTCCGATCCACCCCAATGTTACCAAGCCCCCAATAGCGATCGCGGCCACGATGTGTGCGATGGATAGGCTTTGCCGGACAGCCAAGGTAAATGCCGCTACTACGAGAAGGACACCAACCGCGATGCTGAGGAATGTCCCAGTCGGCAACAGGCTTCCTCTCTCGGTGACGGGAATGGTGAACGAGGTTGCCCAAACACGCAGCGGTGACAAAATCCCTTTTTGCGTGGCGTGAACCACGACCGCAAACACAAGCAAGACATACACGCCGCGCAGGTTTCCGGAGGCCGATAAAACCGCCAGACGGGTCACGCAGCCGCGCGTTAATACCATGCCGGCTCCGAACAGCAGGCCACCTAAGATCACGGCAACGAATGGCAAAGAAGAGGAGGACCAGCGATGATCGTCAAATGAAATGATCTCGGTCGATAGGGCCGCTTGTGTAGTTGCGATTGCGGTTCCCAAGGCGATCAGCCAAATTGCACGTGCTGCGAGTTTGTCTGTTCCAATGAGGGAGCGCCGCAGGCAAAACTTGGTCACCTCAGCCAAAGCTCCAAAAATTGCGCCGATGGCGAGGGCGAATATGACAGCGGCTTGGGGGGCGGTGAGGGTTTCAAAACCGAATTCTTCAAACATGGCGCATCTCCTAAGGTTGGGACAATTTCCCAGATGCGACTTTAATTTTAGATAATCAAGCGATTTAAGTGAGTATTTTCAGCAATAAGAAAGACTATTGTTCCAATATTTCCAGAGTTGCTGGAAATTGGATTTCATTTGGCAGAGAAATCGAGCTTATGTTCTTTGATGTCAAAAGGACGCGTGATTATGGTCCTTTTTTCATCGTCCTCGAATGCGCGGGTCAAGCGCGTCTCTGAGGCCATCGCCGATATAGTTGATGCTAAGAACGGTTAAAGAAATCGCCATACCGGGCCAGAACACACGCTCGGGGTATTGTTGAAGATAATCGACCGCATCATTGAGAAGTCTGCCCCACGTGGGGAAATCGGGCGGGAATCCAAGGCCTAGAAATGACAGTGCGCTTTCGGTGATGATCGCGTTGGCAATCCCAAGTGTGGCCGAGACCATGATGGGAGACAAAACATTTGGAAGGATGTGCCGCAGGATAATCTGGAAATTCGTTGTCCCGATTGAGCGGGCGGCCAAGATGAATTCGCGTTCTTTGAGGGCGAGAACATCGCCGCGGACGATACGTGCGGTTGGCATCCAACTTGTGATACCGATGGCCACGACGATGAGGATAAAGATGCCTGTTTCTGGTCCGTACAGTTGTGAAAGTGTTTCGCGGAACAACAGCATCATAACCAACAACAGGGGCAGGATGGGCAATGATAGGAACAGATCGGTCAGGCGCATCAAGAGGCCATCCAGCCGTTTGAAGTATCCTGCGAGAACACCGACCAAAGTGCCCAGAAAAAGGGCCAGCACCATTGCCGTAAGGCCAACTGTGATCGAGGTCTGACCGCCTTGGATAATGCGCGCCATCGTATCGCGGCCAAGCTGGTCCGTGCCAAAGGGGTGCGCCCAACTGGGTCCTTGGTTTCGGGCGCGGATGTTCATTTGGTTGGCCTCCCATGGCCAGACGTATTGCCCCACAAAGACAAAGAGCAGGATGCCCACAAATATGACGCCACCGATCAACGCGCCTTTATGCGATTTAAACTGCCGCCAGACATCGCGCCATTTGCTGGATGGGGTATGAACAGAAGTCTCAGTCATAGCGGATCCTTGGGTCTAGGAGGCCGTAGAGGATATCGGCGATCAAATTGAACATGACGATCAGAAAGGCAAACATAAAGGTGAGGGTTTGGACCGTGGGCAGGTCATTGGCATAAAGCGCGCCGATGAGCTGTTGTCCGATGCCATTCACTTTAAAGACTTGTTCCGTGATAATTGCGCCGCCAAAGATTGACGGTATTCCCAGCGCAATCACTGTGACCACTGGGATCATTGAATTGCGCAAAACGTGGATCATCACAACGCTCCATTCGCTTGCGCCTTTGGCACGCGCTGTGCGCACATAGTCTTGGTTCAGGTTGTCGAGCATTGAGGACCGCATAAACCGGCTAAGCTGGGCCGTGGTTTGCAGGGCCAGAACCATCACAGGCATGATCATTTGACGCAGCTGAAACACAAAGCTGTCCCAGTCGACGACCTGATGTGTGGTATCATAAATTGACGGAAACCATCCCAGTGAGATTGAAAAGATCACAATAGCAAAGACGCCGCTGAAAAAGGGCGGGACGGAATATCCGACCATGGCAACAAATGTGCCCACTTGGTCGAATACCGAATATTGCCGATAGGCCGAGTAAATGCCGATGGGTAAGGCGATTAAGATGCCAACAACATAAGACATACCAACGACCCAAAGCGTTTGCGGCAGGCGTTGGGCCACAATGTCCATCACAGGGCTGCGGGTTTGCCAGCTAATGATCCGTTGTTTTCCCTCGGACAGAGAGGTTCCAAAGGTGGCGTCAATCCAGACTTGGGGCTCGATCCAAAAAAACTGGACCAACCATTTCCAATATTGCACCAAGAGAGGTTGGCCATAGCCCAAAGCTTCGCGCATTTTCTCTTTGACCTCTGGTGGAACGGTCAAGGGAACCTGAGCCATCGGATCGTTTGGGGCAAGGTTCAAAAGGAAAAAGATGGCAAGACTGATGAACAAAAGCGTCGGTATGGAAATCGCAAGACGTCTAAGAGGATAGGTCAGCATGAGAGATGATTTGGTCCATAAGTCTGTGTTTCGCCCCGCGGGGATGCGGGGCGAAATTGAGTTGTATTAGTCGATACGGTACCAGTCCGCGACGTTCCAAAGCTCGCTGTCCCATGTATTTAGAACAACGCCGCCAAGTGTATTAGATACGCCTGACACACGGCCACGGTCCACCAAAGGCACGATTGTATAGCTGTCTTTGGTCAGCATATCGTTCATCTTGCGCGCGATTTCGCCGCGCTTTTCGATGTCACCTGTGCGGGCCAATTCATCGATCAATGCATCATAGGCCGGATCACAGAAGCGGTTGATATTTTCACCCTGCCATTGGCTTTCTGGCTTTGGTTCATTGCCACACCGGTACATGGACAAATAGGCCTGAGGGTCAGTTCCATCAAAGTTGTTTGCGTACATTTCCACATCTGCATAGAACTTTTGGAAGGTATCTGGGGATCCTGGATCGCCACCAAAGAAGACAGATGCGTTTAGATTGCGCAGCTCGGTTTCGACGCCGATCATGGTCCACCATTCTTTGATCAAAGCTTGGAAGTCCTGACGGACGGCGTTTGTGGATGTTTGGTACAACAGTGACAAGCGCATGCCGTCTTTGGTGCGCACACCATCAGCGCCAACGGTCCAGCCTGCTTCTTCGAGAAGAGCTTTTGCACCTTCGATGTCTTGGGTCAAACATTCAGTGTTGTCTGATGCATAAATCGCAGGGGCAGGGACCAAGTTACAGGTTGGGCGACCGGCCTGACCGTATCCAATTTCTACGAGCAACTCACGATCAATCGCCATGGACAGGGCCTTGCGGACACGCATGTCGCTTAGGATCGGGTGAGGGGCTTTGCGTGTTGAGCGTGTTTCAGCATCCAAAGCGGGCGATGGATCTGTAAGGTTCATCTCGATCCGCTCGACCAAGGCGCCAAAGCCTGAAATCGGCTTGCCTTTTCCACCCTCTGCCATTTGCGATAGGACCTCAGGTGCAAGCTGAAGGTTCCATGCATAATCAAACTCGCCAGTTTGCATAACGGCACGACCAGCGCCGGCAGCGTCGCCGCCACCTTTGAACGTGAGTGTTGCAAATGCGGGTTTCGCTGGATCACGGTAATTGTCATTGGCTTTCATTTGAATAACGTCGTTTGGACGGAATTCGGTGACAACAAACGGACCTGTGCCGATGGGGCCAAAGTTCTGATCTGTACAGCTAGGTGCCGCTGCTCCGATACAATTTTCAAATTGTGCCTTTTGAATGATTGGGGATTGCCCGCCCATGAACGGCCCATAGGGGTTCGGCTTTGGCTGGTTGAAGGTCACCTTAACGGTTAGGTCGTCAATCACTTCAACGCTGTCTACGCCTTCAAATTTCGCAAGCTGCGCACAGCCGCCTTCGGGATGCATACAGTAGTCCGCTGTGAATTTCACATCGGCAGAGGTGACAGCTGTGCCGTCTGACCATTTAAGACCGTCCTGCAGTTTCCAAGTCACAGATGTCAAATCTGCAGAGACGCCACCATTGGCGACTGTCGGAATTTCTGCGGCCAAGTAGGGGATCATTTCGCCGCTTGGGCCATAGCGCCCTAGTGGTTCAATGATCAATGAAGATGATTCAATATCTTTGGTCCCGCCAGAAAGATATGGGTTCAAGATGGAAGGCGCTTGCCAATAGATGATGCTTACGTTGCCATCACTTGCGCGTTCTGCGCTGGCGATAGGGGCAAATGCTGTTGCGGCAACTGCACCCATCAATAAAGTCTTTATTTTCATGTTTTCCTCCGAGTAGGCATGCCCATAGGGACATGTTTTCGACAATTATGGATTTTGTCTGTACGCTAATGGAACCACACTAGAGAAATTTTGCAAGCAATGAATGTATTTTTAAACAAAGTTATTCTTTGAATTGGGTTTGACATCTTTAAATTGTTGGCGCTAGCCTTCTCTCAAAGGAGTGCATTTATGCCTGACACATTGCAAACCCCCATCGCCCAGTTCGAAAATTTGCGGGTTGAGTTTGAAACCAAATCCGGAACCGTTGTTGGGGTTGAGGATGTTTCCTTTGATGTTTTTCCCGGCGAAACAGTGTGCATTGTCGGGGAATCAGGGTCTGGAAAATCGGTCTCGTCTTTGTCGATGATGCGGTTGGTTGAGTATGGCGGCGGCAAAATTGCAGGTGGGCGGCTTTTGTTTGATCGCCGCTCAGGGAGCCAGCAAGACATCACAAAAGTGGGTGCGGATCGGATGCGGGACATTCGGGGCAATGAAATTGGTATGATCTTTCAAGAACCAATGACCGCGCTCAATCCCGTTTTTACTGTCGGTCGCCAGCTGACCGAAGGGTTACGCTTGCATATGGGGCTGGGGAAGTCTGCTGCGAAAGCACGCGCAATTGACCTCCTCCGCCAAGTGCGCATTCCGGAACCGGAAAAGCGGTTTGATCAATATCCGCATGAGCTTTCGGGGGGGATGCGTCAAAGGGTTGTGATCGCCATGGCACTGGCCTGCGAGCCGCGTCTTTTGATCGCGGATGAGCCGACAACCGCCTTGGATGTGACCATTCAGGCCGAAATTTTGGCTCTTATTGACCGGTTGAAACGGGAAACTGGCACAGCCGTAATGTTTATCACCCATGATATGGCGGTCGTTGCCCAAGTCGCAGATCGCGTTGTGGTGATGTATCGTGGGAACAAAGTCGAAGAGGGCACAGTTCAAGAGATTTTTGAAAACCCTCAGCATCCTTATACGCAATCGCTTTTGGCGGCGGTGCCGCGTTTGGGGGAAATGACGGGCAAGCCCAACCCCGAACCGATGCGGTTGATGAGCGATCCTGATCGCGACCTGAGCCCCGTTGTGGGAACGGATGAGCCGCTTTTGACTGTGTCCAATTTGATTACACGATTTCCGGTCAAGGGTGGTTTCTTTCGCCAAACTGTTGCCAATGTCCATGCGGCCGAAGATGTCTCATTCACCATCAACAAAGGGCAAACCCTTTCATTGGTGGGCGAGTCTGGTTGTGGCAAATCCACTGTTGGACGGTCTTTGTTGCGGTTGGTCGAGCCTCTGTCGGGCGAGGTGAATTTAGACGGTACAGACATAATGGCCTTGGATCCTACTGGCCTGCGCGAGATACGCCGCGATATGCAAATGATCTTTCAAGATCCGTTTGCCTCGTTAAACCCGCAAATGATGCTTTACGACCAAGTCGCAGAGCCGATGCGAAATTATAAAATGCACAGCGGCGAAGCCCTGCGGGATAGGATTAACTTTCTCTTTGATCGCGTTGAACTTCCAAGAAGTTTTCAGCAACGATACCCACACGAACTTTCCGGTGGACAGCGTCAAAGGATCGCGATTGCACGCGCACTTGCGCTTAATCCCAAGTTGATCGTCGCAGATGAGGCGGTCAGCGCGTTGGATGTGTCTGTGCAGGCCCAAGTCCTAAATCTAATGATGGAACTGCAATCGGAATTGGGATTGTCTTATTTGTTCATCAGTCACGATATGGCGGTGGTTGAACGTGTCTCGCACTATGTTGGTGTGATGTATTTAGGCCGCATTGTCGAGATGGGACCAAGGGCCAAAATCTTTGAAAACCCTCAGCACCCCTATACGCAATCTCTGATGAAGGCCGTGCCGATTGCCGATCCCTCGCGACGCAAAGCGGAACATGAATTGAACTTTAAGCCTATTCCATCTCCTATCCATGATCTAAGCTATGATCCAGAACCCTCGGAGTATAAAGAAGTGTCCAAAGAACATTTTGTGTTGGTGACCGATGCTGGATACTAAGCCGACATTGTCCCCGTTTGAGATCATGTGCAAACTGGTGAGTTTTCCAACCGTTAGTCGTGACACAAATTTGCCGTTGGTCGATTGGGTCGAAGACTATCTGACGAGCCATGGAATCGAATGCCATCGTCACTATCATGAAGACGGGACCAAAGCGGCCTTGTTTGCGCATGTTGGTCCTCAGGTGTCGGGCGGTGTCGTCTTGTCCGGCCATACGGATGTTGTGCCTATTGATGGCCAAGATTGGGACACGGACCCCTTTGAGGTTGTCGAAAAAGAGGGGCGGTATTACGGTCGCGGGACCTGCGACATGAAGGGTTTTGATGCGCTTGCACTCTGGGCATTGGTCGAGGCCCATACACAGGGTGTCACCCGTCCACTGCAAATCGCGCTTAGCTATGATGAAGAAATAGGATGCACCGGCGCCCCTCCGATGATTGACCGGATGAAACAAGTGTTGCCCTTGGCATCCACTGTGATTGTCGGCGAGCCGTCGATGATGAAGACCGTCACAGGTCATAAAGGGGGGATCGGCTGGGAAACGCACATCACAGGGTTTGAGGTACATTCCTCGTTGATGGATCGAGGCGTGTCGGCCATCATGGAGGCCGCAAAGCTAATCCAATGGGCGAATGCCTTAAACGCCGAGAAAATGGCCACACCGCCGTCCGAGACAGCCGCCCAATTCGATCCACCCTTTTCAACGGCGCATGTGGGTGTGATTTCAGGGGGAACAGCAAGCAATATCACAGCAAAAGACTGTGTCTTTCCGATGGATTTTCGTGTTGTTGCCGACGAAGATCCCCGTGACTATGGGCGGGCCTATATGGCCGAGGTTGATCACGTGCGCGCCGCGATGCAGGCCATTCATCCGGATACAGATATCCAATTGACCGAGCGGTTCAATGTGCCGGGCTTGCGGCCTGAAACAGAGGGCGCAGCGGAACAGCTTGTGAGAGGTATCACAGGTGATAACGGCACGTCTGTGGTGTCCTATGGAACTGAGGCCGGCCAATTCCAAGAACGCGGGTATTCAGCCGTTATTTGCGGTCCAGGCGACATCGCTCAGGCGCATCAGCCAAATGAATACCTAACAGTTGAACAATTTAACGCGGGCCATAGGTTCATGGAGAACCTTTTGACCCATCTAAGGAGCGCATAATGCCCGTCAAGAATAGATTTGCAGAGTTACTTCCCGAGATAACCGAGTGGCGGCGCGATTTGCACGAAAACCCTGAGATATTGTTTGAAACCCATCGCACCTCGGCAATCGTTGCCGACAAGCTAGCTGAATTTGGCTGCGATGAAATCGTGACAGGGATCGGGCGCACAGGTGTCGTTGCGGTGATCAAAGGCAAGTCGACAGACTCTGGCAAAGTCATTGGGTTGCGCGCGGATATGGACGCTCTGCCAATACACGAGGAAACGGGGCTAGAGTACGGATCAAAAACAGACGGCGCCATGCATGCCTGTGGACATGACGGCCATACATCAATGCTTTTGGGGGCTGCGAAATATCTGGCAGAGACCCGAAATTTTAATGGGACCGTTGTTGTGATCTTTCAACCCGCCGAAGAGGGCGGCGGTGGCGGAAAAGAGATGTGCCAAGACGGTATGATGGACCGCTTTGGCATCCAAGAAGTCTATGGCATGCACAATTGGCCCGGGCAACCACTGGGCCACTTCGCCATCCGGTCCGGTCCGTTTTTTGCAGCCTCTGATGCCTTTGATATCGAAATTCAAGGACAAGGTGGCCATGCAGCGAAACCACATGAAACAATTGATAGTACAGTTGTCGCAAGCCATGTTGTTCTGGCGCTGCAAACCATCGTAAGCCGAAACGCAGACCCTATAGATAGCGTTGTTGTATCTGTTACTTCCTTTGAGACATCGTCTAATGCTTTCAATGTGATACCAGACAAGGTTCACCTAAAGGGAACGGTCCGAACCCTCAGCGCAACGGCGCGCGATCTTGCGGAAAAACGTCTTGTGGAGATTGCCGAAAAAACAGCCGAAGTTTTTGGGGCCACAGCCAAGGCGGTCTATACCCGCAGCTATCCTGTTATGGTCAATTCAGAAGAG
>JALRHZ010000160.1 GCA_023259435.1 Paracoccaceae bacterium | reverse complement strand
TGCGCACTCTCGTCGATCATCTGACAGGTCGAAAAATAATCGATGCGGCCAAGGCAGGTGAGGTCCATGAGATTGTACCGACCACCTGTCTTAGTGACATCAAAGGGCAAGAACGCGCAAAACGCGCACTAGAAATTGCAGCCGCGGGTCGGCATCATCTATTGTTGGTTGGAACACCTGGGTCGGGAAAAACCATGTTGGCCACGCGCGCCCAAGGTCTTTTGCCTGAATTAACACCCAGCGAGGCGTTGGAAACTTCGTTGATCTATTCAGTTGCAGGACTGATGAACAAGGGCGGCATAAATCGAACGCGTCCGTTTCGCGCCCCGCATCACACCGCATCGACGCCGGCAATTGTGGGCGGTGGTCGAACAGCTGGGCCAGGGGAAATCTCTCTGGCCCATAATGGGATACTCTTTCTGGATGAGTTCCCTGAATTTCCACGTAATACCCTAGAAACCCTGCGACAACCGCTTGAAAGCGGGTCGATTTCTATTGCAAGGGCAAATGCACATGTCACTTATCCAAGTAAATTTATGTTAATTGCGGCCGCGAATCCCTGCCGATGTGGATATTTGCCTTTGCCCGAAAAGGCATGTGCACGGGTGCCTCTGTGTGGACAAGAGTATTTGGGACGCATCTCAGGGCCTCTTTTGGATCGTTGTGATTTGCGTCTAGATGTCCCGCCTGTTGCCCTTGCGGATCTTGAAACTGCCCCTTCGGGTGAGACCTCATCCGAGGTCGCAGCGCGCGTCAGACAAGCGCGTATGATCCAATCAAGAAGATATGCGAACATCCCTGACACTTGCACGAATGCAGATGCAACTGGTGATCTCATTGATAAAGAGTTCCTGATATCAGACACTGCACGCGCGTTAATCTCACAAAACGCAGAGCGCCTGAATATATCCGCGCGCAGCTATCATCGGATCCTGCGCGTGGGCCGCACGATTGCGGATCTCGACGGATCTGACACATTAGAACGTCACCATATCGCAGAGGCGCTAAGCTATCGCCTTATCGGGCACAGTGATACGGCCTAAGACACCTTTGCCTCGATGGCTTGCCAGATTTTCTCGGCAATATTTACACCGTCAAAACGTTCTAGCTCTTGGATACCGGTCGGCGAAGTCACGTTGATTTCAGTCAAATAATCACCGATCACATCAATACCGACAAAGATTTGTCCCTTGTCGCGCAACAGCGGCCCAATCGCCGCACAGATCTCGAGATCTCGTTCGCTTAGCCCGATTTTTTCGGGCCGCCCCCCAACATGCATGTTCGAGCGGGTTTCGCCTTTGGCTGGCACGCGATTGATCGCACCAACAGGTTCACCATCCACCAAAATAACGCGTTTGTCCCCGTTTGACACATCCGGCAGAAATTTCTGTACAATCAGTGGTTCACGTGAAAAACCGGTGAACAGTTCGTGCAAAGAGGTGAGATTGCGGTCATTTGCATCCAACCGGAACACACCTGCACCGCCATTACCGTACAACGGTTTCAAGATCACATCGCCGTGACGCTCTTTAAACGCCTTAATCGTATCCAGATCCCGCGCAATCGTTGTGGGCGGCGTCAGTTCAGGGAAGCGCAGAACAAGTAATTTTTCAGGATAATTCCGGACCCAGAATGGATCATTCACAACCAAAGCATGCCCCTCTAGAAGATCCAGAAGATGGGTGGTCGTGATATAATGCATGTCAAATGGGGGATCTTGCCGTAACCAGACAACGTCCATATCCGCCAAATCAACAACCCGCTCGGGGCCTAAGTGCACATGGTCGCCTATGACACGCTGCACCGTAAAATCGTGCCCGCGTGCGGTGACCCGGCCCTCATCAAACGCAAGGTGATCGGGGGGGTAATAAAATAATTCGTGTCCGCGGGCTTGCGCTTCTTCGGCGATGCGAAATGTGCTATCGGCATTGATGTTCACATCTGCGATTGGGTCCATCTGAAAGGCGATTTTCATGTCAAGTCCTTGGCTTTTGATCTTTCCCTAAAATGGGTGAGGGACAAGGAAATGACAATCCTTGATCACAGCTAATTTTCGAAATTTACCACCGACAGATCAATATTGCCAAGAACACGGACCGTGCCGGTGCAATCAACGGTGGCCAAATCAAACTGCGTCACGCTCAAGCGCGCAACGCAAGCTGCCGCAAGATACTCTTCTGCTGCGCTCCAAACTCGCGCAATTTGGCGAGGGAGCAACAATGCGGCGGCCTGATCATGGGTACCCGAAGACTTCACTTCGACAAAATGCAATGTGTTTCCTGATTGGAAAATCAGGTCAATTTCACCCACCTGCCCGCGCCACCGACGATCCAAGCATCGAGCGCCCCGCGCCACATACCAAGCCTCTACTGCCGCTTCGGCAAGGCGTCCTTTGGCATCTGAAATCTTACCCTGTACGATTTTGCCCAATCTGTAGAACCCTCTGATAGACATCCCGTTTTTTCAACCCGAACGCCTTTGCCACTGCATCTGCGGTGTCCTTGACAGACATATGTGTCAAAGCCTTGCGAATTTCAGAGTCTAGGTCCAAATCCTTATTTTTGTCTGAACGATTGCGGTCAATAATCACAACAATTTCACCGCGCGGAGGATCGTTTACGGCCTGCTCTGCAAGGTCTTGCAAACTGCCCCGACGCACTTGTTCAAATTTCTTCGTCAACTCACGACACACGGCCCCATGACGCTCGGCCCCGAGAACCTCGGCCGCGTCTTTTAGCATCGCCGCGACGCGTTTGGGTGATTCATAAAATACCAGTGTTGCGGGAATATCCGATAGCTCTTGCAACTGAGTGCGGCGTTGATTTTGGGAATTAGGTAAAAACCCTTCGAACAAAAAACGATCCGTTGGCATACCTGCCAGTGTCAACGCAACAATAATCGCAGATGGACCAGGCGCAGAGTAAAGAGGCACGTCCGCATCATAAGCATCTTGGACCAAATGATATCCCGGATCAGCAATCAACGGCGTTCCAGCCTCGCTCGCATAGGCAACCGACTGGCCATTTTTCACATTTTCAATCAGTGCGTTACGCGATTTTTCCGAGCTATGATCATGATATGAAACCACAGGCCGCCCCCCAAGCGCAATGCCGTGGATATCAAGCAATTTTCGCATACTGCGCGTGTCCTCTGCGGCGATAATATCGGCACTAGTGAGGATATCTAGGGCGTGTAATGTAATGTCGCGTGCAGTCCCAATAGGTGTTGCAACAAAATACAATCCGGCGCTTAATTTTCGTTTTTCGACTTTCACCATTGGACCTGTTTTTTCGCAAAGGGTAGAGATGTATCAAACCTTTAAACAAGTTTACGATGAATCACGAGGGGGATTTGCGGTTATGGTGTGTGGTAAAGTCTTATTGAAATTAAAACGGGTCGGTCTCATCACGGCGACATGCTTTGGTCTTGCGGCCTGTGAGGGTGTGCCGACCATGTCATCCTCAACGGGCCCAACAGTTGATTTGTCGAAACCTGTTCAGGTTGCCCTATTGACGCCGCGGTCATCTGGCAACGAGGCGGCCATCGCGCGTGACATGGAAAATGCGGCGCGCATGGCCGTGGCCGATTTGGGCCAAGTCAAAGTTGATTTGCGGACCTATGACACAGCAGGCAACGCACAAACCGCCGCGCAGGCGGCTCAACAGGCGGTCGACGAGGGTGCCAAAATCATCGTCGGACCGTTGTTTGCAGAAGCGGCCAATGCGGCTGGCGTCGCCGTCGTAGACGAGGGTGTGAATGTCCTGAGCTTTTCAAACAACTCGACTATTGCAGGCGGCAACGTCTTTATCCTTGGAAAAACCTTTGACAATACGGCCGCACGTCTTGTGAAATTCGCAGCAGAACAAGGCAAGTCGCGCGCGGTTATCGTGCACCCATTGACCGTTGAAGGGGACGCCGGTCGTATTGCATTTGAACGCGCAATCGCACGTACGAATATCGATCTTGTCTCGGTTCAGGGATTTGAATTCTCGCAACAAGGTGTCGTCAACGCAGTTCCAAACATTCGCAATGCTGTTCTAAGCGGCAATGCGGATCTTTTACTGATTACCTCAACCTCATCCGGTGCTTTGCCGCTTTTGGCGCAGCTTTTGCCTGAGGCGGGTGTCGATCCAAACGTTGTTCAATACGCAGGTTTGGCGCGTTGGGATATTCCTCCGCAAACTCTTGTGTTGTCTGGTGTTCAAAACGGCTGGTTCGCTATGCCGGACTATTCTCGGACCTCAAACTTCGCAGCCCGCTTTACCGCGTCCTATGGCAACCAACCGCATCAACTTGCAAGTTTGGCCTATGATGGCATAGCCGCAGTTGGTGCTTTGCTATCATCGGGCAAAGCAAATGCGCTCT
>JALRHZ010000159.1 GCA_023259435.1 Paracoccaceae bacterium | reverse complement strand
GCCGTATAACAACAAACCAGAGCTGAGCGCACCAAGAACAAAGTACTTCATCCCTGCCTCAGTAGATTTCGCGCTATCACGCCGGAACGAGGCAACCACATATAAGGCCAAGGATTGCAGTTCCAACCCCATGTAGAGGGCCATAAGGTCACCTGCAGACACCATCATCATCATGCCCACAGTCGCAAGAGCGATCAAAATCGGGTATTCAAATTTCAAAAGGTTATGCCGCGACATGTAATCTTGGCTGATGATCAAAACAGCAGCAGCCGACACCAGAATGACAACCTTTGCGAACCGCGCAAAATTATCGTTGATAAACATACCTCCGAACGCAGATTGCGCCTCAGAGGTGCCCCCTGCAACCAAAAATGCCAGCACAGCAAATACCGCAGCTGTGGCCCAAGTTAGGGGCACTGCCATTTTGTCTTTTCCTGTGTACACCACGGCAATCAATGCACCCATCGCATAGACCGACAAGAGGATCTCAGGCAGGATGATATTCAAATCAGCTTGGATCATTCGTCATACTCCTTAATGTGACGCCGCCGCATGGGCCACGTCGGTCAAACGACCGGCAACCTCCAGCGCGTGGTTATAATTGGAAATCAAGGCTTCGACTGATGGGCCGATCACATCAAGCACTGGCGCAGGGTAAACACCCAAAATCAAGGTCATGGCAACCAAGGGTACGAAAATCGCGCGCTCTCTGCCTGTCATATCGGTGATGGATTTCAACGCCTCTTTGATCAGATCGCCCATGACAACGCGGCGATAGAGCCAGAGCGCATAAGCGGCCGAGAAAATCACACCAGATGTGGCAATCGCCGCCACCCATGTGTTCACTTGGAAGATACCCATCAATGTTAGGAATTCACCGATAAATCCAGAAGTCCCCGGAAGACCAACGTTAGCCATCGTAAAGAACATAAAGATCAACGCATAGGCCGGCATCCGGTTGACCAACCCGCCATAGGCATCAATTTCGCGCGTATGCATGCGGTCATAAATCACACCGACACACAGGAACAACGCACCTGAAATGAACCCGTGGCTGATCATCTGGAAGATCGCACCATCAATCCCTTGTTGGTTGGCCGCAAAGATCCCCATTGTCACATAGCCCATGTGTGCAACCGATGAATAGGCAATCAGCTTTTTCATATCTTCTTGGACCAAGGCCACCAAAGATGTGTAAACAATCGCAATCGCAGACATCCATAGGACAAGCGGCGTCATAACGTCTGCGCCCACAGGGAACATCGGAAGGCTAAAGCGCAAAAACCCATAGCCGCCCATTTTCAACAAGATCGCCGCAAGAACGACAGAGCCAGCTGTCGGCGCCTGAACGTGGGCATCCGGCAACCATGTGTGGACGGGCCACATTGGCATCTTGACCGCGAATGAGGCAAAGAACGCAAGGAACATCACAGTTTGCATGCCGCCGACGATGTGAATGCCTAGCACGCTAAAATCTTCGGACCCAAATTGATGTGTCATCAATGTTGGAATGTCGGCGGTGCCCGCATCGACGTACATCGCAACCATTGCCACCAACATTAAAACAGACCCAAGGAAGGTATAGAGAAAGAACTTGAACGACGCATAAATGCGGTTCGCGCCTCCCCAAATGCCGATGATCAAGAACATCGGGATCAGGCCTGCCTCGAAGAAGAGGTAGAATAGGACCAAATCCAACGCCATGAACACGCCCAGCATCAGTGTTTCCAACAAAAGGAACGCTATCATGTATTCCTTGACGCGTGTGGTCACACCCCATGAGGCCCAGATTACCAAAGGCATCATAAAGGTGGTTAACATCACAAACAAAACGCTGATCCCATCAACGCCAAGTTTATAGTTGAGGCCCATGATCCATTCGGCCTCTTCGACCATCTGGAAATCTGTGTTGCTTGGGTCAAACTGCGCAATAATGAACAGAGAAATTACAAAGACCGCCGAGGTCGCAAACAGTGAGAACCGCTTTGCAACGAGGGCCGCAGCTTCGTCTTCGCCACGTGCGACGAACAAGAGGATCAAGGCCGCCAATGCAGGGGCAAAGGTGACAATGGAAAGAAGTACGTTATCCATATCAGTGCGCTCCTCCGGTGAAGCTCATCCATGTAATTAGAACAATAATGCCGATCACCATCGCAAAGGCATATGTAAAGATGTATCCAGACTGGAACCGACCTGCGAGGCGAGTAAAGAACGGGATAATGCCCATGGCAATGCCGTTCAATGTCCCGTCAATCACGAATCCATCCCCACGTTTCCACAAGAACCGACCAAGCGCCTGTGCAGGACGCACAAAGATTGCATCGTAGATTTCATCAAAGTACCATTTGTTCAAAAGGAACAGATACAAAGGACGGTTCGCCTCGGCCACTTTGGCCGGAAGGCTTGGGTTCCAGATATAAAACCACAAGGCTGTGATCAAACCAATCAACATGGCAACAAACGGGCTTAGCTTGACCCAAGTCGGGACATAGTGCGCCTCATGCAGCACGGTATTTTCAGGCTTGATATAAATCGCCGCCTCACCAGGGGCATCCGCCATGACATATTTGAGTTTCGACGCTTTTGGATAGTTTTCGGCAACTTCGGCCGCAAGCTCTTTTGACGGCTCTTCATAATGTCCGCCAAAGAATTTCACGACTTCGTTGGTTTTTCCGAAAAAGCTTGAGTACCAGATCGCACCGGCAAACACAGCACCGAGTGCCAGAACTCCCAATGGGATCAACATCACCGAGGGGCTTTCGTGGGCATGGTCATGCGTATGCTTATTTCCACGCGCTTCGCCAAAGAAGGTCAAGAAAATCAAACGCCAGCTATAGAACGACGTGAACAAGGCTGCGATGACCAACATCCAGAATGCATAGCCCCCTGCGCTTCCGACATAGGCGCTTTCGATAACCGCATCCTTTGAGGCGAAACCGGCAAAGCCAATCCAGCCTGTCAACGGAATCCCAACGCCAGTAATCGCCAACGTTCCGATCATCATCGCCCAGAAGGTATAAGGGATTTTCTTACGCAAGGCGCCGTAATTGCGCATATCTTGTTCATGGTGCATCGCGTGGATCACCGAACCCGCCCCCAAGAACAACATCGCCTTAAAGAACGCATGTGTGAACAGGTGGAACATCGCAACGGAATAAACACCAACACCGGCAGCAACGAACATATAGCCCAGCTGAGAACAGGTTGAATAGGCAATCACGCGCTTGATGTCATTCTGTACAAGACCAACAGTCGCCGCAAAGAATGCCGTTGTCGCGCCAAGGAATGTCACGAATGCCATCGCCTCGGGTGCGAACTCCATCAAAGGCGACATCCGGCACACAAGGAAGACACCCGCCGTCACCATGGTCGCCGCGTGGATCAACGCAGACACAGGTGTCGGACCTTCCATCGCGTCAGGCAACCAAGTGTGCAAGATCAGCTGAGCGGATTTACCCATGGCCCCCACGAACAACAAGAACGCCAATAGGTTTGCTGCGTTCCAATCACTCCAGAGGAAATGCAATGTGGTCTCCGCCAAGGATGGCGCTGCCGCAAAGACATCGTCAAAGCGAATACTATCGGTCAACATGAACAGGCCAAAAATACCCAAAGCAAAGCCAAAGTCACCGACACGGTTCACAACAAAGGCTTTGATCGCCGCAGCGTTTGCAGAGGGTTTCTTGTAATAAAACCCAATCAAAAGGTAAGAGGCAACGCCCACACCTTCCCAGCCAAAGAACATCTGAAGGAGGTTGTCTGAGGTGACCAGCATTAACATCGCAAAGGTAAAGAACGACAGATACGCAAAAAACCGTGCGCGATAGCTTTCGGTCTCGGACCAATTTTCATCGTGCGCCATATACCCAAAGCTATACAAATGCACCAAAGCCGAAACAGTTGTAACCACGATCAGCATAATTGACGTCAGACGATCCAAGCGAATGGACCATTCGGTCGACAAAGCGCCACTTTCGATCCAGCGCATGATTGTGATGTGCTGTGTTTCTGGGCCATGCGTAAAGAACACGATCCAACTTAGGGCGGCGGCCAAAAACAAAAGTGATGTCGTCAGGATTTGTGCGTTACGCTCACCGATTTGACGCCAGCCAAATCCAGCAATGATTGCACCAACCAATGGGGCAAAAAGAATGATCTTTTCCATATGTCTTACCCCTTCATCACGTTGATGTCTTCCACCGCGATGGACCCGCGGTTCCGGAAGAAGCTAACCAAAATCGCCAAACCAATCGCAGCCTCAGCAGCGGCAACTGTTAGAACGAATAGTGTAAAAACCTGCCCAACCAAGTCATTCAAAAAACTTGAGAAGGCAACAAGGTTGATATTCACCGCCAAAAGCATAAGTTCAATAGACATCAGCAAAACAATGACGTTCTTCCGGTTCAGGAAGAGCCCGAATATCCCTATGACAAAAAGCGTCGCCGCAACTGTCAGATAGTGTTCTAAACCAACCATAATTTCCTCGGTTCCTCGTGTCTCAAGCGGGCCTTAAAGGCCCTGCCCCGGTTTCACGTCTTTGAGTT
>JALRHZ010000158.1 GCA_023259435.1 Paracoccaceae bacterium | reverse complement strand
CCCGCGGTTTTATTCAGGCGGCACAAACCATTGCTATTCGCGAAACACATCAACGGATCATGCCTGAACATGTTCTTAAGGCTTTGATGGATGATCCGGAGGGTTTTGCAACTCATCTAATAAACAAGTCAGGCGGCGATGCTACTGCGGTAAAAGGTGCGGCTGATGCGGCCGTGGCCAAGTTGCCCACGGTTAGTGGGGATGCACAGGTCTTTGTCGACACGTCATTGGCCAAGATCCTGACCGAAGCTGAGGCGATTGCAAAAAAGGCCGGGGACCAGTTTGTACCGGTTGAACGTCTTTTGATGGCCCTGTCCATGGGCAAAAGCGCCGCGCAAAAGGCGCTTGCCGCGGGGTCGGTCACGCCGCAGGGTCTGAATTCGGCGATCAATGACATTCGCAAAGGCCGCACCGCGGATAGCGCGACAGCCGAAGATAGTTATGAAGCCCTTGAAAAATATGCGCGCGATTTAACTGCAGCGGCTGAAGACGGGAAAATTGATCCAATCATTGGGCGCGATGATGAAATCCGCCGTGCAATGCAGGTTCTAAGCCGTCGGACAAAGAACAATCCAGTTCTTATAGGTGAGCCGGGCGTTGGTAAAACGGCCATCGCCGAGGGGATGGCCCTGCGCATCATAAACGGTGACGTTCCTGAATCGCTTCGCAACAAACGTCTTATGGCGTTGGATATGGGGGCTTTGATTGCTGGCGCGAAATATCGTGGTGAGTTCGAAGAACGCCTCAAGGCCATCTTGACCGAAATTACCGAGGCTGCGGGTGAAATCATCCTCTTTATAGATGAGATGCATACATTGGTTGGCGCAGGTAAGTCGGATGGCGCGATGGATGCCGCCAATCTGATAAAACCGGCGCTGGCGCGCGGGGAATTGCACTGTATCGGTGCGACCACTTTGGATGAATACCGCAAATACGTTGAAAAAGACGCAGCCCTTGCGCGGCGTTTTCAGCCTGTCGTGGTTGCAGAGCCAACAGTCGAAGATACGATCTCAATTCTGCGCGGTATCAAAGAGAAATATGAATTGCACCACGGCGTGCGTATTTCAGATGGGGCGCTTGTCTCGGCGGCGACCTTGTCGCATCGTTATATCACGGATCGTTTCCTTCCTGACAAAGCCATCGACCTTGTGGATGAGGCCGCAAGCCGTTTGCGCATGGAAATCGACAGCAAGCCTGAGGCCTTGGATGCCCTGGACCGCGAGATCTTGCAAAAGCAAATCGAAGTCGAGGCGCTTAAACTAGAAGATGACGACGCCTCTCAGGATCGGTTGGACAAACTTCAGAAGGATCTGGCAGATTTATCCCAGAAATCTGCGTCTATGACCGCAGAGTGGCAAGCCAGCCGGGATAAATTGGCGGCGGCGCGTCTGATTAAAGAAGAATTAGATGTCGTACGCGCCGAACTTGAGACGGCAAAACGTCTTGGCGATTTTGCAAAAGCGGGTGAATTACAGTACGGACGCATTCCGGATCTGGAAAAAAGGCTGAGCGAGGCAGAAAGCCAAGAGGCCGAAAGCGTCGTCGAAGAAGCTGTGCGCCCCGAACAGATCGCCCAAGTGGTTGAGCGTTGGACCGGCATTCCAACGGCGAAAATGTTGGAAGGCGAGCGCGAAAAGTTACTTCGCATGGAGGATGAACTTCATCGCCGCGTGATCGGACAAAAGAAAGCGGTGACAGCGGTGTCTAATGCGGTCCGCCGTGCGCGCGCAGGGTTGAATGATGAAAATCGTCCTTTGGGATCCTTCCTCTTCTTGGGGCCAACGGGTGTTGGAAAAACGGAACTGACCAAAGCGGTGGCGAATTTCCTGTTTGATGACGACAATGCGATGGTGCGCATCGATATGTCTGAGTTCATGGAAAAGCATGCGGTATCGCGTTTGATTGGCGCGCCTCCGGGATATGTCGGCTATGACGAAGGCGGTGTATTGACCGAAGCTGTCCGCCGTCGCCCCTATCAGGTGGTGCTATTTGACGAAGTGGAAAAGGCGCATCCGGATGTCTTTAACGTGCTTTTACAGGTTTTGGACGATGGTGTCCTAACCGATGGCCAAGGTCGAACCGTTGATTTCAAACAAACGCTAATCATTCTAACATCGAACCTTGGGGCGCAGGCCCTTAGCCAACTACCCGAAGGAGCCGATAGCGCAGATGCGAAACGCGATGTTATGGATGCTGTCAGGGCACATTTCCGTCCTGAGTTCTTGAACCGTTTAGATGAGACTGTGATCTTTGACCGCTTGGCACGCCAAGATATGGGGGGCATCGTCGATATTCAACTTGGCCGTTTGATGAAACGTCTGGCCGGTCGCAAGATCTCCCTCGAGTTGGATGAGGGTGCCAAAACGTGGCTTGCCGATGAAGGCTATGATCCGGTCTTCGGCGCACGACCTTTGAAACGGGTCATTCAGCGTGCGGTCCAAGACCCCTTGGCCGAGATGTTATTGGCCGGGGACGTCGTCGATGGGGCTACTATTGCCGTAAGTGCTGGCACAGAGGGCCTGATCATCGGGGATCGGATAGGGACGACATCAAAGGCCAAGCCGGATGATGCTGTTGTACACTGACCCTGCGTGACCTGTTAAACAACAAAGAGGCAGCCATACCGCTGCCTCTTTTCTTTTTCTATCATCTAAGCTGAACGTATATTGGAGAAGTAAATTGCTTGATGCTGGCCAATGGTTTGTCTGTGGAATAAGTGCCCCAATTCGGCGAATACGATGGAACGGGATTTACAAGTGGTATTGATAACGCGCATGACCTGTCCCGCGTGCCAAAGTATTTTAACGGGTATATCTGGACCAACAGAATCGACACCATTGGTCTTTTGGTAAAAGGTTAGTCTAGGCCAACCGCATTCCGAGTAATGGCATCCAAGAGCTTTTCGACTTCATGCATCGCGCCCTCGGGCATATCGTCAAAGCCAATCACAACGGGGCTGTCTTCGGTCTGTTGATACATAAAGATGTTATATGGGCAAAAGCGGATGTTTAGCGCATCCTCGGCCATCGCCGCACGTGAGAGTTCTGCTGAACAAAAACCATAGACATCCGCGTATATATATATTTGTGTATCATCACCTACCTCTTGCGCGGTACGATCAAGCATGCTTCCAACATGATTGTGGTTCGAGATGACGAGGCCTGCATCGATGATCGCATTCTCAAGGCCAAACTGGACATCATCATAAGATTGGTCTGTGACCTCATATGTAATAGGGCCGTTTGCATGGGCTGCCGTGGAAATCACACAGGTCGCTGCAAGGCTGACTAGGAATATGTGCATGTGGAGGCTCCTTTCATAGGAAACCCTAGCGACGTGCACGTGTTTTGAATAGGGGGCTTAGTACCGCACACCAGATGGGAGCGGTTGGAATGTATCCAATTTCTGACGCATGCTTGAAAAATCAAACCCAATCGCTTGCGCTTTGCTCAAAATGCGATCTTTAGGATATTTATCACTGAATTCTAGCGCCCATAACATGGCGCAGCGCCGCCCCGTTGCACAATAGGCTAAAACAGCCCCTTCGGTTTCGATCACCGCCTTGGTATGGCGTAACACCACTTGGGGCGTCATTGCTGTGGCTGTGACCGGAATATAAACAAAATCGATTCCAAATGTGTCGGCCACATCTGATAGTGTTGCATTGTATGGTTGGCCGTCAATTTCACCGTCTGGCAAATTGCAAATGATTTTTGCGAATCCTTTTTCGGCCAAAAGGGGAATCGCATCGGCGTTTAGGGGCTTAGACACGTGATACTTTGGGGTCAGCGCCTTAAATTGCATTTTCTTTTCCTAAATATTGGTTGAATCAGAGAACGACCCAAACAAAACGGATGTTAATTCATGCGCTAACCTCTGTTCAGGCGTGGATTCTGTCGACCTAAAGTTGTGATTTACAGTTTGGACGCTAACACAGAGATGAGCAGAGGGCATATATGAAGGATCTTTGTGAGGGATCGCGAAAAGTATATTTAAATAAATCATTTAACTTCAATGGTTTATGAGGAAATTTGAAATTTTTTGAAAGAAAAAGCGATTTTTCTAAAAATAGGGGTTGCGGGTTTTGATTGGTATGCGTAAAAGCCCTCTCACCGGCGGCGCTGAGGCGCACGACGGGGCGGCCGAGGGGCCACGGAGATAGGCGGAGACGCGAAGTTGAAGTGGGTTTGAGGCTGGATAATCAGAGGAATGATTGAGCGGCGAGCGCTAAGGTTAAGTAGCGCAGCGGTTTGGTTTTTGTCTCTGGTACGTTATTTGACATTGTAGGAACACAGAAGAGATATGTGGGCAGTTTGGTTCAGATCGATGGATCAACATCTGCATATCGCGCTACTAGGGTTTTACCCGATGATGTAGTGTCAGCTTCACTGTTTGTCGGCTTTCTGTAACTTTGGTTACTGAAGCACAACAAACAGTTTTTCCGGTCCTGAACAGACCGGAAGTGATGTGCAGAGGTTCGAACGTCAAGGTAAGCATGGTAACATGCTTTCAACTTGAGAGTTTGATCCTGGCTCAGAACGAACGCTGGCGGCAGGCCTAACACATGCAAGTCGAGCGC
>JALRHZ010000157.1 GCA_023259435.1 Paracoccaceae bacterium | reverse complement strand
CATTGGGCGTTGGTTTTGATGCCGCCCAGCGGGAAGAAATGCACATGCTCGATGTTGAAATCGGGGTTGGCGGCCTTGTGCGCGGCCAAAGCGGCGACAACATCGGTGGGCTCGTAGGGCAAAAGCAGCTTCGAGACATCCATCGCGCGCTTTTGCAGCACCTTCAGCGAGGGGCCAACACCGCAAGCGATGGCAAATTTGATCAGCGTTTGCAGCTTTGCAGGCCCGGCAATGCCGATGTGAATGGGCAGATCCACGCCTGCCGCCTTCAAGCCGTTGGCCCATTCGATAATCGGCGCTGCATCAAAGGCAAATTGCGTGGCCAGCGCCATTTTTGCGTCGCTCGTTTCGGAAAACTTTTGCTTCCATTGCAACGCGGCATCCACATTGCGGGTGCTGCCATCGGGATCGATGTCTTTGTTGCCTTCGGGGTGACCTGCGACGTGCAAACGCTCAAACCCTGCTTTGTCAAACAATCCCGTTTCCATCAGCTGCANTGAAGAGTGGAAATCGCCGTGCGGGTTGGTCACGCCGCCCGCCAAAAGAAGGGCTTGTTTTACATTGGCCTCGCCCTGATAGCGATTGATCCAATCTTGCAAGGTTGCCTCATCTTTGATGATGCGAGCAGGGAAGTGCGGCATGACATCAAAGCCCTCTGACGCGATGCGCTTTGCTGTTGCCACCATGTCTTCGATCGGGGTGCCTTCGATATGGGCAATATAGACGCGGGTTCCTTTGGGAAGGATGTCGCCAAAGTTTTCGACTTTCTCCGCGGTGCGGGGCATCACTTCGATTGAATACCCGTTCAACAAGGCTTCAACCTGAGGGTTGACTTCAGCCGGAGCGGCCTCGGATTTCTTTAAATTAAACAAAGCCATAGTGGCCCCCTTTTCCCAATCAGCCCTTAGGCTCTTCCATCGTTTGCAATCAAGGTTTTGATGCGGTCTTTGTCATATTCGGCGTCCAAACGCGCGGCTTCGGCCTCGGCGATCTCGTTTGGATCACCTTCTACCTGATAAGGGTCGCCTTTACGCCATTCCGCGAGGTAGTCATCTGTTCCGTCCAAACCACCCTTCATCGCGGCGCGATCAATGGCCTGTTCGAACCGTTCAGGTAATTGTTTTTTCGCGCCTCTGCGGCCTTTGCCAACAATGACTTGGGCCGGAATGTCACGCCAATATACAATTGTAACGTCTGGCATTTTTGATTCCCCTTTTTGTTCTTTGTTTCCTAAGCGTCTTTGATCTAAAGCTTGGGTCGAATTTCGACAAGCTAAGCCTTATCCGCGACCAATTCTCGCGCAATCCCAGTTTGTCTGTTTTCTAATCCTTATTTCTGCTCTTGCACAGGGGAGGTGTTCACGCTTATCCTATGACTAAGTTCAAGATAGGAGGGCGCAACCATGGCGCCCAGGCGTCCCAAAGGTGCGGGCGCATTCCCAAAGCCGGTTGAGAGCCCCGCGCCAAAACCGCCTAATCCAACCGAGCTATATGCCGCGTTGGATTTAGGTACAAACAGTTGTCGGATGTTGATTGCCCAACCTAAGGGCAGTCAATTTCATGTCGTAGACAGTTTTTCGAAATCTGTTCAACTCGGGGCAGGTTTGGAAAAGACTGGTCGACTAAGCCGTGGCTCGATGCAGCGTACAATCCAAGCGTTGCGTGTGTGTCAGCAAAAATTGCGCAAGCACAAAGTAAAGCGTATGCGTCTGGTTGCGACCGAAGCGTGTCGGCGTGCAAAAAACGCAGGTGATTTTATCCGTCAGGTGCGGCGTGAGACGGGACTGCGTCTTGATATCATCGCACCCGAAGAAGAAGCGCGGTTGGCGGTGATATCCTGTGCCCCATTGGTCAGTGCGAAAACAGAGCAGCTGTTGGTGGTTGATATCGGTGGTGGATCAACAGAACTTGTTTGGATCGATTTAACAGCGGTCCCGCCAAGAGAGCGCCCGCGTGCAATCATGAGGTTGCATGCCGGATTTCATAGTATTGACAGCCCATTTCCGGCAGCAAAAGTTGTTGATTGGATTTCGGTCCCTCTTGGTGTTGCCACCTTGCGCGATCAGTTTAATGATGTGGAAGATGACGGGGCGCGTTATGCACTTATGAGCTGCTTTTTTGAAGAAAAGCTGGCAAATTTTGCGCCTTATAAGTCTGAGCAGTTGCGAGAAGGTTTCCAGATTATTGGGACATCTGGAACTGTGACGACTGTTGCGGCAAGTCATCTGGGGCTAAAGCGATATGATCGCACCAAGGTAGATGGACTGAGAATGACATCGGATCAAATTGATCGTGTTATTTCTGGGTATTTGTCCTTGGGACCGACGGGGCGGCGCAATGATCCGCGGATTGGTCAAGATCGGCAAGCGCTGATTATGTCAGGCTCGGCCATTTTACAGGCCCTGTTACGTTCGTGGCCAACTGATCGGTTGTCGGTGGCGGATCGTGGGCTGCGTGAAGGGTTGCTCTATGCTCAGATGAGCAAAGACGGCGTTTTGGAAGATGTTCCTGTCTAAATGCGCTTGCGCGCATCGCGATGCGATGAGTATTTGACTATCAAAGAAGCACATAAAGGATATTTGTTGTGAGCGAGGGTGGAAAAAAGAACACGTCAGGCCGTGGTCAACGCGATTTGAAGGAACGTGTGAAATCTGCGCGTGGTCGGACAACTAGCCAAGTGCGATGGTTGCAACGCCAGTTAAATGATCCTTATGTAAAGCGGGCAAAGGCCGAGGGGTTTCGGGGCAGAGCGGCCTTTAAGATTTTGGAGTTGGATGATAAATTCCGGTTTCTTGTGCCGGGGGCACGGGTGGTTGATTTGGGCTGTGCGCCAGGAGGATGGTGCCAAGTTGCCGTGAAACGTGTGAATGCCTTGGGCGAGAAGAAAAATAAGGCTGTTGGCTCGGTTTTGGGTGTTGATCTGCAAGAAGTTGAGCCTCTTGCAGGGGCAGAGATGCATCAACTTGATTTCATGGCGGATGATGCGGATCTGTTGGTGAAAGAGTGGCTTGGCGGGACGGCGCATGTTGTGATGTCGGACATGGCGGCCTCGAGCTCTGGGCACAAACAGACCGACCATTTGCGCATAATTGCGCTGTGCGAAGCAGCGGCCTATTTTGCCTTTGATGTATTGGAACCTGAAGGTACATTTGTGGCAAAAGTTTTGGCCGGAGGGGCCGAAGGTGAGTTGCAGCAGCTTTTGAAGAAAAAGTTCAAGAAAGTTGTGAACATTAAACCGCCAAGCAGCCGCGCGGATAGTTCTGAGAAATTTGTTGTGGCTACGGGGTTTCGCGGGTAGCGCGGTGTTTGACATCCCTTGGCACTTTGCCAAAGCGCGCTTTGTAGGCGCGGGTCAGAGCCGCGGGGCTTTCGTATCCGCATCGAAAGGCGACTTCATTTATGTTAAGACTTGTTGTTTCGAGAAAGTGACGGGCTTGGGTTAGGCGCAGGTGTCGATAGACTTGGCCCGGGGTTGCGCCCATCGTCGTTTGAAATTTTCGTGCTAGTGTCTTCTGAGGGCACGCGATGCGTTGCGAAATCTCACGCAAGCTTAGCGGTGTTTCGATATGGTTTTGCATTAAAGCAAGTGCTTTTTGGACCGGAGTGGATTTATGGGGCGCATATCGCCGTGGCGTTGGGGCCTCGGGCGTGTCGCGCAAAAACAGGGCATCCACGTCTAAGGCCATCGCGTTGCCGAGGTGTTTTCGGATAATGTCACGCGTCAGATCAAAGGCAGACATTGCGCCGGCACAGGTGATACGATTTCCGTCCCAAACTGTTCTGTCTTTTACGGCTTCGAGGGACAAGAAGTTTTCCGAGAATTCATTTAAGATGTCCCAATGCACAGTGGCGCGACGTCCATCAAGTAAACCAGATGCCGCCATCAACCAAGGGGCTGTATCTAAACCAACCAGAATTTTACAGCTTTGTGCCACCCGCCAAAGCGTTTTTCGGACAAGGGCCGTATCGTGAAGTTTGAAATCATAGCTGGCTAATATGAAAAGGTAATCACAGGGTTCTAGATCATGGATGGCCTTATGCGGGATGACTGGCAAATTTGAAGAGCTGTGAACAGGGGTGCCTTCAATCGTATAGAATTTCCATTCAAATGCGCGACTTTCGGCGAAATCATTTGCTGCTCGCAGAGGTTCGACGCAGTTCGCAAGGCAAAGGTTCGAAAAACGTTCGAACAAGAGAAATGCAATCCGAGTTTGTTTGTCTGATGTGTTTGACCAATTTTGCATAATATTTGTCTATTATTGCAAAATAAACTGTGTGTCTATCTATCACACTCATCTTTGAATAACCTGAGGAAACAGACATGCCTTTGACCATGAACCGAGATGTTTTCATTACCTGCGCCGTGACCGGATCGGGCGGTACGCAAGATAAAAGTCCCCACGTGCCGCGTAGCCCCAAACAAATCGCCGATAGCGCAATTGCGGCCGCCAAAGCGGGTGCTGCTGTTGTGCATTGCCATGTGCGCGATCCTGAAACTGGTGCGCCGAGCCGCGATTTGAAACTATATCGTGAGGTCACGGATCGCATTCGTGACGCAGAGGTTGATGTCGTTTTGAACCTAACCGCTGGAATGGGGGGGGACATTGTCTTTGGTGGGGT
>JALRHZ010000156.1:4307-4631 GCA_023259435.1 Paracoccaceae bacterium | reverse complement strand
CGGATCATAGGGCAAAACGATCGCAGCATCCCCAGATACAAAACATTCACGGGTCAAAGGTTGCGTGGATGATCCATCAAAACGTTTATGCGTGATCTGTGCGGTTTGAAATGAAAAAAACCCAAAACTGTTTTCGGTAAGTGACTGAATTTCAAAGGCAGGATCCAATGGCCCGACCTCTTTCCGATGTACAGTTTCTAGTCGGGCATTCAGCTTTGCCAAAGCGCGTGCGCGGATTTGTGGAAAACGCCGCGCTTGTGTTGCGCTGTCAATCTTTCCAAAGCCCCGCATGAATTCTTGGGCTGCGTATAACGAGACTTGTCC
>JALRHZ010000156.1:0-4297 GCA_023259435.1 Paracoccaceae bacterium | reverse complement strand
ATACAGGTCTTGCCAGTCCTTCAAAGACCATTCACTCCCAATCTGGGTTTCGGTGTCCAAGTTGAAATAGACCAAGGCAGTTTGCCGATCTGTCAGGTCAGATTGTACAGTAACATCGCGTGTCACATAGCCAAAACCGGCTTCATAGTAATCCAATCGGTCAAGATCCCTTTGCGAGAGATCAGAGAGTATGAGACCAAAGGCCTGATGTCCCGCTTTCGGACGAATTATAGGATAATGCGCGTCTTTTACCCAATAGACGCAATGACCATCTAGATATCCCTCATGCCTATTTGACGGGTCGATTGAGCGCCCAAGAACACACTCTAGCAACGCAACATCACGTAATGTTCCGTATACAAAGCAACTATTTGTGATCAAAATTTAACTCCAGCGTTGGTAGGCCCAAATGCCGACACCTGCGACGCAACTGGTTCCGAAAACCACAAGTGCAACAAAAATTGGCTCTGCCAGAAATAGAGAGATTTGCGCGACATATCCAATGAAATTATCAACAAAAATGTCGGCATTCACATTACGCCAACGCAGGCTTTCAGCAGCCACAAGATTAAGAGACTGAGAAAAGACTGCGAATAAAAGCAACAAAACAACCGCGGTAATCGAGTCTGCCACCACAGTCATGACAGATGTTCCGCTGCGCCGACTAAACAAGCGTGCCCCAAGCAAAGCTGCAACTAATAAATACAGCGGTACAAAAAATACAAAATTCGTGTTGGTTCCCCAATACGCTTCAACTAAAAAATAGGCTCTCAAACAAAAAATGGCGGCAAGTGCCGCCATTGTGAGACCCATCATTACCCTTAACTCTGATGGCATTACCCTGGCCTTGCAATCGTAATTTGCGTAACATCGCAGTTGCCACTATGGAAAGTCGAGGCACAAGACGCAAGATAAAAGTTCCACATGCGGCGAAAGCGTTCATCAAAACCCATCTGAGAAATTTCGTCCCACTTTTCGTTAAAATCAACATACCACCGCCGCAGTGTTGTCGAATAGCTTTCCCCGAATTCAATCGACTTTTCCACACGCAGACCGCTTTCGGTAATGACCTCACGCAAGACAGATGGACTGGGAAGCATGCCGCCTGGAAAGATGTATTTTTGAATGAAATCTACACCGCGCTTATAGACGTCCCACCGATGGTCCGCCACGGTGATAATCTGCAAGGTCGCCTGTTTCCCAGGACGCAGGCATTTTTTCACTGTTTCAAAATACACCGGCCAGTATTTTTCGCCCACGGCTTCGAACATTTCAATTGACGCGATACCGTCATACTGATTGGTCTCGTCGCGATAATCCTGAAGCTTTAGGGTAACCTTGTCCTCAAGCCCGGCCCGCTTGATCCGATCCTGCGCATAGGCCAATTGTTCTTTTGAGATGGTCAAACCGGTGACATGCAATCCGCGTTCTTTTGCTGCGTACTCGGCAAACCCACCCCATCCACAGCCAATCTCCAAGACGTGGTCGCCCGGTTGAACGCCCATTTGATCCACCATGGATTTATACTTTGCAATCTGCGCGGCCTCTAGGCTTTGTTGTGATCCGTCAAACAAGGCAGACGAATAGGTCATCGTCTCGTCCAACCATAATTTATAGAAATTATTGCCAAGATCGTAATGATAGCTGATGTTTTTGCGTGCCTGTTTCTTGCTATTCGATTGTAACCAAAATCGGATTTTCTCGAAGGTACGCACAAGGCCCTGACCGGGAAAACCATCATACATCTCATCATTTTCCACATGTACAAGGTCCATAAAGGCTTGTAGATCAGGTGTGCTCCACCACCCTTCTAGATAGGCGTCAGAAAACCCCAAATCACCCTCACGGATCAGACGCGCGAACACATCTGGGTTATGGATTTCAACTTCGGCAACATATCCCGGTTCTTTACCTTGAACTCGGAACAGGCGGCCATCGGGCAAACGAAAGTCCAAACACCCTTGTTTCATGCTCTGCAACATTGCAAAAACCTGGTTAAAATAGCGCGGTAAGTCTTTTTGATTTTCTGTCGTTGTAAGCGCAGGTGCCAGTGTCATGTATTAAAAACCTTTATTTTCATAAGCCGATAGAGCGATTTTGCGTCCTGCTTCGGCAGTTACCTTGGGGTGAGGATAGAGTTGTTTTTCCGAAAGTCTCCAACTTTCTGGAATTGCTTTGAAAAAAGCGCGGGAGTCGGCAGTTGGACTGGCTTTTCCCTCGGCGATCCATCGAGAGACATACTCCCGATTTTTGTCGAACTTATCCAATTGTGTGACCGGATTAAAGACCCTAAAATACGGCGTGGCATCGGGGCCAGAGCCCGCTGACCACTGCCATCCCATTGCGTTTGACGCCGGATCCCAGTCGATCAGAGTGTCCTCAAACCATTTTTGGCCGATTTGCCAGTGGGTCAAAAGATGTTTGGTCAAATAAGACGCAACAATCATGCGAGCGCGGTTATGCATTGTGCCCGTGACATATAGTTCGCGCATCGCGGCATCAACGAATTGAATACCTGTTCTGCCTTGTGTCCAGGCAACAACGTTTGGGTGCGTTTCATCAGTATTCCATGGGAAATTGTCCCAATCCGGTTTCCAGTTTTGCGATGTGATGTGCGGCGTATGGTGCATCAAATGATACGCAAACTCACGCCAAACCAGCTCTTTCATAAAGATTTCGGCTTGATCTTGTCCCTGTTCAAATGCACGCTGCGCCGCAAACCAACATGTTCGCGGCGATATTTCACCAACCGTCAAATTTTGAGACAGGCCAGAGGTTGCATCTAAATTAGGAAAGTCCCGTAAATCATTATATCGAAATATTTTCTCTTCAATAAACTGGGATAAACGATCAAGGGCGGCGGTCTCACCGACACGCACATAGGGTCGCACGATTTCTGCACCGCTTTGCATATCTTTTGCAAAGTCCCAGTCAGAGAGATTCTCAGATCGCACCCCGTGGGGGCCGGTGGGAATATTCTCTACGCGCGGCAATGGCGGTGTGACCTCTAGGGTTCGGACGTTTTTCCAAAACGGTGTGTAGACTTTGTAAAAGCCGCCCGTTTTGGTTTGGGGCACCCATGGTTCGAACAGTAGATGCGAAGCAAAGCTATCAACAGACACACCGTCACTTTTCAACGCGGCTTTGATCTTTGTGTCCCGCGCGACCGTTTCCGGATCGTATAGTCGGTTCCAAACAACATGGGTGGCGCCGGTGTCATGGATAAGACGACGTAAAACGTCCAAAGCTTCACCAGACCGGACCACCAAGGTGCTATTCATATTTTTTAGGGTTTCAGAAAACGCCTCAACCGCGAGCCCAAGCTTAAACTTTGGCGCCGCCCCAAGGCTATCGACCAACTCATCGCGAATAAACACGGGTATAACGTTGGAATGGTGTGATACGGCATGGTGCAAAGCCGCGTTATCCACCAACCGAAAATCACGTCGCATCCAATAGATGCAGACAGTATTGTCCTGCACGAGCCTCTCCCCAATTTATTAGGTTATACGGACCCCGTGCAGAACTGGATCATCAAAAAGACAATATTTTACGCGTTGACGTCTACTACAACGCGGCCTTTGACTTGGCCTTTTAGGATATCTTTCCCAAGCGCAGGCAGATCCGACAATGTAGCCGGCTGGATCATGGCTTCTAGCTTATCCATAGGCAGGTCGGTTGCAATGCGCTCCCAAGCCTTGAGACGGTTGTCATAAGGTTGCATCACGCTGTCGATCCCCAACAGGTTCACGCCGCGCAGCAAAAACGGGATCACAGTCGCCGGAAGATTTGATCCCCCTGCCAGACCAACGGCCGCAACAGATGCGCCATAGTTCATCTGTCCCAAGACACGCGCCAACATATCACCGCCTACGGCATCCACACATCCGGCCCAAGTCTCTTTTTCCAATGGGCGTTTGGTGGTTTCGTTCAATTCGTCACGGGCAACAATTTGTGTTGCACCTAGGGATGTTAGGTAATCAGCTGTCTCAGGGCGTCCAGTGACGCCTGCAACCTCATACCCAAGGTTGGCCAAGATTGCCGTTGCCACAGACCCAACGCCACCGGCTGCACCTGTGACCAAAACCGGTCCTGTGCCCTTTGTCATGCCTTGGTTTTCAAGCGCCATAACCGCCAACATCGCGGTAAAGCCTGCCGTGCCCACAGCCATCGCCTGGCGGGTATCCAACCCTTTGGGCAGTGGCACAAGCCAATCTGCATTCACCCGTGCTTTTTGCGCATAACCGCCCCAGTGAACTTCACCAACGCGCCAACCTGTCAAAACCACTTTATCACC
>JALRHZ010000155.1 GCA_023259435.1 Paracoccaceae bacterium | reverse complement strand
CGGGCCTCTTTTGGGGCAGATGTGCTTTGTCTCTCAAGATACGCGCGCCATTCTAGCTGGGAATATGCGGGTGTTGGGCGCTTGGGTCTTACACATCCCTGCTGTTGTTATTGTGATGTATTTTGTGTCTCAATCTGTGGTGCCGATGTGGCTATGGGGGATCTCGCTTTATGTGGCGATGTCCATTCTAAAGATACGGACCTATCTAGAGCATCGCGCCTATGACAAGGCGCGGGGTCGGACCGTTGTGATCGAAGATCGTGGTCTATTGGCATTTTTGTTTTTGAACAATAATTTACACGTCGTCCATCACATGCATCCTAACATTCCATGGTATGACCTTCCGCAAAAATTTGCAGCACGTCGACAGCATTACTTGGGCCGAAATGAGGGGTATGTGTACCCAGATTATAAAAGCATCTTTGCAGAATTTCTGTTTCGTATGAAAGACCCAGTTGCGCATCCTTTGATGGAGCCTCAACGGATCGCAAATGACCAAGATGAGGGCCGAAAAGCAGGCTAGTCTATGGGTGCATGACCATTGAGGCGCAGAAACAAATTCGCCTCATCGTCATTTTTGTAAAATGGCACAGATGTTACGGGTCCATCATTCTGCAAATTTGCTGTGACCTCTGCCAGAACAACCTCGGTGATAAACGGAAGGTCGAACTTGCGTACTTCGCCCAACGGAATCCAACGCAGGTGAGATAACTCGTCCGAGGCATTTGAGAAGTCATCTGGATCGGTCACAAGATAATCGGCATTTGCAAGGAAAAACCGCGCATCAAACCTGCGCGGGCGACCGGGCGGTGTGATTGCCCGAAACACAAATGACAAAGGTGAAGCGTCTGGCATGTAACCTGTGTCTGCAAAGCTTTCCCAATCCTGTATTGGGGGCGTCCAATCTTGTCGGTGTCCTAGGATTTGTCCTGTCTCTTCAAACAATTCACGAATGGCAGCAACGCATAGAGCATGTTCAAGGTGTGGCTGGCTTTCAGCACGCAGATCTAGGGCCAACGTTTGAGTGCAGGTTGGATTAATAGGTGAGGCCAGAGGAATATCTGCATCAGCAAGGTCAACAGCCCCCCCAGGGAACACAAATTTATTTGGCATAAATGCAGCTTTTGAGCCACGTTGACCCATCAACACTTGGGGATTTGATGTCTTGTCTCTGATCAAAATGACAGTTGCAGCGTCTCGAATTGCTGATTTATCTGTCATTCTTGTCCCTCGTTCTACCTTGGGCGCTGTTTCATCACGGCCCTTTGCGACCGAACCCATGCATTTTGCGCGCCCATTGAATTCCGACGATCATGCCCTTTAATCTTGGCAAAAGATAGAGCGAAAGTGCAAGACAGCCAACCGCAAAAATTGAGAACAAGACCAAAGGTTCAGGACGATATCGCACGAACACAATGTGCAACAAGGGCGCCATAAGGTGGCCAACAATCAAGATGGTCAGATATGCAGGGCCATCATCGGCGCGGGCGGGGCTTAGGTCTTCTTGGCACACGGCACAAGACGTGCGCAGGGTTAGATACCCCTTTAACAGTGGGCCTTGCCCGCACTTGGGGCATTTGCACCGCCATCCTTTAAAGATCGCGGGCCATAGATCTCTATCTTGGTCTTGTGATGTTATGTCCGTCATAGCGCGCCTTGAATACCAAAGTGGTGAATTTATCCGAAAAACAGGATTTTGATATGGGCTAAATTGTCCGTGCGGCGGGATGTCGCAAAAAACTTTACTTAGCAGCGACGGAACTTTTCGGGTGGGCCGTATTACTGTCCATCAACGCCACAGGATGTGGTGCGTTAACTAGGAGTTGGTAATGAAAAAGAATATGGTTTTGGCAACGCTTGCTGCAACACTCACGGTAATTGGATTTTCGTCCTCTGCATATGCAGATGGTCACAAAGGGGGGCACAGAAACATGCCATCTTTTGAAACCTTAGATGCGAATGCAGATGGTCAAGTAACACAGGACGAATTCACAGCCCTCGCACGGACGCGCTTTGACACTGCGGATACGAATAGCGATGGCTTGCTGTCCGCTGAAGAGATGTCAGCAATGTCATCCCAAGACATGAAAAAACGCCACGAAAAGCGTTTGAAAAAGATGATGCGCAAACTTGATAAAAACGAAGATGGTCAAATCAGTTTTGAAGAAATGCAATCCATGCGCAAAGGAAAGTCAGCCGAGCGTATGATCGAGCGGTTTGATGACAATGACGATGGTCAAATAAGCGCCGAAGAATACGCTAAAATGGAAAACAAGATGCAAAAGCGTAAGGGGAAGAATAAAGAACATGGAAAAGACAAAGACTAATCTTTGCTGACCCCTGACTAAGGATACCCGTGGCACAGATGCCTTTTGATCAATATTCCTCTCTATCTGATGCCGAGTTGCTGCAGGCCTATGCCCAAGGGGCAGCTGGCGCGGCTCAGGTCTTGACCGAAAGGTTGTTGCCGCGGGTGTTTGGACAAGCTTATCGAATTTTGAACGACAGGGCCGAGGCCGAAGATGTAGCACAAGAAGCATTTTTAAGGCTATGGAAAATCGCTCCCGACTGGGATGCAGATCGGGCAAAGGTTACCACATGGGTATACCGAATTGTGATGAACCTTTGTACCGATAGGTTGCGCAAAGTTAAGAATAGCGCTTTGGATGATGCCCCTGAGGTCGCGGATGATGGCCAATCTGCCGAGGCACATTTGCTAGAGATTTCGCGCCAAAAGGCCCTATATCAGGCCTTGGGGACGTTGCCCGAAAGACAGGCCCAAGCCATGTCTCTTAGGCATCTCGAAGAATTGTCGAACCCTGAGATTGCCGAGATCATGGGGCTGTCGGTTGAAGCAGTCGAAAGCCTTTTGTCACGCGGAAAACGCGGACTAAAGGTGGCTTTGCAAGCACAACAACACGCGTTAGGATATCAAGATGACCCAAAATGACGATGCGTTTGATATGGATTTAGACGATTTGTTTAAATCCGCTCGTGAGGCCACACCAGAGCCATCGCGCGCGTTGATGCAATCTATTATTCATGACGCTGATCGCGTTCAGATCCCTTCTCAAATTGACATAGGTGCAAAAGCCAGCCTGTTTGCGCGCATACGCCAAGTCTTTGAGCCCATGGGCGGTTTGCCAGCGCTTGTTGGTTTTTCTTGCGCGGCTGTATTTGGAATATGGTTGGGTGGGTTTTCATCCTACGGTGAAAATATCCTATCCTTTTCATCACCAGAGGTCGCTGTGACTGTAGATTTTGTTGATCCTTATTCTGCCTTGGATCTCAGCTATTTTGAGGAAAACACATGACACAACCTACCTCCAGAAAAGGGGTCTCGCCCGTGTTCAAGGTCATTTTTGGTGTTTCTTTGGCTCTGAACATTGCGGTGATTGGTGCAGTAGGCGCGGCCGCATGGCGGTTTTCAGGCGAGGCGAAAGGCGCACCGCAAGCCCGCGCGGCGTCGGCGACATCGACCGGATCGCTGTATATAAGGGCATTATCACGTGAGGATCGTCGTGAGTTGGGCCAAGTCATGCGACGTCATTTCCAAGAAATGCATCCCTCTACGCCTCAGGTGCAAAACGGATTCCAACAGGCTCTTACGCTATTACGGGCCGAGCCATTAGACCGTGACGCCTTGGCGCAAATCATGTCGTCGCATTTGGATCTAACCTTTGAGCGCCAGCAAAAAGCGCAATCTATTCTGCTTGAGAAAATTGTTGAGATGTCCCCAGAGGACCGAATAGAATTTGCCGATCGGCTAGAACACGCATTGACCCACGGTGGGAAACGCAAAAAGAAATCTGACTAACCTGTCCAAGGACTTGCCTTTTGAGTTGTGCTGAACCACTCTGGTTCTAAGGTGAATTAACCAAAGGGTGGATCTATGTCCTTAAGAGCGTTGGCGGTTGCTGTTCGTGAAAATGCGCATGTGCCTTATTCCGGTTTCAAAGTTGGTGCGGCGATCCTGACGAAAACGGGCAAGACCTATGTCGGTGTCAACGTCGAGAACGTGGCCTATCCCGAAGGGACCTGTGCCGAGGCCGGTGCGATTGCCGCAATGGTCGCCAGCGGGGACACAGAGATTTCAGAAGTGTATGTCGTTGCGGATAGCCCTACACCTGTGACCCCATGCGGCGGGTGCCGGCAAAAGCTTGCGGAATTTTCTACATCCGATGTCAAGGTCACCATGGGGACATTAACGGGTGAGGAAATCGCCATGAGTGTTCATGATTTATTGCCCGGAGCATTTACCAATCATCACATGTCCAATGTGTGATCATGTCCTACGTCCGCATCCTTGCCAAACTCCGTGATAAAGACCCTCTTTCTTCCCAAGAGATTGTTGAGCTTGCGCAAGGAATAGCAGACCATTCCCTAAGTGATGCGCAAGTTGGCGCATTCGCGATGGCCACGGTTGTAAACGGTCTTGGTGTCCAACAACGTGCCGACCTCACGCGTGCAATGCGCGATACCGGTGTGGTTTTAACGTGGGATGTGGACGGCCCTGTCCTTGATAAACACTCGACAGGTGGCGTTGGTGATTGTGTCTCTCTGATATTGGCACCCATGTTGGCTAGTTGTGGTGTGTTTGTTCCAATGGTGTCCGGTCGGGGCTTGGGGCATACGGGCGGAACCTTGGACAAGCTGTCCTCATTTGAGGGCATCCAAGTGG
>JALRHZ010000154.1 GCA_023259435.1 Paracoccaceae bacterium | reverse complement strand
ACAAAACGGTTTTTTCGCTAGAACGGAACCCAACCGTTTCATAGTTTTGCCGAAAGGTGCCGGTTTCGATGTGCAGCAATTCCATAGCCGCGTCATCTGTCCCAAGCTCGTCTATCATCGACGCAATCAACATCGCTGACGGGGTTAGGGACAGCCCATCTTGTTGATTGGTAATCGAATTGTTGGAGCGATGCAGCAACGGCCAGAATTCAGCCGCAACTGTTCCCAATTCAATCATTGTTGCGAATTGATACAAAACAGCGCCCGCAGCTTTTAGCCCAAGCTGGTCATAGTTGAGGCGTTGCACATTCCACTCTGAGACGTGTAAATCCAATTCAGGCAAATCGGTAACTTCGTTCCAAGCCAAATTCCAAGCGTCTAACTTCTGCGACAAAAAGCGTGTTTGCTGGTTCTCGATATGTCTTGCTGCATCAAAGCTATCGTCACCGTTGTGATCACGGATATAATAATAGTGGTTAATCACGCCATCCACTTCGCGAAGGGCAGAGGCATTTAAGCGATCCAAGATTGCCATATTCGCCAAAGCGTGTTCGCCAGTTCCGTTATAGGTGCTGCCACGGCCAAAGATTTCCGCCATTTGCATCAAAATATCCGGTTGCTGATCTCCCATGAGGCCGGCATCACGAAAGCCGTCATTTAGGGCATTTATCGCCAGATTGGCACGCGCGCCATAGGTTTGCTCGTTTATGGTATCTGCGCCGATTGAATATTCGTTTCCAACCTCAATCGCGACGACAAAATCTGAATATCTCTCACCGATGATGCGCGCGAAATTTGAGATTTGCTCCGCGTCCAAAAAGCGTTTCGTTGGTAAACCAAGGGTAACCGTGAACTCAGAGCCGTTGGCATTTTGTTCAGCGACCCAGTTTAAGAAATTCTCAAGACGCGGTGAAAGCTCAGTTTCGGTTGTGCCTTCTAAGATGTCACCTAACGCTTCTTGCATTCCACCTGGGTAACGCAACCGAGTAATACCCAACTCTTGCAAGGCTTGAGCGGACTCTTCAAGGACATTCCCGGTCTCATCAACATTGACCGAATGCAACATGTTTGTGCCAAACATATCCTCAGAGACATAGTTGCCTGAACGAGATGCCGTTGAAAACGTATGTTGGTAGACCTGTGCCATAATGACCTTGCTTCTTTCGGTTTCCGGTGCCCAGAGCGGCGCCGTTGAAACAAGGATAAGTAGAGGGATGAGGCCTCGCCACGGAGATAAAGAAGTGGATTTATGGGCGTTGGTAGAGATCTGTCCGAAGGGATATGTAAAAAATACCAGAAATTCTTTTTATTGTTTTTTTTGATAATAATGTAAATCATTGAAAAATATGAATAAAAGAAACATTATCAATTTTTTCAATAAAAAGAAGGGGGGGACATCTTTTGGTATAATAAGGGTAAAGGGAGAAAAATATGGTCAATAGTAGGTAAAATACTGACGTTCGTTATGTTTAGAATTCCAGACGAAAAATTTTGTAAAATTGGGATATCATTTTGTGATTTTCGCTACAAAAATTTCACAAATATGTGACGCATACATTAGCTTTTTACTAGGCCATTATACCTGAATGCAAAAGTTAAAAATCGAATCAAAGTGAATTTTTGCGTCTAATGACTTGACCTTTGTGGGGGCAATGTCCTTATACCACCTCCAAACAAGGGGGATCGCCGTGACTGAGACTGAAGAACGCGCCAAATCGAAAAAAATGTCATCTTTGCGCGGCTTGCTGCCTTTTTTGCTGCCATATCGTGGGCTTTTGGTCTTGGCTGGCGTGGCGCTTGTTTTGACAGCAAGTGTATCCTTGATCATGCCGCTTGCAGTCAGACGTGTCATTGACAGCTTTGGAGGAGAGGATGCCGGTTTATTGGACCGCTATTTCGCCGCAGCCCTTGGGATTGCTCTATTATTAGCGCTTGGTACAGCTCTTAGATATGCACTTGTGACGCGGTTGGGTGAACGTGTTGTCACGGATATCCGCAAAGCCGTGTTTGCGCGCGTCATTGGCATGAGCCCATCTTTTTATGAAAACATCATGACCGGTGAGGTTCTTAGCCGGATCACGACCGACACAACCTTGGTCCTCTCGGTTATCGGATCCTCGATTTCCGTGGCACTTCGGAATGTGCTTATCCTTGCGGGCGGTCTTGTCCTTATGATGTTCACCTCGCCCAAAATGACTGGTTTGGTTCTCTTGATCGTGCCAGCCGTCATTATTCCCATCTTGGTCCTTGGCCGACGACTTCGCGTGCTTAGCCGCGAAAACCAAGATTGGATCGCGGCAAGTTCCGGTCAGGCATCCGAAGTTTTGGGCGCTGTGCAAACTGTTCAGGCCTACGCGCATGAGCCGCAAACAAAGGCCGCCTTTGACGAGGTCTCGGAGAAATCATTTGTCTCTGCAAAGACACGGATCACAACGCGCGCTTTGATGACGGCGATTGTCATCTTTTTGGTATTCGCGGGTGTGGTTGGTGTCTTATGGATCGGGACACGCGATGTCCGCAGTGGCGTCCTAAGCGCCGGTGTTCTTGTGCAGTTTGTGATCTATGCGGTCATGGTCGCCGGCTCTGTTGCGGCCCTTTCTGAAATCTGGGGAGAATTACAGCGCGCGGCAGGCGCAACCGAACGTTTGGTCGAACTGTTGAACATTGATGACACCGTCAACGATCCAATATCGCCCGTGGCCCCAAACATCGCAAAAGGGCATATTGCCTTTGACAGCGTCAGGTTCCGCTATCCCGCGCGGCCAACTGCGACCGCACTGGATAAAGTAAGTTTTGAAATTAATCCAGGTGAAACAGTCGCCTTTGTGGGCCCCTCTGGTGCAGGCAAGTCGACTTTGTTTCAATTGCTCTTGCGGTTTTATGACCCCGAAGCCGGAAAAATTACATTGGATCATATCGACCTATCCCACATGAAACGATCCGAGTTTCGTCAGGCTATGGCCTTGGTGCCACAAGATCCCGTTATCTTTGCGGCTTCTGCGCGTGAAAATATCCGCTTTGGTCGGCCAGATGCCACAGACGCCGAAGTCGAAGATGCAGCCCGCGCCGCGGCGGCCTTTGATTTTATTTCGGCCTTGCCCCAAGGGTTCGACACCTATGTGGGCGAGCGGGGTGTAATGCTGTCGGGTGGTCAAAAGCAACGCATTGCGATTGCGCGTGCGATCCTACGCAACGCGCCAGTGCTTTTGTTAGACGAAGCCACAAGCGCGCTTGATGCCGAAAGTGAACGGGCCGTCCAACAGGCCGTTGATGCCCTGTCTCAAGATCGCACAACGCTTATCATTGCGCACCGTCTTGCTACGGTGAAAAAGGCCGACCGCATTGTGGTCATGGATCAAGGCGCTATTGTCGCGGTCGGTACTCATGATGAACTGGTGGCGCAAGGTGGTCTCTATGCCCGTTTGGCGCGTCTGCAATTCTCGTCTGGTGAGGCCGACGCTGCGTGACGCTTGGGCAATTACGCGTAAATGTTCGGTAATGCTTGAAACCTGTGAATTTTCCCGCCATCTTGGTGCAAAAAACCAAATAGGGAGAGGAACGTCATGGGCTTTGCATCCATTGATGACAGTTTTCGCATAGAACAAGAAATGCCATGGGCCGAGCGTGACGTGCCAGTGACGTTTTACGAATTGCTCACTCGGGCCAAAGATCGACATGGCGCGTTGAACGCCGTGACGTTTCAACTGCTCTCTGGTCCGACTGACAAAGCCGAGACGCTGACATGGTCCACGGTTCACGCCAAAGCCACCCAAGCCGCGAATATGTTCCGCGCTATGGGGATCGGCAAAGACGATGTCGTTGCCTACATTCTGCCAAACTGTAACGAGACTGTCATCACATTGATGGGGGGGATGATCGCAGGCAAAGTCAGCCCGATAAACCCGCTTTTGGATGCAGACCAGGTCGGCGCTATCTTGCGAGAGACTGGTGCCAAAGTTGTCGTGACCCTGAAATCGTTTCCAAAAACCGACGTGGCGCAAAAAACAGCCCAAGCTGTGGCCTTGGCGCCTAACGTCGAAACGGTTCTTGAGATTGATTTAAACAGGTACCTTACACCACCGAAATCATGGTTGGTCCCGCTATTGCGTCCCAAAAATCCATTGCCGCACGCGAAACCGGTCTTGGACTTTGGAACCGAGCTTGCAAAATATCCCACAAGCCTGACGTTTGAGGATCCACCAGAGGACCGCGTCGCCGCGTTGTTCCATACGGGTGGAACGACAGGCATGCCAAAAGTGGCACAACACAAATATTCTGGCATGATCTATAACGGCTGGTTGGGGCATACGCTCCTGTTTTCCGAAGAAGATAACGTTATCTGTCCTTTGCCGTTATTCCACGTCTTTGCGGTCCATGTTATTCTTATGGCAATGGTAAGCTCGGGCGCCCATGTGGTCTTCCCAACACCTGCCGGCTATCGCGGCGATGGGGTGTTCGATAATTTCTGGAAACTGATCGAGCGGTGGAAAATTACCTTTGTCATCACGGTCCCCACCGCAATTTCGGCCCTGATGCAGCGTCCTGTGGATGCGGATATTTCAACCGTGAAAACATCCTTCTCCGGCTCTGCCCCTTTGCCATTGGAATTGTTCCGACGGTTTGAGCAGGCCACAGGCGTCACAATCGTGGAGGGCTATGGCCTAACCGAGGCCACCTGTCTTGTGTCCTGCAATCCAACAGATGGCGAGAAAAAGGTCGGCTCAATCGGTG
>JALRHZ010000153.1 GCA_023259435.1 Paracoccaceae bacterium | reverse complement strand
CAATAGGAAGCCCTAGGCGCGCCAATGGCATAAATTCGCGGGTTGTTTTTGGGTGGACTAAATTTTGTGTATTCCAAATAAAATGAGGACCTTGCAAGAAGGTCCTCACTATATTTCTTTTCTCTCCCCGTCGGACTGGCCGACTTATGAAACAAACGCTACGAAATGAATTCCAATCGGTCAACAGGCTTTTTTAAATAATTTTCAAAAAAAATGCTTGCCTGTTGAGATAACAAAAAAGACCGCGCATGGATTTGCGCGGCCGAGTCTAACAGGGAGGAATTGTGCACCTACAGCGGAGCCACTTCTTGAACATTGCCAGAAGTTGGTGAACGATGCTTTAATTCGGCGAACGTGAGGTCATGAGGCACATGAGTGAGACAATTTTTATCGGTGGCGGTGGCACAGACTATGCCGATCCCCAAACGCTAAAGTTAAAATATGCAAACCGCCACGGTCTTGTCGCGGGTGCAACTGGAACCGGTAAAACGGTTACGTTGCAGATTATGGCAGAAGAGTTTTCCGCGCGTGGTGTTCCTGTGTTCCTTTCGGATGTCAAAGGGGATCTATCTGGCTTGGCCAAAGCGGGATCTAGTGACCATAAATTACATGTTCCATTCCAAGAGCGTGCCAAAAAGATAGGGTTTGAGACCTATTCCTATGGGGCAACACCTGTGACATTTTGGGATTTATTTGGCCAAGATGGGCATCCTATTCGGACCACGGTTGCCGAGATGGGGCCGCTTTTGTTGTCTCAGCTGCTTGAGTTAAATGAAACGCAAGAAGGCATTCTGAATATCGCGTTTCGTATTGCCGATGATCAAGGTTTGGCTTTGCTGGATCTCAAAGATCTTCAGGCCATGTTGGTCTGGCTGGGTGAGAACCGAGATCAGGTGACTTTGCGCTATGGCAATATTGCTGTGAATTCGATTGGGGCGATCCAGCGCCGTTTGCTTATATTGGAAAACCAAGGTGCTGTTGGCTTTTTTGGCGAGCCTGCTTTAGACCTACAGGATATGATGCGTGTGTCCCCTGACGGCCACGGACAGGTGAACATCCTTGCAGCGCATAAGCTTATGGCCTCTCCGAAACTCTATGCCACGTTTTTGCTGTGGCTCTTGTCAGAGCTATTTGAAAATCTTCCCGAAGTGGGGGATCCGGACAAGCCCAAACTGGTTTTCTTTTTCGACGAAGCGCATTTGCTGTTTGATGATGCACCCAAGGCGCTTATCGACAAAGTAGAACAGGTGGCTCGTCTGATCCGGTCCAAAGGTGTTGGGGTTTATTTTGTGACGCAAAGCCCAACCGATATCCCCGAGGATATTTTGGGTCAGTTGGGTAATCGAGTTCAACACGCGTTGCGGGCCTATACCGCCAAAGATCGCCGCGCCTTGCGTCTTGCCTCTGAGACATACCGCGACAATCCAAGGTTTTCGACGGAAGAGGCAATATTGCAGGTTGGCGTTGGCGAGGCCGTGACCTCATTTCTTGAAAAAAAGGGGGTGCCAGGAATGGTCGAACGCACGTTGATCCGTCCTCCGTCCTCTCAACTCGGACCGATCACTGATCAAGAGCGGGCTGCGATCATGTCTGGTTCGGATTTGGGCGCAAAGTACAATACGCCGCTTGATCGCGTCTCGGCCTATGAGAAACTTAGCCAAAGAGCGACACAAGCCGCGCAA
This sequence comes from Paracoccaceae bacterium, assembly GCA_023259435.1. Taxonomy (GTDB): domain Bacteria; phylum Pseudomonadota; class Alphaproteobacteria; order Rhodobacterales; family Rhodobacteraceae; genus JALRHZ01. The sequence continues at coordinate 3,099 of JALRHZ010000153.1, read as the reverse complement.
GACGCACAAGACACAGACGACCATCTAGAAGATGAAGCACCTGCGGTGCGGGAATTCCAAGCCGCGCGGCGCTATAGCGGAACAAGGGTAGGGCGATCGGGATCGCGCCGGATTGGGTCAAAAGACACAATCGGCTCTGCCATGTCCGAGGCTTTGATAAAAGAGCTTAAGGGGACAACAGGCCGCCGCATTATTCGTGGAGTTTTGGGCAGCCTGTTCAAAGCGCGATAATACGCGGGGCCGTTACGAACGGCGCATTGCTTCAAAGCGTGGCAGCATGGCGGAAAAATCTTTGCCCAGCCCATCTTCATCTTCGACAAAGCGTTGATACAAATCGCGCGCCATTTCGCCCATGGGGGTTTCGGCGTCTGCCATCTCAGCTGCTTGTTGGCTAAGCCGGAGATCTTTTAGCATTAGCTCAGATGCAAACCCTGGTTTATATCCGTTGTCAGCAGGGCTTTGCGGGCCGATACCTGGGGCAGGGCAATAGGCATTCATTGTCCAGCTATACCCAGACGAGGTAGACACCACATCAAACATAGATTGACGATCAAGGCCAAGTTTATCTGCCAATGCAAACGCCTCGCAGGTGGCGATCATTGTCACCCCAAGGATCATATTGTTACAGATCTTTGCCGCCTGACCATTGCCAGAGGGGCCGCAATGCACCGCCTTTTGCCCCATGATGTCAAACAAGGGTTTTACGGTTTCAAACCCCTCGGTCGCGCCACCGACCATAAACGTAAGTGTCCCCGCCGCAGCACCGCCAGACACAGGCGCATCAAGGGCGAAAATGCCCCGCGCATCAGCCTGTTCTGCGACAGTACGCGCGGAGGCCACATCAACCGTTGAACAATCAACAAAGGCAGCGCCACGGGTCATATGAGGCAAAATCTCAGTGGCCACGGATCTAAGGATATCGCCATTGGGAAGCATGGTAATCACGACATCTTGGTCTGTTGCGGCCTCTGATGCCGATCCCGCAACCGTTACGCCCTCGGCCGTTGTTCCGGCAACATCAAACCCTATGACACTATGTCCTTCTTTGGCCAAATTCGCGGCCATGGGCGCGCCCATATTGCCAAGTCCAATAAACCCAATCTTCATTTTAATTCTCCTCAAAACTCAATTCAATGTCGCCAAGGTCTGACAGCATGAGTTGGATGTGATCTTCGTCGACGGTATCCATGGATTGCCCCCATTTTGGCGCGCGATCTTTATCAATGATAGCTGCGCGAATGCCCTCTAGGAAATCGCCATGCTCCATCGCGCGGGCCGTAAAGCGGTATTCTTGCGCGAGTGCGGTTCGCAAATCCGTACCTTTGATTTTATCCAGCATTTTCAGCGTCACCGCCATTGCAAGAGGCGAATTGCGCGATACCGCTTTTAACGCTTTTTGTGCCAGCGCACTCGGATCGGAAGACAAGCGCGACGCGAGCGTCCCGAGGTCTTGTGTCTCAAACAAAGGGTCGAGGGTTGCGCGATCATCCGCAAGAGTTGCATGTGGCGCTGTTGTGTAAAACGCTGTTAAATCGGTCATATCACCAGAGGCAGACAATTTTGCCTTTGCTTCATTCCATAGGTCTTGGGGAATGAAATGATCCGCAAAGCCGCAATAGATTGCGTTTCCCGCCTCCATTCGCGTCGCCGTAAGTCCAAGATAGGCCCCCAAAGACCCCGGCGCATTGGCCAAGATCAAGGACCCTCCCACATCAGGAACAAGGCCGATACCACATTCTGGCATCGCAATTTGCGAGGTCTCGCCGACGATCCGATGCGAGGCGTGACACCCAACCCCAACACCGCCACCCATCGTGAAGCCTTGCATAAACGTTACAATCGGTTTCGTGTATCGATTGATTTGATCGTTCAACCGATATTCATCGCGCCAGAATTTTTGCCCAAAGGCAAAATCCCCTGCGCGTCCCGTGGCATAGAGGTCTGCAATATCGCCACCAGCGCAAAACGCTTTGTCGCCTGCGGCGTCAATGATCACGACACGCACCGTATCATCCGTGGCCCATGCGCGCAGCTGATCCGCAAGGGCCATCGCCATATCATAGGTTAGGGCATTCAGCGCCTCGGGACGGTTTAGCGTGACACGACCCGCATAGCCCGTTTGGGTAAAAACAATGTCCGCCATTCTATCCTCGTTCATTTAGAACCTGTCGCGATACGATAAGACGCATGATTTCGTTTGTCCCTTCTAGGATTTGATGTACGCGCAGATCCCGAACGATTTTTTCAATCCCGTAATCCGCGAGATACCCATAGCCACCATGCAGCTGCAAACAGGCATTTGCCACCTCAAAGGAGGCATCTGTCACATACAGCTTGGCCATCGCGCAAAATTTCGTTGCGTCTTGGGTACCGTTGTCCAGTTTCCATGAGGCTTGTCGTAAAAACGTGCGTGCGGATTGCAGTTTGATCTCTAACTCAGCCAAACGGAATTGCAGCGCCTGAAATTGATCCAAGGTTTTGCCGAATGCTTTGCGTTCGCCCATGTAATCAAGCGTTTGATTAAACGCCTGTTGTGCACCCCCCAAAGCAGAGGCGGCGATATTCAAACGTCCCCCATCAAGACCGGCCATGGCATAGGCAAACCCTTTACCTTCTTCACCGATCAGGTTGTCTGAGGGCACATGACAATCGTCAAATTGCACCTGAGACGTTGGCTGTGACCGCCAGCCCATTTTATCCTCTAGGCCGCCAAAACTTAGACCTGCACTGCCGTCTTCGACAATGATCGCAGAGACACCTTTGGGGCCGTCCTCGCCGGTGCGTGACATTACGATATAAGCATCCGAATAAGAGCCGCCGGAAATAAAGGCCTTTGTGCCATTTAGGATATAGCCGTCGTTCGTGCGTTCGGCCTTGGTTCTCAAGGCTGCCGCATCAGACCCTGATCCGGGTTCTGTCAGGCAATAGGAATAGACTTTTTTCATGCTACACAGATCGGGCAACACACGCGCGCGCATCTCGTCCGAGCCGAATTTATCAATCATCCCGCCGCACATGTTATGGATCGACAAAAACGATCCAACAGAGGGGCAGGCCATGGCCAAGGCTTCAAACACCAATGTGGCGTCGAGGCGGGAC
>JALRHZ010000152.1 GCA_023259435.1 Paracoccaceae bacterium | reverse complement strand
CGCGTGAAGGTGCGAAAACAAAAGACATTACCGGTGGTCTTCCTCGGGTTGCGGAATTGTTTGAAGCGCGCCGTCCAAAAGATCACGCGATCATCGCCGAAATCGATGGTTACGTGCGCTTTGGCCGCGACTATAAGAACAAGCGCCGCGTCTCGATCGAGCCAGTGGATGAAAGCCGCGAGCCAGTGGAATACATGGTGCCAAAAGGCAAGCACATTCCAGTGGGCGAAGGCGACTTTATCCAAAAAGGCGAATACCTGATGGATGGTAACCCAGCACCGCATGACATTCTTGCTATTATGGGGATTGAGGCTTTGGCGAACTATATGATCGACGAAGTTCAAGACGTGTACCGTCTGCAAGGTGTGAAGATCAACGACAAGCACGTCGAAGTGATCGTACGTCAGATGCTTCAGAAATGGGAAATTTCTGATAGCGGTGACACAACACTTCTAAAAGGCGAGCATGTCGACAAGGCCGAGTTTGACGCAGCTAATGAAAAGGCGATCTCAAAAGGTGGCCGTCCTGCACAGGGCGAACCAATCCTCTTGGGTATCACCAAAGCGTCGCTACAAACGCGTTCGTTCATCTCTGCGGCCTCGTTCCAAGAGACAACACGCGTTCTTACCGAAGCCTCTGTGCAGGGTAAGAAAGACAAGCTTGTTGGCCTAAAAGAAAACGTGATCGTGGGTCGCTTGATCCCAGCCGGAACAGGTGGCGCAGCCCAGCGTGTCCGCCGTATCGCATCCGAGCGTGACAATGTTGTCCTAGAGGCACGTCGCGAAGAGGCGGAACAGGCAATCGCTCTCGCAGCGCCAAGCGAAGACGATAGCGCGGAATAATTCCACTGTCTCATACCGATAAAAAAACACCCGCCCTCGTTGGCGGGTGTTTTTGCATTTTATAGCGAGCATTTGATTATCTTGGCCCGCACCAACGGCGTCTGCTGCTATCCTTCGGTGTGTTAGACACATAGACATCGGGAGGTCTTATGTTTCGCCCCGTTTGATAAGTGTTGGAAATTGTTTGACCCGCTATGAACTATGATCCACACTTTATTGGGGACATTTTGAAATTACAGAGGATGAGGGAACATGGATCGACGCTTGTTTTTGTTCGGGGCACTTGCGCTTGGCGCGTGCCAAACAACAGGAAACCCAACTTTAGAGGCTGGAGCAGAAAATCGCTTTGTCCCAGTGCAAAACTCAGCGGCCTTGATGGCGATTGTTGCAGGGCGTACCGTTCAATATACGGACCAGAGTACACGGGGCGCCGGAATTCGGCAGACGTTTAATAGCAACGGTACGACCGTTTATGGGGATCAACGGCGAGTGTGGACTGTTAAAAACGGTCAATACTGCTCAAGTGGTCAGGTAGACAGTGACCCAAGTACTTGGGAGTGTTTTCTATTCGATGTCAACGAGGCGGGAACAATCCTTCGGTGGCGACGTAAGCCGACAGCGCAGCAACTAAGTGCGCCACAGGGGCAGGTCGACACATGGTACGGCAAGATTTTGTGACGTTGGATCAAGCTAGGTTTGTGTACAACTGATGTCAGACTGACGTGTTATCAGTCTGATATCTGAACAGAGTAAAGGACGCGCTGACTTACTCTTATCTTTGTTATTGTAAATCACAGTTTCTCTCTTATATTTGCAATTGCAATAATAAGGGGATGCACATGAAACCTGTTGAAACTGATAAGATTACCGTCACATATGATGGCAAGAAATGTATACACGCGCGGCGCTGTGTTCTTGGTTTGCCTGAGGTGTTTGTACCTAACGCAAAGGGCGGGTGGATCCATCCTGAAAACGCAGATGTAGAAGAGTTGGCGCGCATCATCGATAGCTGCCCTTCTGGGGCCTTGGCCTATGCGCGCAAGGACGGCGGCGCAGAGGAACCAACCCCAAAGGTAAACACTGCGCGTTTGTGGGAAAATGGCCCCGTGGAATATCGTGGCACGCTAAAGATGCCCGACGATGCCCAAGCCACGCGCGCTTTGATGTGTCGATGTGGTAAATCCAAAAACAAGCCATATTGCGACAATAGCCATCTGGACGCTGGCTTTGAGGCGACATCTGACGTTCCAACGACTGACAAAACCGAAACGCCGGACGAACGGGGCGGGGATTTGACGATCAAGCCGGTCAAAGACGGTCCGTTGATGGTCTCTGGACCGCTCGAAATCATTGCAGGTTCGGGCCGCCGCATTCAAACCGGTGAAAAGCATTTTATGTGCCGGTGTGGTGCGTCAAAGAATAAACCGTTTTGTGATGGCTCACACAAAGACATCGGGTTTGAGGCAGACTAATGGATATTCGCAAAGAAGATGGTGAAAAGCACGGTCGTTACGTGGTGGACATCAACGGTATCGAGGCGGAAATGACCTATTCCCGTATGAGTGCTACCGCCATAATTGTGGATCACACTGGTGTGCCTGATGCCTTGGCGGGGCAGGGCGTGGGCAAGGCTTTGGTCGCACACCTCATCCAAGATGCCACGGACACGGGGTTTAAGATTGTACCCCTATGTCCCTTTGTCAAAGCGCAATATGCGGGCCACCCCGAGTGGAAGCCGGTGATGATGGGCCGCTAACAGGCACAAATAATAGAGGGGCTCGTCCCCTCTTTTATTATTTTGCGAGCAGCAAGATTTCCCTCTGGTCGTAGAGATGAAAATCTGCTCTGTCATTCAAAGGGAGACCTTATTTATGACAGAGAATTTGCGCGGCGCCGTTCTGATGGTTCTCAGTATGGCGGCTTTTACCTTTAATGATGCGTTTTTCAAATTGGCGGGCGAGACCCTCCCGTTGTTTCAGGCTATGTTCCTGCGCGGTATCGTGACAACGATCTTTTTGTGCGGCCTGTGCTATCATCTGCGCGCAATAAGATGGAATTTCTCTCGCGCTGATTGGCAGCTGTTGATCCTGAGAACGCTAAGCGAAGTTGGTGCGGCCTATTTCTTTTTGACAGCGCTCTTGAACATGCCCCTCGCCAACGCCGCAGCGATCCTTCAGATGCTGCCATTGACGGTCACCCTGGGGGGCGCTTTGTTTTTCGGCGAACCCGTAGGCTGGCGGCGCTATTTGGCTATTGCGACGGGTTTATTCGGGATGGTGCTCATCGTAAACCCAACTGCCGAAGGGTTTAATTCCTACACCCTGTATGCTGTGATATCAGTGGTATTTGTGACAGCACGCGATCTTGCGACACGACGAATGTCAAAAGACGTCCCGTCGATGTTTGTAACGGCTATGGTTTCGGTTGCTATTTTGGTTTTTGCTATGTTTGGGGCTATGACAGTCGAGTGGGTCCCCATGACGGTCCAATTGTGGAGCTATCTGCTTGGGGCGGCTGCGTTTGTCAGCGCAGGCTATTTGCTAAGTGTATTGGTTATGCGGGTGGGGGACGTATCCTTTGTGGCCCCGTTCCGCTTTTCGGGTTTGTTGTGGGCCTTGGTTCTTGGGCTATTTTTATTCTCGCAATGGCCCAGTCCGCGCGTATTGTTGGGGGCTGTGATCGTTGTGGGATCGGGCTTGTTCTTGTTGCTTAGAGAGCGCCAGATCAAGTCATCGTCAAAGCCTGCATCGCGGCCTGCGCCGTAATTCCAAACCGGTTGGCAAGGATCGACGTGGTGCGTTGATCCAGTGGCGCATAGCTTAAATTGGGCATGCCTGAGTTTTGGGTCGAATCGTTGTCATCATGAAATGCACGAACAAAGCAAAGCGGTGCGTTTTGTGTGACTGTTGGCATCATTTGATACATGCGTTGATGGGGGAAATCCAAGATAGACTTTTCACAGGTCGGATCCATCGCGACGGCCAACGCGGGCGTCCAATAGGGGCGCCGAATTTTTGCTGATCCCTTGGGGGACAAGGCCAGGCCAGAACAATAATCCAATGCGAATTTATTATCATTTTCCAAACAAGGCAAAAAGCGCTCTGCGTCCTCTTTCACCCTCTGGACAAAAGTACAGGCCACTGCGTCGTCATCATCCAATCTAAATTGAACGGTCAATGCAGAATTTGAATCACGCAGCTCTTGCATGACCTCGCGCATAGTCGTGCGGTGATCTCCTGCAGGTTTTTCAATGATCTGGACGGAAGGCACGTCTTTACACATAGCCAAAAGGCGCTGTTTGTATTCGGACGGAAGGCTGTCGCCAATGACAATTGCAAAGACGAAATCTTGGTCGACTTGGGCGCGGATCGAGGGCAGGGTGATGGATTGGAACAAGGCAAAGCGAAGTTCCATCCGCTTTGGGTCGTATAAATGTGCTTCGCGTGCGGATACGCTGTCATGTTCGACTTGATATCCGCCCAATCCTGGGTATGAAAAGCGGCATAGGCCCAGTACTTGCATTTTGTCCCTCATTTTTGGTGGTTTTAGTATCACGCTTTGGGCGCAAAATGAACAGCCGCAAATCGGATCGCGCTAGTTTGCGTGCTTGTGTTGACAACCGAGGCGACTCTGCGTATACGCGCCACTATCTCGGCACAGGGGGTCGCCCCGCCGCCGAACTTCAGGTCTGAAGTGGTCAAGATCCAGGCACCTGCCTCGATCCTCTGGTAACCGACCGCGTCGTACCCCAATTCGAGGGGACGCATGCGGTTTTTGTGTTTTGCGGACGCGCAAGGCACGTTTTGAATTGAGCCGCACGACGTCAAATCGTGCATAACACATGTGTAAGAGCGAAACGGGGAATAGCCGGAATGCCAACTATCCAACAGCTGATCCGTAAACCACGGCAGCCAAAAGTAAAACGGTCAAAGTCCATGCACCTTGACCAGTGCCCACAAAAACGCGGAGTATGTACACGCGTTTATACAACAACACCTAAAAAGCCGAACTCAGCGATGCGTAAGGTTGCAAAGGTGCGTCTGACCAATGGTTACGAAGTCATCAGCTACATTCCTGGTGAAAAACACAACCTTCAAGAGCACTCGGTTGTTCTTATCCGTGGTGGTCGTGTG
>JALRHZ010000151.1 GCA_023259435.1 Paracoccaceae bacterium | reverse complement strand
GGCATGACATCCGCGATTATGAATCCAGTCGCATTGCCGATCACACAAACGAAAATTGCAGAGAAAAAAGCAGAAGTCGAAGCGGCCGGTATTATTCTTCCTGAGGGCATGGAAGATGAAGCATTCGTTGCAATGTTTGGCCTTGGTTCAACTATGCCGCGGCCAGGTAAAGAGATGGAAGCAATCCGCGCCGCCAATTTATTGACTGACAACGATCCACATGGCGCGTCTTGGATCAATTTCAACAAACCAGGTGGAGGAACCCCAGAAGGCGGGCGGGGTGGACGCCGTGGTGGACGTCGTCGCGGATAACAAAAGATGAGGGGCTTTGCCCCTCTTCTGCTTTGCAGAATTCACCCCAAGATATTTTTGGACAAAAAATGATTAGGGGTTTCTTAATATCTGCACCTTATCAGTAAAGTACGGTACAGGCGGAGACGCCGATGACCGTGACAGGAAATGGCCCTCTGTTGACACAGTGTCAGCAGAGGGTTTTTCATTTTTTGTCTTAAAATATCTCCGCCGGAGGCTGTGCGCGCAGCGCAAATCTAAAAAGAGTATGCATCCCGTTAGGGATGCATTCCGGTTACATATGGATCACGCGTCCGTAGGCGTCTAACACGCTTTCGTGCATCATTTCGGACAGAGTTGGATGTGGGAAGACTGTGTGCATGAGATCTTCTTCGGTCGTCTCAAGCTGTTGTCCGATGACATAACCTTGGATCATTTCTGTAACCTCGGCGCCGACCATATGTGCACCCAAAAGTTCACCGGTTTTTGCATCAAAAATAGTTTTCACCATCCCCTCGGATTCACCAAGTGCAATGGCTTTGCCATTTCCAATAAATGGGAAGCGGCCCACTTTGATCTCAAACCCTGCCTCTTTTGCTTTTGCCTCGGTTAGGCCGACACTGGCAACCTGTGGGTGGCAATAGGTACATCCCGCAATCGAGTTTGGCTTGATTGGGTGCACTTTTTTGCCCGCAATATGTTCGGCAACCATAACACCTTCATGGCTGGCTTTATGCGCCAACCACGGCGCGCCAGCAATATCCCCGATCGCATATAGGCCCGCGACGCCTGTTTGACAAAATTCATCGGTCACGACATGCGTCCGATCAACTTTTACCCCTAGCGCTTCAAGGCCTAGATTTTCAACGTTACCAACAATGCCAACCGCCGAAATTACAGTATCAAATTCTTCTTTGGTGACTTGTCCCTTTGCCTCGATATGCGCAACAACTTTTCCTTGGCCGCGGTCAAGTTGTTTCACCATGGTTTTTTCACGGATTTTCATTCCTTGCTTTTCAAACTGCTTTTTCGCGAATTTTGAAATTTCAGCATCTTCAACGGGCAAAACGCGATCCATAACCTCGACGACGGTCGTATCAGCGCCCAAAGTGTTATAAAAACTTGCAAATTCGATACCGATAGCGCCGGATCCGATGACCAATAGTTTCTTTGGCATCCGCTTGGGCGTAAGCGCGTGTTTATAGGTCCAAACAAGATCGCCGTCTGCTTCTAACCCTGGAAGTTCACGCGCACGTGCGCCCGTGGCCAAAACAATATTCTTGGCGGTGAGCGTCTCAGACCCTTTGTCTGTCTTGACGACTACTTGGCCTTTGCCTGCAAGCGTGGCCTCGCCCATGAATGTTGCCACCTTATTTTTCTTCATGAGGTGGCCAATCCCTTGGTTCAACTGTTTAGACACAGCTCGCGAACGCGCAACAACGGCGTCTAGATCATACCCGATTTTATCAGCGGATAGGCCAAACTCTTTTGCGCGGTGCATCAAATGGAACACTTCTGAGGATCGCAACAATGCTTTGGTCGGGATACATCCCCAATTCAGGCAAATGCCGCCCATATGTTCGCGTTCGACAATCGCAACATTCAAACCAAGCTGTGCGGCGCGGATAGCAGCGACATAGCCCCCAGGACCTGCCCCAATGACAACGACATCAAAAGAATTAGACGACATAGATTAACTCCGGAAATTGAATTCCGTTTAACGTTAAACTACTTTTTATTTCAATTCAATGACAGAGCTATGCGACAGACGCCGTAGCGAATTGATTAAGCGTCATACCATAGCCGCCCTTAGCAAGGAATTCTCGTTCAGGCGCCGTGTATTTTCGGTTTAATGCGTCATTGCGATACGGGAACCGTCCGAATTTACGAATGATTTCCCGATGCGTTTGAACATGTGGCAGAAAATCGGAACATGTCTGTGGCATCCGCTCAAGGAACAAGCGCACACACTGCTCTTGATCCGAAATACACTCTGAGTGCATTAATGGCATATAAAAGAATTGCCGTGCTGGTTCATCGATTTTGAGATCGAATTTGTGACGGATTGCTTGTTTTGCTGCGGCGCGCGCCACGCGGTCAAGATGGAACGATTTTGCATCTTGTCTAAACATGTTGCGCGAAAATTGGTCACAAACGATAAGATAGGCCAAAGACCCACTCGGGTAAGTTAGCCACATACTATGGCCGCCCTCGGAAATTCTTTCCCATGTCGAAAGGAATTCACGTCTAATCTTATCGTCTAGTTCGCTGTCAGAAGAATACCAACCCGTTGGCCCAACTTCATCGAGCCAAAAACCTAATACACGCTCTGGTGTCATTGCCTTACTCCGCACTATAAAACCTACCCCTAGGCATCTTTACGTTACGTAGATCATACAGACAGCGCAACTCACTTGTTACTACAGAGCGACATATTATTGTGAATTATGACGGATTTCCGTCATTTTCTTCTTCAATAGCTGTTTCGATATCGTATTCCATCGCCACTTCAAGTGCCACAGGAGAGCCCGTTGGTAGAACAGTTGTATAGGACGCTAGATCTTCGACACTTGTTCCTGAGCGCTGTGTCATACGATAGGACGCATAGAGCGCAAGACCGCCCAACAGGCCAACAATGATATAGAAAAACCCAAATGGCCCAAAGGTGTCCATCACCCAACCGATCACGAGTGGCCCAGAAATCGCTCCTATACCATTAATAAACAACAGCCCGCCAGAGGCGGCAGCCATATCTTCATACTCTAGATAATCATTGGCGTGCGCAATCAACAATGAATAAAGAGGGTTACTAAATCCACCTATAAAGAACGCGGATACGGCCAAGACAACAAAGTTCCCCCCCATGACGACTGCTGTGGCCGCTGGAATTGCGCCACCAAGTGAGACAATCATAATCAAAAGGCGTCGGTCAATTCGGTCAGAGACCCACCCAATCGGATATTGCAAAAGCATAGCGCCAACATAAAATGCCGCGACAAAGATTGAAATCTCAGACACTTTTAGGCCAATTTTTGAAGCGAAAACCGCAGACATCCCGAATTGCGCAGAGAACACTCCCCCAAGTAAGAACATGCCCATACAGGCCAAAGGAGATGTTTCAATCAACTGTTTCAGGCTCATCGGCTTGGTTTGCTCATAGGCAGGGGTCGGATTAACCGACAACAGGATCGGAGCGAATGACAGAGACACGAGGATCGACATGAGAATAAACAGGCTATAACCCGATGGATCCGCAAGATTAAGCATCCATTGCGCCGCAACGATTCCAACCATTTGAACAATCATATAGGCCGACAACGCCTGTCCGCGTGTTTCGTTGGTCACGCTATTATTCAACCAGCTTTCCGCCGTGATATAGACGCCACAAAACGAAAATCCGATGACAACCCGTGCCAATGCCCAAATAATCGGATCAGACACCACAGGAAAGATAATCAACGCCGCCGATACAAATGATCCAAGCGCCGCAAAGACACGCACATGCCCGACCCTTTGGATCATTTTCGGAACCATGCGAGAGGCAAACATAAAGCCCAAGAAATAGGCAGACATAATTGCGGACATTTCAAAGGTGCTAAACCCCTCGATTTCACCGCGCACACCCAACAATGTGGACTGAAGGCCATTTCCAACCATCAACAACATCATACCGATCAACAACGCCCAAGTGTTGGAGATAACTGAAAACATGGCCGCGCTCCTATATTGCGGTGAGATGCGTTCTTTACCCAGATTCTAACTTACTTTGGCAACAAAAGCGACGAATCTCCGTACGAAAAGAACCTGTATTCATTTTCTACGGCGTGAGTGTAAATAATTTTGGTTCGCTCTAGGCCCATCAAGGCAGAAACCAACATAATCAACGTTGATTTTGGCAGGTGAAAATTGGTCATCAACCCATCTGCAACATTGAACGAAAATCCGGGGTATATGAAAATATCCGTATCACCAGACCATGCTGCGATGGTGCCTCCGTTTTCTCGCGCGGCGGTTTCGATCAATCGCATAGCAGTCGTTCCAACAGGGATAACCCGTCCACCGTCACGCTGGGTTTGTGATATTTCTGCAGCAGCTTGTTCTGAGACCTCTCCCCATTCGCTATGCATTTTATGGGTTGTGACATCTTCCACCTTGACCGGTAAAAACGTCCCTGCCCCAACGTGTAAAGTGACCTCAGAAAACGCGACACCCATAGCCGCAAGATCAGATAAAAGTGAGTTGTCAAAATGAAGTGAGGCGGTGGGCGCCGCAACCGAACCGGTTTCTTTAGCAAATACCGTTTGATAGTCGTGATTGTCTTGGGCATCTGCAGGTCTGCGCGAGGCAATGTAGGGCGGCAGCGGCATTGCGCCCACATCCATCAAAGCGGCGTCAAAATCGGCACCCGTCAAATTGAATTCTAAAACAGCTTGGCCATTCTCTTTTTCCAATAAAGTGGCTGTAAAGCCATCAGAGAACCGGATAACTTCGCCAATATTCACCTTGCGCAAAGGCTTTACCAAGGCAGTCCAATGCCCAACTTGGGTTGGCGATAACAAAGTCACCTCAATTTTTGCACGTCCCGATCCACCAACGGATCCCTCTCTGACACGTTCACCACTAAGGCGGGCGGGAATTACCTTGGTATTGTTCAAAACCAACCGATCCCCAGCACGCAAAATAGTAAGCAAATC
>JALRHZ010000014.1 GCA_023259435.1 Paracoccaceae bacterium | reverse complement strand
CAAAGTGTGTTTTTGATCATGGGATTTTTTTCGAAGAACTGTGTTCTTTCACTAGGTTCGAGACACAGTGTCGAACCCCGGAATCTCTCCCCTCAAACACGCGAAAAAAGTGTGTGTTTGGTGTGTTTTTGAAACCCACACGCATAGCGTTAGTGTGTAAAATTTAAGTCATTGATATTGTTTTCAAAAATGGTGCCCGGGGGCGGAATCGAACCACCGACACGAGGATTTTCAATCCACTGCTCTACCCCTGAGCTACCCGGGCGTTGTAACGGGATTTCCGTAAACGTGTCGCGTGTTTAGGCGAAAGAAATAGGGTTGTCCAGAGGGTTAGAGACAAATTTATACTATTTTCCTGCGGCGTTTCCTTGGCGCGCAAGTCGATCCAAAAACTCACTTCTTGCACGTGGCAAATGTTCTGCGCCCTTCTCAGCAAAAACGTGTTTTTTCAAAAAGAAACCGGTTGTGTCTAGGCCGTCCTTTACGTCCTGCGGTTCGGCAGCGCCTTGACCTAACAGAACAGGTGGCAAGGGAAGCAAACGAGACGCCCAGTCACCCGCTCCGTCTCGTGACACCGCTGTGCCTGACTTTGGCGAGATATAGACCAAATCATCGCCCCTACCCGTGACAGCGCATGACCCAAGCTGAAGTCCAAACCCTAAAAAACTCAATAGATCTAATTCCCATCTTAGATAGGCCAAAGGCCACAAAGGCGGCTCATCAAAGAGATACATTAACGACAAAATGCTTTTGAACATCTGTTGGCACGGTAGGCGTTCAGCCAGAGAAGCACGCGCAACAGAACATAGGGCGTTCAATCCCGATAACAGCAAGCGATCAGATAACACGCGACCTGAAAATCCTGTGATCGGCTCAACTTGATAACTGCCGATATGCTCTTCAAGGCGCCCACGCCATGACACATCGACCAAATTTCCCGGCTGCAAAACTGGGGCAAGCTTGCGGCTGGTGCCACCTCTGACAATGCCAAGATGCCTGCCGTGCTCTTGCGTCACCACATCCAAAATGACGGACGTCTCGCCATGGGGGCGCACGCCTAGGACAACAGCCTGGTCTCGCCACTCCATCACAGCCTCCTACATTTCGTCCAACAAATGCCGGCCCTCGCGATCTTCAAGTTCAATCACCCAAAGATCAGGATCACGCCCTGCCTGTCGGTCGGACCACTCATTGGCCTCCTGGTCCGAACCTTGGAACACACATTCCCATTTTCGAGCATCCGATAACATGTCGTAACGTTGTTCAAAAATATGCGTCTGTCCGTTCAAAAGGGCCACTTTAACAAGGACTCCGCCGGACGTATCCTCGCCATGGCGAACAACATAAACAGGAATGTGGACTGCGCGTAATCGGGTGATGTAGGCCTTGATCCAAAATTCAGTGGCCAAACGCATTAACTATTCCCGTCTTTGAAATCCAAACCCATTTCAGAATAACGCTCGGCCTCGTCCAACCATTTTTCACGAACTTTGACTTGGCAGAATAAATGGACACGACGGCCCAGAAATTCCTCAAGCTCCTCACGAGAGGCTTTGGAAATCGCCTTAATCGTTTCACCTTTGTTGCCCAGAACAATTCCTTTGTGCCCATCACGCACAACATAAATCACCTGATCAATTCGCGCAGAGCCATCTTTGCGCTCTTGCCAATTTTCTGTCTCGACAGTCAACTGATAGGGCAGTTCCTGATGCAACCGCAGGGTCAATTTTTCACGCGTCATTTCGGCAGCGATCATGCGCAGTGGCAAATCGGCGATCTGATCCTCAGGGTAAAGCCACGGCCCATCCGGCAACTTTGAGGCAAGCCACCCCCGCAGGGTATCGACGCCGTGCCCTTTTTCTGCCGAGATCATGAACGTCTCGACAAAATCAAAACGCTCATTCATCTCTTTCGTCAGAGCCAACAAATTCGGTGCTTCGACGCGGTCAATTTTATTTATGGCAAGCGCAACAGGACGATCGCCCGTGACTTCGCGTATCTGCTCAAGAATGCGCTCTACGCCCTCAGTGATGCCACGATGCGCTTCGATCAACAAAACGATTATATCCGCATCAGCCGCTCCGCCCCAAGCCGCAGCAACCATCGCGCGATCTAGGCGGCGACGTGGTCGAAACAAACCAGGGGTATCAACAAAAACGATTTGTGCGTCCCCTTCCAGAGCGACGCCCCGAATGCGCGCGCGTGTCGTTTGCACTTTATGGGTTACAATCGAGACCTTGGCACCAACCATACGGTTAAGTAAGGTCGATTTGCCCGCATTCGGCTCGCCAATGAGAGCAACAAAACCAGCTTTGGTCATTTTGAATCCAATCTATTCAACAAAGCACGCGCAGCAGATTGTTCCGCCTGCCGCTTTGTTCCTGCTTTTGCAGTTTCTGTTTCGCCATTTTCCAAAAGTACAACAATCTCAAAAACCGGTGCATGATCTGGACCACTGCGCGATATCATATCATACTTTGGCGGAGGAAAGCCACGGGCTTGGGCCCACTCTTGCAAGGCTGTTTTGGGATCCCTTGCGTCGGTTTTCACTTCGGCCACTGCGTCTTGCCAAAGGTTCAAGACCACCTTTTGCGCCGCATCAAATCCACCATCCAAGTAAATGGCTGCAATAACCGCTTCCATCGCATCGCCAAGCAAGGCCGTTTTCCGGCGCCCACCTGAAAGCATTTCCGAACGCCCTAATTTCAACACAGCGCCGAGATCAATGCGCTGCGCAACCTCTGCACAGGTTTCCTTACGCACCAAAGCGTTGAACCGCGGTGCAAGAGTGCCTTCGCGTGCAGCCGGATCTTTTGCCAAAACTTCCTGCGCGATGATCAACCCCAAGACCCGATCACCCAAAAACTCTAACCTTTGGTTATCGCGTTTTTGGATGTTAGACATAGACGGATGCGTCAAAGCTTCGACCAACAATTTAGGTTGGTCAAAGCTATAGCCCAATCGCTTTTCAAACTCTATGGTATCTTGGGAAAGTTTCAATCTATGCCCTTAAAGAAACGATCGCCCCGCCACGTCCAGAAAAACAACATGGATCGGCCAGAAGACGAAAACAGAACTCGGTCCGCGCGGCCAACGAGATCCTCGAATGGGACAAATCCGACACCGTTCACACTTTGCGGAACGCGACTGTCTGTCGAATTATCACGGTTGTCTCCCATGAAAAAGAAGTGTCCGTCTGGAACAGTGAAAATCGCTGTATTGTCCAACCGCTCAGTCCCGATATCGAGTGTGGAATAAGTCACCCCATTCGGGAGAGTTTCAACAAACCGGTTTTTCGAGCAAGTACCGCTATCTCCGACAGAGCCATTGCTACATCTGGGACGCCTACGGAATGGACCTTGGGGTTCCATAACCTCGGTAAACACACCATCAGGTTTACGGGGAACCGGCTGTCCGTTGAGATACAAAACACTATTCATCATTTGCACTGTATCGCCGGGCAAGCCGATCAAGCGTTTGATATAGTCACGTCCAGTCACTGGATGGCGAAAGACCACCACATCGCCGCGTTCGGGTGATTTGCCAAGAAAACGTTGGTTTTCTTTTTGCACAAAGCCGCACAAATCTTCTGCATCAACATTGATGCCAAGAGACGGGATAATGACGCTTGGACATGACGCGTAGGAATAGCCATAGGCCATTTTGTTAACGAACAAGAAATCACCAACCAATAACGTCTCTTTCATCGAGCCCGATGGGATCCAAAACGGTTGAAAGAAAAGTGTCCGGAACACACCTGCTAGCAGCAATGCATAAACAACAGTTTTAATCGTCTCGACGATTCCACCGTCCTTTTTGTCCTTACTCGTCATCAGGTGTAGCTCCTTACCTAGGTCTTGACGCTTCTTGCTGTTGTCGGCGGCGTATGTCAACCCGCGGTAGGTGCAATCGGCAAAGCTTCGATCACGACAAATGCCTGCGCCCAAGGGTGATCGTCCGTTAAGGTGACGTGAATTATGGCCTCATGCCCAGATGGGGTCATGTCCTTTAATCGCTCTGCAGCCCAGCCCGTGACATGCATCACCGGTTGCCCAGAGCGCAGATTTGTCACAGACATATCTTTCCAACTTATCCCCATTCTAAGGCCTGTTCCCAAGGCCTTTGAACAGGCCTCTTTTGCCGCCCATCGTTTCGCATAGGTTCCCACAGTATCAGCGCGGCGTTCCGCTTTTTGCTGTTCAACCTCTGTAAAGACACGATTGCGAAATCGATCCCCGTGACGCTCTAACACTCCTGCGATACGGTCGATATTCGCCAGATCTGTGCCAATGCCTAAGATCATAAAGCACTCGGCTCAGATGGTGCTCTCGCCTCATTCATCAAACGGCGCATTTCAGAAATCGCATCGTTCAATCCTAAAAAGATCGCTTCGCCAATTAAGAAATGCCCAATGTTCAGCTCGACAATCTCTGGCAAAGCCGCAACCGGTTTTACGGTATCATAGGTAAGCCCATGCCCTGCATGAACCTCAAGGCCAAGGCCATGCGCATAGGTCGCCATCTCTTTCATACGGTCCAATTCGGCGTCCCTCTCGTCGAATTTACCCTCATAATGAAAATCGCAATAGGCCCCTGTATGTAATTCAATCACCTGCGCACCAATGCGATGTGCCGCATCAATTTGCCGTTGGTCTGCAGCAATAAAGATTGACACGCGGCAGCCCGCTTCGCGCAAAGGGGCAATAAAATGGGCCAGCTTGTTTTCTTCGCGCGCGACTTCTAGTCCCCCTTCAGTCGTGCGTTCTTCGCGTTTTTCAGGCACTATGCAGACCGCATGCGGTTTGTGGCGCAGGGCAATTTGTTGCATTTCGTCTGTGGCTGCCATTTCGAAATTCAACGGCAAGGTCAATTTTTCCATCAGACGATCGATATCCCTGTCGGAAATGTGGCGACGATCTTCGCGCAAATGCGCCGTAATGCCATCCGCGCCCGCCTCGGCCGCCATTAATGCAGCCCGAACAGGATCAGGATAGGCCGAACCACGCGCATTCCGCACGGTTGCAACGTGGTCGATATTAACACCAAGGCGAAGAGTATTCATGAGATATCCAAACAAAAATTCAGCTTTATGTAAAAGCTAGTCCATTCTATTGGTACCATCCACCGATTTTGAAGAAAAATTTTTCAATTTTAGCAAACGTTCTTTCAACGCGCCCTTACGGCGCGTCTGATAAGCCCGCAATAACGGCACACTGAGATAGTAAACGATCACAGATGTGATCAAACCAGGCACGATACCACCCACCATGTACGGTAGGAAAACATCCGAAAAAAAGAGCTCAAGCCCATCCCATTCCACAGGCCCGCCAGTAAACAAAGCAACAAGGTTGTGGCGCAAATCTTCTGCGGCCTGAACAAATTTTCCGAAAAAGGACAAATGCTCGCCATGCGACACCCTTTCATTACCAAGGAAAAAATGGCCAAGCTGAAGGGACACGACACCTATGGGAAGATAGGTAAGTGGATTTCCAAAAAATGTCCCCAGCAGTGCAGCAAGGATATTGCCCTGTATCACGCGCGCGATTAATGCGGCTGTGATAAGATGCAGTCCGTAAAACGGGGTAAAGGTTGTGAACACGCCGGCGGCAATACCCCGCGCAATTGTTTCGGGTTGTCCTGGTAAACGCTGTAATCTGTGTCTGATATAGTAAAAAGCGCGCGCCCAACCTCCTCGCGGCCAAAGAAACTCTTTTGCCGTCGTAAAAACAGATCGTTTATCGCGACGTTTAAATACCAAGTTAACCTCGTTTCGATGTCCTAAGGTGTTTGCGACTTAGGCACATAGGGTCGGCGAACCCGTTTGATAGACGCAACTTCACTTTCAATTTCCAGAATCGACATAAGCGAATGAAGCTGCTCGACATTGCGCAATTCCACGTTAACGCGCAGTCTGTAAAAATCAGGTTTCCTATCGACGAATTCAAGGTCCGAGATATTTGCTTTTTGCGTACCAATCAATGTGCAAATTCGGCCTAACACGCCCGCATCGTTACTAATGATGATATCCAAGGTAACGGGGTATACCGCCGGATGGGTACCTTCGTGCCATTGTACGTCCATCCAAAGCTCGGGCTGATCTTCGTAAGCCATCAAAAAATCGCAATCAATCGCATGGATTGTCACCGCATGCCCCTCGCGCGCGATCCCTACGATGCGCTCACCCGGCAGAGGCTGACAGCATGAAAGCCGATCAAAATGTTGATCTGGGTTCAATCCAATGACGGCCCGCTTCTCATCGATTTCGTCTCGGGTCTCATAATTGATCTCAGGATAGATCTCTTTAAGGACATCCCGCGCTCTTAGCTGAGATTGGCTTAACCGCACAAACAGCTCATCCGGAGTATCAATCTGAAGTTTCGAGGCGGCATGTGTGACCGCTTTATCCGTAAGTTTTTTGTCCACATGTTCAAAAGCGGCGCGCAATAGTTCGCGCCCCATAACAATGTGTTTTTGACGATCGGCCCGTTTTAACGCCCGCCGAATTGCAGATTTTGCTTTGCCAGTTTTACACAATTCTAGCCAAGACTGCTGCGGCACTTGGCCGTCTGCTTTGATAATTTCAACTGATTGGCCATTTCTAAGGCGATACCACGCGGAGACTCGCGCTCCGTCCACTTTGGCACCAACAAATCGGCTTCCTAATCGGGTGTGAATGGCATAGGCAAAATCAATCGGAGTTGCGCCGCGTGGCAATTTCACGACCTCACCGCGGGGTGTAAAGCAAAATACCTTATCCGCATACATTTCCAAACGCACGGCATCCAAAAATGCCACGTGATCCGGTTCATTATCGAATTCCGCAATAAGGTCAGTGATCCATTTAACTGGGTTTAATTCGAACGCGGTCTCAACACGGGTACCGTCCTTATAAGACCAGTGCGCCGCAACGCCACGCTCGGCGATATCGTGCATTTCTTGTGTTCGTATTTGCACTTCGACGCGCTTGCCATCTCGCCCTGCAACCGTGGTATGGATTGATCGATATCCATTCTGTTTGGGTGACGAGATATAGTCCTTGAACCGCGTTGGAACCACGGCCCATCTACGGTGTATAGCGCCCAAGGCAACGTAACAATCTTCTTCGGTGTCAGTTATGATCCGGAATGCGAAAATATCGGACAGCTTCGAAAAGGTAAGATCCTTTTCTTTCATCTTTCGCCAAATGGAATATGGCTTTTTGATCCGGCCTTTGACCTCGGCCTTAAGGTTCGCTTTCTCTAGAACAAGTTCGATATCTTTTACAATATTCGTTGTTAGCTCTTTGTGGCGTTCATCTAATTCAAGCTCAGGTTCAACTTCACTGCGAAGGTTGATAAAGCGGCGAACAATTGAATTACGAGCTTCCGGATTCAAAACGCGAAAGGACAAATCTTCCAGCTCTTCGCGCATAGACTGCATGCCCATACGTCCCGCAAGTGGCGCGAAAATCTCCATTGTTTCGCGCGCTTTTTCCGCTTGCTTTTCAGGCCGCATAGCGCGGATGGTCTGCATGTTATGCAATCGGTCCGCCAATTTGACCATCATCACCCGCATATCTTCGGCTATGGCAATCAACAGGTTACGAACGTTCTCGGCCTGCTTTTCTTCATAGCTGAGATCAATCTTGGTGATTTTGGTGACGCCCGCAACAAGCTTGGCGATTTCGGGCGAAAACAACTGCGCGATATCTTCGGAAGAGCTTGAAGTATCTTCAACAACATCATGCAACAGAGCGGTTACAACCGTCGCATCATCTAGGTGCAAATTCGCCAAGATTTCAGCGACCGCAACAGGGTGCATAAAGTAGGGTTCCCCAGATTTGCGAAACTGGCCCTCATGCTTTTCGCGGCCATAGTTATAGGCCGCGATGATCAGATCGCTATTCGATCTTGGATTGTAGGATTTTACAAGAGCGGCCAGTTGATCTGCCGACAACATAATGCCACCCGTATACCTTTAGGATTGTTGCGTCTGAGCCGCCATTAACGCGCGCAGCAATTTTTCTTCGGACAAATCATCCTCGTCCGGCACATCCGGCTCACCGCCCATGAGCTGGGCCATAGCATCATCTTCAGGCTCATCAACTTCGATCTGTGTCTGATTGCTTTCGATCAAACGCTCACGCAGTTGATCCGCTGTCTGTGTCTCGTCCGCAATTTCGCGCAAGGAGACAACAGGATTTTTGTCGTTGTCACGGTCCACTGTTGGAGCAGAGCCCGCAGAGATTTCGCGCGCGCGGTGTGCGGCCAGCATTACAAGCTCGAACCGGTTGGGAACTTTATCCACACAATCTTCGACAGTGACACGTGCCATAGGGGAAACTCCGTATATACCTAATGGATGAGCGCGCGTTTTATCGGAAAAGCACTATAAACACAAGACGCGATATGAATGTTATATTGGCCAGATACTATTACGATCCTCGTCGGCGAGTGCCTGCCACATTTGCAAGACGTTGGATCCCAAAACTGGATGATGCCATTCGGGCATGATGTCCAAGAGAGGCCCCAAGACAAAACTGCGGTCTTGCAGTCGTGGATGGGGCAAAATCAGGCCATCAGGAGCTATTTCACGCTGTCTGTCAGGGGAAAGCGATCTCCAGGCGTCATAGGTCGCCTCATCAGGAAATACCTTTTGTTCATAGAAGACCAGATCTAGGTCTACCGTTCGCGGTGCCCAGCGCTGCTGTCTTACTCGATCAAACCGTTTTTCAATATCGTGCAAAGCATTTAAGATGTCCTCCGGCGAAAGACTTGTGCGAATCAGTATGCAAGTATTTACGAAATCTGGCCCGCTGCCCTTGGGGAAGCTTTCACTTGAATAGAACCGCGCGACCCGCTGAACCATACCAATACTTTTAGATATAAGCATAATACTTTCGTATATAATTTCGCTTGAGTTGTGCTGTCGCCATTCTTGGTTGCTACCCAAAGCGATTAAACAACTATAACCCTTTTGCCACATGGACTTATCCTAACTAGACATCCAAATTATTTGCGTTCGTACGACGAAAGCACTAAATAGTACGCTAACCTGCACGTCATCTTCTACTCACGGATCTTTTAGCAGGTACTCATTTGGAAGGAAGTTAAATGTTTTATAAAGACGAGAGACTAGCACTCTTTATCGATGGTGCTAACCTCTACGCGGCGGCAAAAACTCTGGGTTTTGACATCGACTATAAGTTGCTTCGCACCGAGTTCATGAGACGGGGAAAATTGCTTCGCGCTTTTTACTATACCGCATTGCTCGATACTGAAGAATATTCGCCGATACGGCCACTCGTAGATTGGTTGAACTATAACGGTTTTACCATGGTGACAAAAGCAGCCAAGGAATACACAGACAGCCAAGGACGCCGCAAAGTTAAAGGCAACATGGACATTGAATTGACTGTGAATGCCATGGAACTTGCACCTCATGTTGATCACATTGTGATTTTCTCTGGTGATGGCGACTATAGACCTTTGGTCGAAAGCCTTCAGCGTCAGGGCGTCCGCGTTTCTGTTGTTTCGACAATTCGCAGCAACCCGCCGATGATCTCAGACGAATTGCGCCGCCAAGCGGACAATTTTATCGATCTTGAAGGTTTAAGGGATGTCATTGGCCGCCCCCCTCGGGACGACGAAGACATGTCAGAGTACCAACCTTAAAGGCACGTTCGAGAACCGCAGGCACATCACCTGCGGTTTTTTATATCCACTTGGACAAGGTCTCGCGGAAATTCTTTAATTCCACAGGTTTTGATAAATAGTCATCCATTCCTGCAGAAAAACACTGATCAGCCTCCCCAATCAGAGCATTCGCGGTGATCGCAATTATCGGTGTCCGAGAAAGACGTTCTTTTATCTCTGTTTCGCGAATTTTTTCAGATAGCTCAAACCCATTCATCTTGGGCATATGGCAATCGCAAAGAACTAAATCGTACCGACCAGAGCGCCACGCCTGAAATCCTTCTAGGCCATCTGAGGCTATGTCAACGTTGTACCCCAACTTGCCCAACTGTTGCTGAATAACAATCTGGTTGATTTCATTATCTTCGACCAGCAACAGCTTAACGTTTTGAGTATCTTTCGAGGTTGCTAGCTTGGCCTTTTCTTGCGTGCCATAGTCATCAGAATATGACCCGAATACGTCTCGTTTTAAAGCCGCAGACACACCTGCGTAAAACACACTTGGCAACAATGGGGTCCATTGCACAACTGTGTGATTTTCGTCCTGTGAGGCATGCATGGTGTTGCGATGGCTGTTGAACGTCATCATCGGCAAGGTCGGAAACTTTAAGCGAATGTTTTTCACCGTTTCGGTCATTGCAACGCTGCTTTTCCCTGGAAGGGCAATCAGAACAAAGTCATCTTTGGTCAAATCGGTGACGTTGTCCTCTAGAGACATTTGATCACTAAACTGAAGCCATGTTCCACCGGCGTATTCTATATAACCTCGGAACGCATCTGCCCTTTCTGTGTCGGTCACATAGCCAAACACGCGTACACCGGTCAAATCAGGCACCGCAGTACGTCCGCGTGGCTCGGAAATGGGTAAGGTCACAATAAATTCAGCTCCTTTCCCAACTTCCGAGATCAAATCCACGGCGCCTCCCATTTTGGCGACCAATTGCATGACAATCGTCAGGCCAAGTCCTGTTCCGCCAAACCGTGCACCATCCTGGTTTTTCGCCTGAATAAACGGTTGGAAGATCGTTTCCTTTTCTTCTGGCGTGACCCCAATACCATCGTCTTTGACAGAAATTCTTAGGTGACCCTCACCGCTAAAACCAACATTGATCGTCGTCAGCCCCGAGAATGCGGGATCTTCGCGCGAACTGAATTTAATCGCGTTCGAGGTGAGGTTCAAAACAATTTGGCGTAGACGTCCACCATCGCAAGTCACCCACTCTGGTAAGTTTGGATCGTATTCAAACGAAAGCTCGACCCGCTTTTTGTCTGCAAAAGGCGTCATGCTTTCTATCATACTTTCAAACTGGCGCAAAAGCTGAAGCGGGGCAGGACGAAGTTCCATCCCCCCTGCCTCGATTTTGGACATATCCAAAATGTCGTCGATGATACGCAACAAAGAAAAAGAGGATTCACGCATCGTTTTAAGCATGCGTCTTTGATCCGAGTCCAACTCTGTTGTTTCAATCACCTCTATCATCCCGATAACGCCGTTCATTGGCGTGCGAATTTCATGGCTCATGTTTGCCAAGAACGATGACTTTGCCTTGTTGGCGTCATCTGCTTCGACAGTTGTTTCATAAATTCGGCGGGTATAGGTATTTGTAATTAAACCGAAATGCGCCATTTGTACGACGATGATTGTGCATGCGGTTAAAGCAACTGGCATTCGCAAAAGTGTTTCCGCTGTTTCGGCTTCGATCAAAACCGTCCCAAAGTAATTTGAGCCAAGCAACACCGTTATAATGTAATATGTGACGGTTAATCCAACAGACGCCACAATGAAAATGCGCTCTGTGTTCAAAGAAAAAACAAGAAATCCACTACCGACCCCCGCCAATAGCAACAACTGAGAACCGGACACTTCATCCACAAGAAAACAAGCAACAAAAAGCGTTGTATGACCAATGAACAAAAACATTGCGCGCGCAAGCCGGTCTCGCCCAAAATAAAATGCAACAAGCGATGAAACACACCCCAATATCGCAAAGACCGCCACCCAAATAAGTTCAGGCAAACCCACCCAAAATGAAAAAACTGACCAGAGCAAACAGATTACTATCACAAACCAAGATGTCACTCGTACGGTTTCAATGTTCCGCTGAAGAGCGATTTCCTCAATGTGTTCAGCATTCTCTGCAAGTTGTTGTTCTATTTGCACAGACACACGCTCTCTTTTAAATCAACAGGACTGGTTAAAACTGAAATACCTCAGGATAACCGTAATACATTTTCTAACGCACGAATAGCCAAACGACAAATCCGATTAGGGCTTTAAAAATTGGTGCAGGACATTTAGGCTTGGCGTCAACGTAATTACGCAGACAGTGTAAGGCTTTTCCATGAGCGCTATCAATTTGACAATTTATCTTGCAGCACCACGAGGATTTTGTGCCGGCGTAGATCGTGCCATCAAAATCGTTGAGATGGCCTTGGAAAAATGGGGCGCGCCTGTCTATGTTCGCCATGAGATCGTCCACAATAAATTTGTTGTCGATGGCCTGCGCGATAAAGGGGCCATATTTGTCGAAGAGCTCTCGGATTGCCCAGATGATAGACCAGTAATTTTTTCGGCGCATGGCGTTCCCAAGGCTGTGCCAAATGAGGCACAAAACCGCAACATGGTCTATGTCGATGCCACATGCCCTCTTGTCAGCAAGGTCCATATTGAAACCGAACGCCATTCGGCGGCGGGCCTACAAATGGTTATGATAGGGCACCGAGGACACCCTGAAACCATCGGCACCATGGGCCAAGTGCCAGAAGGCGAAGTCCTGTTGGTGGAAACAGTAGAAGACGTTGCACATCTTTCCGTAAGAGATCCTGACAAATTGGCATTTGTGACACAAACCACGCTGTCGATTGATGACACATCAGATATTGTAAATGCGTTAAAAACGCGGTTTCCAAAGATTGTCGGCCCACACAAAGAAGATATCTGTTACGCCACAACCAATCGCCAGATGGCTGTCAAGGCGATCGCACCCAAGGTAGATGCCCTGTTGGTGGTTGGCGCGCCAAATTCGTCGAACTCAAAGCGCCTTGTCGAAGTCGCCGCAAAAGAGGGCTGTTCTTATGCCCAGCTTGTGCAACGTGCCGATGAAATCGATTGGCGCGCGCTTGAGGGGATTACCTCTCTTGGTATTACGGCTGGTGCCTCTGCGCCAGAGGTCTTGGTCAACGAAGTCATCGACGCGTTTCGTGAACGCTATTCCGTGACCGTTGAGCATGTTGAAACGGCACAAGAACACGTTAATTTTAAAGTTCCCCGCGTTCTTCGGGAAACGGCGTAGTTTGGTCATATGTCTGACCCCCAAACAATCGCGGTGTATGACGCGAAAACCCAAGAATACGCGGAACTCACTGCAACGGATGGCGATCTTCCTGTGCTACGTGATTTTGAGGCGCTCTTGCCACGCAGATCAAAAGTGCTCGACTATGGTTGCGGCCCAGGTCACGCCGCTGGCTATTTTGCGCGCAATGGGCATCAAGTCCACGCATTCGATGCCTCTGTGGAAATGGTAAAATTGGCCAAAGCCCATGACGGGGTGACCGCATGGCAAAGTTACTTTTCGGAATTTCAGGCCGTGGAAGAATACGATGGGATTTGGGCCAGCTTCTCGCTCCTTCATGCGGCACGATCCGACATTCCAAAATTACTTGGCGCACTCCGCGCGGCCCTAAGGCCAAAAGGTTGGCTCTATATTGGTGTAAAGCTGGGATCTGGCGAAGCTCGGGACGAGATTGGACGCCTGTATACCTATTTCCACGAAGATGAAATTTCACACTTCATCCAAGAGGCCGGCTTTACGATTACGGACACCAAATTCGGCTCAGGTCTAGGGCTTGATGGCACACCTTCAAAATGGATTTCGATTGTCGCACATGGTTGAATTAGTTGCATATACAGATGGCGCATGTTCTGGCAATCCCGGCCCCGGCGGTTGGGGCGTATTATTACGCGCCCTCAAAGATGGCACGATCATCAAAGAGCGCGACCTAAGCGGAGGGGACGCCGAAACGACCAACAACCGTATGGAATTGATGGCGGCCATTACTGCGTTAGAAACACTGGAACGCGCCTCAACCATCACCATTGTCACCGATAGCACATATGTCAAAAATGGCGTGACAAGCTGGATCCATAATTGGAAACGCAACAACTGGCGCACCGCAAGCAAAAAGCCGGTGAAAAACGCGGATCTATGGCAACGTTTGGACGCAGCACAAGACCGGCATCACGTCACATGGGAATGGGTCAAAGGTCATGCTGGCCACCCAGAAAACGAACGCGCAGATGAATTGGCTCGGGCAGGTATGGCTCCTTTCAAACCATGATTATTTGGCTTGATTATATCTCGGTATTCATTTTTGCGCTGACCGGCGCTTTGGTGGCAAGTCGCGCACAATTGGACATCGTTGGGTTTCTGTTCATTTCGGCTCTGACCGCAGTCGGCGGCGGCACTATTCGCGACCTATTGTTGGATCGAAATCCGATATTTTGGATCAATGACCCGCGATTTCTAAGCCTATGCGTAATCGCAGCACTTATCGTCTTTTTCACAGCTCATAGATTTGAGAGCCGCTATACGGCTCTTGTGTGGCTAGATTCATTCGCCCTTGCTATTGCTGTTGCGGCGGGGTCAGGAATTGCAATTGATGTGGGCCATACCGGTGCCATTCTCATTTTGATGGGAATCGTGACCGGCACATTCGGCGGCATGATGCGTGATGTGGTCTGTAATGAAGTGCCTTTGGTTTTGAAACAGGGCGAGCTGTATGTTTCGGCGGCCTTTGCAGGCGCAAGTTTTGCCGCCATTTGCACGGCGCTGTCCGTTTCCCAACCAATCGCACTTATTGGATGTGCTTGTGTCACTTGGGTTCTTAGGGCTGGGTCAATCGCATTTGGATGGCGTCTGCCGGTTTACAAATCCCGTCCACCCAAATTCTAATCTCTATTTACAGTCCCAAGACGTCTATCATGTCGTACTCACCCGGAGCCTGAGACTGCCCCCAAAGGGCCGCCTTGAGCGCACCACGGGCAAACACCGATCGATCCGTGGCAATGTGGCGCAAAATGATACGCTCGCCCTCGGCGGCGAACATGACGTCATGCTCGCCAACGATATCGCCCCCGCGAATAACCGCGAACCCGATATCACCCTTTGTGCGGGCGCCTGTCAGTCCATCACGACCACTATCGCGAACACCCTCCAAAGAGACACCGCGCCCTTCGGCAGCGGCCTCTCCAAGCATAAGAGCGGTGCCAGAGGGGGCATCGACCTTTTTATTGTGATGGGCCTCAATGATTTCGATATCGTAATCGGTATCCAGCGCCTGCGCCACCTTCTTTGTCAGTTGGGTCAACAGGTTTACACCCAATGACATATTCCCCGCTCGAACAATGACCGCGTGATGCGCTGCTGGTTTCAGCCGGTCCAGTTGCTCGGCTGTAAAGCCGGTTGTGCCAATCACATGCACCGCCCGAGCTTGGGCTGCCAGAGCTGCAAACTCAAGTGTGGCCTCTGGGGCCGTGAAATCAATCACGGCTTGCGCCTTGGCAAAGGCCTCAAGCGGATCATCCGTCACAGTGACGCCAACCTCGGCTCCGCCCATCGCGGTTCCGATATCCTGTCCAACCCATGGATGACCTTTACGCTCGACAGCGCCAACAAGACGGGCGCGATCACTTTGCAACACAGTCCGCACAAGCATCTGACCCATGCGGCCAGACGCGCCCGTAATAACGATCCCTGGAATATTTTCCGACATGGCGCTCTCCTTTAGGTCACTCGCTGTTTTGTGGTCTTTTAAGCATCTCATCGCTACTTGGCAAAGAGGAAAGAACAGCGTAGAGAAAAACCATGGCAAAGAATAAGTTTCATGACGGCCCTGGACCGTCTCAAAGACAACTGCGGGTGGGGGAACTTATCCGCCGCGCGTTATCAGAAACGCTGCAACGGGGCGAAATTCATGACCCCGATCTTAACCGTGTGTCTATCACTGTTGGCGAGGTGACCACGTCACCTGACCTCAAAATCGCAACAGCATATGTCTGTCCGCTTGGGGGGCACGCGCAAACGGACATCATATCCATGTTGGCGCGCAACAAATCGGAATTGCGCCGTGCGGTTGGTAAGCGTCTTGCCCTAAAGTTTACGCCAGACCTTCGCTTTCGATTGGATGAAACCTTTGACCGGCTGGATGAAACGCGGCGTTTGTTTGCACAAGAAAGTGTTCGCCGCGATCTTGACGAATGAACCACTTTGCCCGCTTTTTCGCCTTTTTGTTTTTTGCAGCCACGCCTGTATTCGCGATTGAGTGTCAAACAGATACATTTGAAGGCACGCCGTTTACATACTGTAAGGCCGAGGTAAACCAAGACGAATTGCGCCTTTTCCTGCGGGATGCCGAGGGTGAAATTCTGGGAAGCTTTTCGCGCCTCCGTCAATTTTTGCGCCAAGATGATGAAATTCTAACTTTCGCGATGAATGCCGGCATGTATCATTCAGATCGGTCGCCTGTTGGTCACTATATTGAAGACGGAACCGAGATATTGGGATTGATGTCGCGGGCAGGCCCCGGAAATTTCGGTCTCTTGCCCAACGGGGTCTTTTGTATTTCAGAAGATCAGTTTCAAGTTTATGAAACCTTGCGCTATAGGTCCGAAAACCCAGATTGCGTTTATGCCACTCAGTCAGGCCCTATGTTGGTGATTGATGGTCAATTACATCCAAGGTTTCTAGAGAATGGGACATCCAGATACATCCGAAATGGCGTTGGTGCGGATGGCGATGTGGCATATTTTGTCATATCGGATAAGCCTGTGAACTTTCACACGTTTGGACGGATCTTCCGAGATTTTCTTAAGGTTCAAAACGCCTTATTTCTGGATGGAAACATTTCACGCCTCTACGCGCCAGACCTAGGCAGAAGTGACATAGGGTTGCCTCTTGGGCCCATTGTAGCAGTTGTAAAACCTGCGTCCTAAACCAAACAAGCGGCCCAATGGACCGCCTGTCGGGGAGGAATGTTTATAAGGTCTTAATTAACCTTATTGCCTTCAAGCACAGGCGTTGCATCTGCTGCTGCAATCTCAATCCGGCGTGGCTTGAGAGCCTCTGGAATTTCGCGCGCTAAATCGATATGCAGCATGCCGTCTTGATGAGATGCGCCTAAGACCTTGACGTGATCCGCAAGGTGGAACCGGCGTTCAAACGCACGTGTGGCGATGCCACGATGAAGGTAGGTGCGTTCTGAGTCCTCATCAGACTTTTTCGCTGCAACGATTAGGGCGTTCTCTTTGACTTCAATGTTCAAATCATTTTGCCCAAATCCCGCGACAGCAATGGAAATCCGATAGGTGTCGTCTGCCGTTTTTTCGATGTTATACGGGGGATAGCTCGGGCTTTGCACATCTGATGCTAGGACGCGATCCATAAGGTCCGCAATCTGGTCAAAACCAACAGTTGCACGGTATAGGGGTGAAAAATCAAAATGTCTCATAGGGTCATCCTCTCTTGAGCGATACCAGTTTTACCTCTCCCTCAAGGGACGAGGCGGTGAAAAACAGACCCGCTTTGGGCGCCTGCATAAATCATCTGGGAACTCTATCGATTGGTTTCAAGAGGGGAGTTTCACGCATTTAAGGACGCGCAAATTTTGCACCAATGTCGCGGCGCTGGTCCGAGGGTTGATAGGTATTTAACCGCCCTGCCTCGTCGATCCAGACACCGAAATCCATTCCGCCCGACTTGACTGCGTCCACCAACCCTAACCCGAGCGAGACCCGTTCACCGCGCAGCTCTGCCATAGCAGAGACCACAGAAACGATATGAGGACCATCTTGGGACAATTGGATCACAGGTGCGCCCGAGGCTCCATAATCCACATCACAGGACAGCACCAAAATCCCTGCCTGCCGCGCCCGCATGTCGCATACTGATTGTAACGAAGGCACCTCTTGACGGCCACGCGCATAGGACACCAAAGAAAGCTGCTGGCCGACCTGTGGAACTTCCGCGACCAGCATTGGCACAATATTCGACTGTCGAATGGGGTGGACCAACTCAATCAAAGCGATGTCGTATGGCACACGCGCAACGACTTCGCTATTCTCGAATTGGTATAAGGGATGAATATGCACGTTGCGCACTTTGCGATAGGCCTCTGCCCGTCCATTTCGTAGGCCTGCCTGAAACTCGATGTCCTGATGAGAGAGGCGTGCATTTGTTTTTGAATCGTACAAGCAATGCGCAGCTGTTAGAACCAAATCTTCTGAAACCAAAGTCGCTGTACAAAACCCCTGTCCATTTTGGATCGTTAGCTTGCCAACAGCCGACCAATTTCGGCCACTGTTGATCGTGTCCAAACGTTTGATAGCTTCGGCAGTCACCGTCGACGACCACACAACACCCAAAACACCAAACAAAAACCACCATCGCATAGGCAATGCCCATCCTTTTACATCTCTAAATGCACCCCAAGTGCGAGGATAAGCGATCTAGCGGAGTTTAGGAATGGTTGGGTCAAAATTTTCTGCTAGCCGAGGCGGCTTTGGACCGCCGGTTGCCCAATCCAAGAGCTCAACCGTATGCACAACCGGAACACCCGCAGCCGATCCAATTTGCATCATGCAGCCAATGTTTCCCGCGGCAATAACATCGGGCGCCTTGGCCATCAATGTCTTGACTTTGCGCTCTTTCAACTGAGCGGAAATTTCGGGCTGCATAAGGTTATATGTTCCTGCTGACCCACAGCAGAGATGAGGATCAGAAGGCTCTACCACCTCAAATCCCGCGCCTTTCAATAGATCTTTGGGAAGCGTTTTGATCTGCTGACCATGCTGCAATGAACAAGCTGAATGATAGGCAACGCGCATATCCATTTGGCGATCAACCGTGATTTCAAGCTGTGACAAAAGTTCGCTAACATCGCAGGCCAGCTCTGCAACTCTTGCCGCATCTTGCGCCAGATCGGTTCCTCTGAACATGTGACCATAATCTTTGACCGTTGTGCCACAGCCACTTGTGTTGATCACAATCGCGTCCAAACCGCCCGCCTTGACCTCTTTGGTCCAAGCGGCGATATTGGCGGCGGCACTCGCATGGCTTTCGTCTGTTTTGCCCATGTGGTGGGTTAAAGCGCCACAGCACCCTGCCCCCTCGGCCACGACAACTTCGCACCCAAGCCGTGTCAGCAACCGAATAGTCGCATCATTGATATCTGTGTTCAGCGCTTTTTGCGCACAGCCCGTCATCAAGGCCACTCTCTTTTTGCGTGGTCCAGAAGGCTTGTGCGATTGCGGATCATCATTTCGACTTACCGGCGGTACGGTCTTTGGGGCCATCTCGATCATCGCGCGCAATCGCGCATCTGGGACAAAGCGGACAAACGGACGTGCCATCTTGGCCCCCAATAGAGCAAGCCGAAAGCGCGTGGGATAGGGCAAAATCTTGGACAAGACCCATCGCAATGCGCGATCTCCCAATGGCCTATTGTAATGTTCTTCAATATACGCACGCGCATGATCCACCAAATGCATATAATGCACACCAGAGGGGCATGTGGACATGCACGACAAACACGACAAACACCGATCAATATGCTTTACCGTTTTCGCATCAGGCACGCGATTATTTTCAAGCATATCCTTGATCAAATAAATCCGTCCACGCGGACTATCCAATTCGTCGCCCAATACTTGATAGGTCGGACAAGTTGCTGTGCAAAACCCACAATGTACACAAGCACGCAGGATTTCATTTGAGCGTTTAAAATCGATATCGGTAAGTTGTTCCGGTTCAAAAAACGTCTGCATTTATGCCCCCATCACCCCTTGGTTCAAAATTCCACGCGGGTCAAATTGATCGCGGATCGACTTACTATAGTTTGCGACAAGATCCGGTTCTGGGTGGAACTTGGCAAATGTCGTTGGCGTTCGAGACAGACAAGTCGCATGACACTGGAACGAAGCAAGGGCATTGCGCGGATCAACCTCCGTTGGCAAACGCGCATGGATTAGCCCACCCGACCAATCCATAATCCAATCTTTGGCCCTTAGGGCCTTTGCAACCGCGGGTCCATCTGTCGGCTTACACGACACCCGCCATAAAACACCCTCTTTGCCCTCTAGCGCATCACAATCGCGCAGTTTCGTCCAAACACCCCGCGCCTCAGCGCCAGTCAAAACCGTTGGTGCGGCAAAGGCCTTTAGCCAATCGCCTAGCGCCTTGGTGCGATATGATACAGATTTGGGGAACCCCTCTATTCGCAGCATTGCATGGGTTTCTTGGGGCGTATAGGCCGCTCCGGTGACATCATACGGACTTTTCATCGCCAAGCTTAGGGCTTGGACAGCTTGGCTTGCGTCTTCAACGGGAATGCAGAGTGTTGCCGTTTCTTCAGGCAACGGCAAAGTTTTCAAGGCGACTTCGCTGAGCACACCAAGTGTTCCCCAACTTCCGGCAAGCAATTTAACCAGGTCATAGCCGGTCACATTTTTCATCACGCGGCCACCGTTTTTGAGGATCGTCCCTCTGCCATCGACAAACCGAACACCCAATAAAAAGTCCCGCGCGGCACCAACCTGAAATCTGCGCGATCCAGAGGCATTGGTGGCGATCACGCCCCCAATGGTCGAGCTATCACTCCACCGCGGTGGTTCAAACGCCAGCATCTGACCATTTTGGGCAAGAAGGTCCTCGATTTCGGTCAACCGCGTACCCGCTTTGACAACAAGCGTCAAAGCACCAGCCTCATAGGTTTGGATGCCGGACATGCGTTTGGTTGTCAGCGTCGCGCCCACGTCGTGGCGATAACGCGTCCCCCCTCCACCAATAGCAAGCGGGCCCTCTGCCGTGCGGATTATGTCGGCAAGTTCTTCTTCTGTGTGCGGTGCCATTTCCGTCATGTCTATGCCGCCCGATGAGCGTTGGATGTATCCAGCGGGAACACCTTGGCTGCATTCAAAAGCCATTTGGGGTCAAACACATCTTTGATCCGCATTTGCGCAATTAAATCTTGTTGATCGAACTGAAACGACATCAGGTCACGTTTTTCAATTCCAACACCATGTTCGCCGGTCAAACACCCTCCGACTTCGACACAGAGTTTCAAAATTTCTGCACCAAATGCTTCGCATTTTTCCAGATCCCCAGGCGTGTTGGCGTTATACAAAATCAGCGGATGCATATTGCCGTCACCAGCATGGAACACATTGCCGACGTCCAAACCAAACTCTTTACTCAATTCCCCAATACGCCGCAGAACATAGGGCAATTCCGTCACGGGAATTGTCCCATCCAAACACATATAGTCGTTGATCTGACCCATTGCGCCAAAGGCCGACTTGCGGCCCAACCATATGCGCGCCGCTTGATCGGCATTTTGCGCTTCGCGTAGGTCAACAGGATTGTGAGATTGGGCGATTTCAACAATCTTGCTAAGTTGCTCTTGGATTTCGACCTCTGATCCTTCGACCTCAATGATCAAGAGCGCTTCGCAATCTGGATAACCGGCACCAGCAAAGGCATCAGTCGCGCGGATACAAGGACGGTCCATGAACTCAATAGCGACTGGCAAAACGCCCGCCTTGATAATGTCGGACACACAGGCACCGGCAACTTCGTTGCTATCAAACCCAACAAGGACGGGCCGTGCCCCTTCTGGTTTGTGCAGGATCCGTAAGGTCGCCTCAGTCACAACACCCAACTGGCCCTCGGACCCACAAATCACACCCAAAAGATCAAGGCCCGCGGCATCAAGATGCGCACCGCCGATGTCAAGTATTTCGCCCTGCATCGTGACCATCCGCACACCCATAAGGTTGTTAGAGGTCACACCATATTTCAAACAATGCGCCCCGCCTGAATTCATCGCAATATTGCCCGCAATCGCACAGGCCAACTGGCTTGAGGGGTCTGGCGCATAAAAGAACCCATCTGTTTCGATCGCACCTGTCACGCTTAGGTTTGTACGCCCAGTTTGAACTCGGATGAAACGATTATCATAATCGGTCTCAATGACCTCATTCATGCGCGCAACACCCAGAACCACACTATCGGCCGTGGGCATAGACCCCCCTGCAAGAGACGTTCCCGCACCACGCGGGACAACGGGAACCTCCATCTCAAAACATGCCGCAAGAACCTGTGCTACTTCCTCGGTGGTGCGGGGCAAAACCACAGCTAAGGGAGGGCAGCGATACGCAGAGAGGGCATCACATTCATAGGCTTTGGTCTCGGCAGGATCGGAAATAACCCCGCCATTCCCCAAAATCGACTTAAGGCGCGCAATGACTTGGTCTTTGCGATCTAACACATCTTGGTTCGGATTTGGCATCTGCATTTCGGCGGCCTCCTTTAATTGGTAAGGAAAATATACCAATTTATGGAATTGGCAAGCCTTACAGAAAGGTTTAGCCATGAGAAATGACTTGGACACAACATTTCTTGCTATTCACGGCATCCGATTTCCTTGGCCTCTTCCTGATTTTCGGGGCTTGGGTTTTGATTGGCGCCCTCATCGAACGTGCCTCTGATAAGCGGCCCTCAATGTCACTTTTGATGGTTCAGCATCGTATTGATTGGATGCAAGAGATGGCGCGGCGGGAAAACCGCATTTTTGACTCGCAGATAATGAACAACCTCCGGCAAGGGACGGCTTTTTTCACATCTGCAACGATGATCACCGTTGGCGGTCTCTTGGCTCTGTTGGGCAATGCCGATGCGTTGGCGAATGTTGCACAGGATCTGACGTTGGATCAGCGGCCCACCATCGTTTGGGAATTCAAGCTTCTCGTAACACTCACATTTGTCACGAATGCGTTCTTAAAATTTGTCTGGTCCCATCGGTTGTTTGGCTATGCCACAATTGTCATGGCGTCCGTGCCAAACGACCCCAAAAATGACAAAGCCCAAATGCGTGCAGATACAGCCGCACAAATCATGATCAGTGCGGCCAAAAGCTATAATCGCGGGTTACGATCAATATATTTTGGTCTTGGCTCTGCTTCTTGGGCGTTGGGGCCATTGGCATTGATCGCCGCAGCTATCATCACTTTTGCGGTTCTCTACAGACGTGAATTTTTGTCAAAATCTCGTGCCGTACTTATGGCGGATGCGGCCGCTTGCAACGATCCATCCAAACAAAGCTAATAAGGCGGCGGCACTCAATAAGATCCACGTTGGCACCACCGGTTGGATGGATACGCCGGTCACCGAAACCGCCGAACGTGGGGTAAGACCAATCCACCCGCGGCCCGCCTTTTGCCGCCGATTTTCCGATACACTTCGGATTTGCGGCAGGTTCTCTTCGACCCAAGTGGTCGAAGTCGCGAGCGCGCCCAAATTGGCATCCGTCGCGAGGGGCGTTTCGAATTCTTTTGGCATAGGCGGCCCAAGCGCGACAACTGTTTCAAGGTCGCCCTGACGCAACTGAAAAACTCCCTGTTCTTCTGTTTCAATATTCACAGACCATAGACCTTCGCCTTGCATTGACATGGACAGATTTGTTTCACCCCCAGAAGGAGAAATAACAGAAACTCTGTCGACCGCATCATTCAAAGTGCGCCGCGTCACCGTCATGCCCCCCTGAGTTTGCACAGCCCTTAGCGTTTCTTCTTCCAACTCGGGTTCTTGCATCAACCAATGGGCAAGCCGGCGCAGCAATTCTTGCTGAGGGCCGCCACCTTGAACTTGCCGGTGCCACAACCATGCATGATCAGACGCCAACAGAGCGACACGGCCTTGTTCAACGCGACTTACAACCAACAACGGAGCATCCTCCACACCCGTCATCAAGACATGACCCTCTGGATCTTCGATTTCAACTTGCCGGAACCAAGGCCCCCATTCACGCGCGCCCTCTAGGCCCTGTGTCACTGGATGCCGTCCGCCAAGATCAGACAACGCCGGAGTGAACTCTTGGGATAAAACCCGCGCAGATGGCTGTCCCGGCAAGACACTTTGCAAGGGCGAGCGGTATATCGAATTCGCAGATGCATAGTCAGGTCCGGCCGCGACCAAGACCGCGCCCCCGTCTTGCACATAGCGCGCGATATTCTCGAGATAAGCAGAGGGCAAGATACCGCGCCGTTTATAGCGATCAAAAATTATGAGGTCGAAATCATCAATTTTTTCCAAAAACAATTCCCGCGTTGGAAACGCAATCAACGACATCTCGGAAACCGGTGTGTTGTCTTGTTTTTCTGGGGGGCGCAGAATCGTGAAATGTACCAAATCGACCGAGCTATCCGATTTCAAAAGGTTGCGCCATGTTCGCGTTCCTGCGTGTGGCTCACCCGACACCAAAAGAACGCGCAACCTGTCACGAATTCCGTTGATTGACAATACGGCCGTGTTGTTTTGATCCGTCACCTCTGAGGGATCAGGCACCACGGTGAGAGAAAAAAGATTTTGTCCACCATGAGGCAATTCTAAGCTTAGCTCAATTTCCTGACCAATTTCGACCGAAAATTGCGCGACTTGTTCACCGTTTAATTCGGCCAAAACGGTTGCACGCTCTCGACGGGGGGCCATGCCATTGTCTTCGACGCGGATACGCACTGGGACGGGTTCGCCCAGAACGCCAAATGCAGGAGCGTTCAGCACCCGCAACCGGCTATCCCACGCATCGCGCTCTCCTGTGATGAGGACGTGTACGGGAACGTCGGGCACGCGCACCGAGGTTGCATCGTGAATTTGACCATCGGTCAAAACCAAAACACCGGCAAGCTGTCGGGTCAAAGTTGTTTCTGCCAAATCGCGCAAGGCTGGGCCGATTAGACTTCCACGTCCCTCGGGATCGTCAACGATGGTCGCCACTTTGGGTACCATGCCCAGTTGTGTTATTCGCTCAAGAACCTCGGATCTCACCGCGCGTTCTTGGTCATCGCGATCTTCCAATGTCTGCGATGTGGACTGATCTGATATGACCCAGACAACCTCGTCTAGAGGATCGCCTACCACAGACTGTGTCGAAGGATTTAGCAGCGCCAAGATACCAAGCGCAAATGCAGCAGTGCGTAATAGGGTCCCTTTTTGTTGCCACCAGAGACCCAATCCACACATAACAGCGCCGATCGCACTCAGCGTCCAAATAAATGGCCAGTCTAAAAGAGGGGACACCACAATGCTATTCATCACCCAACCTCTCTAAAAGCGCTGGCACGTGAACTTGATCCGATTTGTAATTCCCCGTCAGCACATGCATCACAAGGTTAATTCCAAAACGATAGGCCAATTCGCGTTGACGCATACCCGTCACACCGCGTCCAATCGGGAAAAGCTCGTTGCCACGGTCATCCATGGCCCAAGCTGCGGCCCAATCATTTGATCCAATAAAAACCGGAGATACGCCATCATTTAAATTCCGAAACGGAAGTCCATCTTCTGTGGTATCAGTTGGCGGAGCAGCCTCTGCCCAAACATCCGTATTTGCATAGCGCCCCGGAAAGTCGTTCAAAAGGTAAAACGACCGCGTGACAACATGGTCCGATGGGATCGGCTCAATAGGAGGGACGTTCAACGGCGCCAAAACAGATTGCAACCTCCTGCGTTGTGACGCGCCACCAAGGCCACCGTCCATCGTATCGACCAAAACCACGCCGCCAGTCGCCAAATAGGCATTTAGTTTTGTATACGCGTCTGCGGATAATTCTTTTGCGCCCTCTACGACCGGCCAATAGAGCAGTGGATATACCGAAATATCATCGAGGGCAGGATTGACCATCTTTGGTGGCCCCGGTTCAACAGAGGTACGGAAAAACAGCATCTCTGACACACCCCGTAGACCGGCCTGAACCTTATCGTCCACAGATTGTACGCCTGTCTCGATATGCGCCAAAACGACATTTTCCGAATCCTCAATGGGACGCGGCTGTGCAGAAAGTTCATACGCAGAAAATGAAACACCACAGAATACAAAAGCACCTATGGCGAGGGCACGACCTATGACGGCGCGTAAGGCAAGCACATCGCACACCAACAATAAAAGAGCTAAAACAATTGCCCAAGGCGATAAATCCAACGGTGGCGCCTGTCCAAAATCAAACGGTTTGATCTCCTCCGGCCAGATCGACAAATCGGACCTCTTTAATGCGGGGCCGATGTTGCGTGCATAGACCAAGCCATCAAAAGAATAGACCCCCGCGGGCGAATTTTCAGAGAACTCAGATGTCAAAAGGTCTTGGGTCGTGAGAGGCAAGACCGTATCTGGTTCGATGAGGTTCCCAGTTACAGAGATGCGAATCTCGGGCGTCCAGCGTCCTTCGATTTCTTTGATTGCCTCAGTCCTCAGCGTTGAGCCACTGATGAGCCGATCCAACATTTCTGGGAACAACCCACTTAGCGGAAGGTTCGACCACTCGGCATTGCCTGTAACATGAAACAAAACAACTTGCCCTGCGCCTTCTTTGCGACGTGTGATCAGCGGTGTCCCATCCAAAAGCTGAGCCACAACACGTTCTGCCAAAAA
This sequence comes from Paracoccaceae bacterium, assembly GCA_023259435.1. Classification (GTDB taxonomy): domain Bacteria; phylum Pseudomonadota; class Alphaproteobacteria; order Rhodobacterales; family Rhodobacteraceae; genus JALRHZ01. Next base: position 3,562 of record JALRHZ010000014.1, on the reverse strand, counting down.
TGGGTCAGGCTGCGCCAAAACCTGCGCAAACACGCGCAGGTCATCAGGGATGGTCAATCCAGCGAACATTCCATCAACTGGGAACTCTTGGATCTCACGGGGGCTTCCCCATGACATCGCGCCTCCCAACATGCGGCCACCGGGGCGCAGTTTAACAGCAAGACTAGGAGTGTCTGTCGTATCGCCTCCAATACTTGAGGCCAAAGCAGGCCCCGCAAATCGGATCAATGTGCCCCCAGACCGGACCCAGTCCAATATGTCATCAGACCTTGGAATATCCGCGATATCGGTAAAGATAAGAGCATCCGGATTGGCCGCAAGAACCATGGATAAATCTGCCTCTAGCACACGCGCGCGGCCCTCAAGCGCGCGGCGGATATAGTGATCTGCGCTTAGCAGCTCGATCTGTTCTTGTTGCGATACACCGCCAAAAATTGCGATTTCTTTGGTCGCTAATGCGGATCCTGTCACATAGGTTGCTGCCATGTGGTTTTGACCAGAAAGATGCGCCCACTGAATACGATTTCGGATTTCTTGCGGTGCTTGGATCCGTGTTTGGGTGATGTGCGATCCATCAAAATTATACTCCCCTGTCGCCAAGACCACCGTCTCGCCAGAAGGCGCAGGACCAAATAATTCGACAGTTTGCACGCCAATCGGGCGTGGCCCAAACAAATGTCTTATGTCTATCACGATCTCATCATCTAGCACCTCTACCGCGGTTATTCCGCTCACTGGACCGGAAATCGTAGGACGCCATAGGTTTTGAAAGTCTGAAAGATCAAGTTGCGCGAATGCCGTTGGATCCGCAGCCAAAACAATCGCGTCATCCGTTTGGACTTGCGCAAAATCGGAAATTTCAATTTCGCCCTGAGAATAATATGCCTTGGGACGTTGAGATTTTAAAAACGCGATTGCCTGATCGCGCGTCACGCTATCACGGTTTTGCATCTCAGATTTGCGCACAATGGTCACGCGGGTTTCTGGGTCGACTTTGGTTGATAGGTAATCAACCGTCTGATCCACCATACTGTCCCAATGCTGAGCCGAAGCCCAAGTGTCATCGACAAACAAAACGTGGTCTGTGCTGCGCACTTGTGGTGCATCAGCGCTCCAATAAGGACCGGCGGCTGCCGCAATTAACAATGCCAAAACTGAAAGCCGCAACAGCAAAAGCCACCATGGCGTTTTATCGCTTTGCGCCTCTTTGTCCTTGAGACCCAAAAGCAAATACACCCCGCCGAAAATCACCCGCTTTGGCGCGGGGGGAACCGCTCGCAAAATCCACCAGATCACAGGCAACGCAACAAGTGCGGTCAAAACGAGTGGCGAGACAAAGCCTATCATCGCTTTGACCTCCCGATTAGTGAATTCAACGAGGCCAACATTTTCTTTGGATCCGTGCCAACATCATAAACACGATAGCCCCAACCGGCCGATTGGCACATCTTCGACAATGTTTTCTGTAATTGAGATAAGCGAAGCAGATATTCATCACGAAGGGCACGTGCTTCGAGTGTCTGAAATTTTGTCTGGCTTTCATGCCCTTCGAAAATGACCCGACCGGAATAGGGAAAATTTATTTCTTGCGGGGTCAAACTTTGCACCAAAACACCATAAGCACCGACCGCATGTGCTCGAGCCATGACCTGTTGTGCTGTCTCCAGATCTTGGAAAAAATCTGAGATATAAATAACGACTGAGCGCGTCGCAATGTCACTTGGCACCGAGGCCGTATCCTCCTCCAAAATACGCGCTACTTTTCTAAGGTGCGCGGCCCCTCGTCCCAAGGAAAGCCCGCCAAAGATGGGTGCAAAACGTTCCTCACTTGCATCCACCTGAAGTGCCAAAGCAAGCGCCAATACCAAACTTGCATCTCGTTTCGAGCCAGCTCCCTGCCCCATCGAACCGGAGTTTGCCACGTGTAGGTACAGCGACTGAGGCAATTTTTGTTCGTATTGCCTCACATAGAGCTCGTCTCCGGTCGCAGACCTGCGCCAGTCAAGTTTTCTGGGGTCGTCCAGACCGTTTTCAAATGGGCGGAATTGAAAAAAATCATCGCCCTGACCGTTCTGCCGCCGAGCATGTGGCCCAAACCCTGTCTGGCGTGCCAATTCATAGGCACGCAAAACCAAGTCTGGCATCCCGTTTACAAGATCACGTGCCCGATGTTCGACCGTTGGCTGCATGATGTTTAGGTTCGCTCTGACATGAATTTGCTCCACTCATTCGCGATCAAATCAGAAGGGAGCAGGCCTTCCATTTTGGCCGAGAACCGCAAACCAATCCGGTGAGACATGACCGGCACAATTGCGCGTTCGACATGTGCGCGTGTTGGTGCATAGTCACCTTCCAAAAGTGCGAGCGCTTTTGAAACTAACACCAAAGCTTGTGCGGCCCGTGGCCCAGCGCCCCAATCCAAAGCAGATTTTATTCTATCGTTGCTCTCGGCGCTATCAGGTCGAAATCTTCGAACAAAATCCAGAATGTCGGCTACCAAACCATCCCCAATAGGCAAGGCCCGCACAAGATGCTGCATCTCTTTGATGTGATCGGCAGAAAGAACAGGAGCTATCTCTTGATCAACTGTTCCTGTTGTGGTGCGCAATATTTCCGCTTCAGTTGCGCGATCAGGGTATGTGATTGAAATCTGCGTAAGAAAGCGATCCAACTGTGCCTCGGGCAAAGGATATGTGCCCTCTTGCTCGATCGGGTTTTGTGTTGCGAACACACTAAACGGCGTAGGCAAATCGCGCGTTTGGCCTGCCACCGAGACTTGCCGCTCTTGCATGGCTTGTAGCAATGCCGCCTGCGTGCGTGGACTTGCGCGGTTAATTTCATCTGCCATCAATAGCTGGCAAAATACGGGACCTTGGATAAATCGGAACCTGCGCGATCCATCTTCTTGGGTGTCCAAAATTTCTGATCCCAAAATATCAGAGGGCATAAGGTCGGGCGTGAACTGTACCCTATGCGAGGTAAGACCTGCGACAACCCCAAGCGTTTCAACCAGACGCGACTTACCAAGGCCAGGTACGCCAACGATAAGACCATGCCCCCCCGCCAACATGGTCGCAAGTGTCAAATCCAGAACCTGATCTTGACCAACAAACCGCTTGCCAATCTCTTGGCGCGTCCGTTCCAAAAGACCTTGGCTCGTTTCAAAAATTTTGGTGTCACTTACAGGTGTAGACATGACAAATCGCCCTTGAAAATTATGTGTTCGTGTAAGACTCTAACCCAGACAACCAAAATGGCAAAAAGAATGAGCGCAGAAAAACTTGGAATTCCCTCCGCAGAAGGTATAGCCACCGCTGCCCGCAGTGCAAGCAAAGGACGCGGGTTGCCGCCTGTGCACCTTTGGAATCCGCCCTTTTGCGGTGATTTGGACATGCGCATCGCGCGTGATGGCACGTGGTTTTATCTTGGCACACCCATCGGGCGCTTTGAATTGGTCAAGCTTTTTTCCTCAATCTTGAAACTGGAAGACGGCAAGTATTTCCTTGTCACACCTGTCGAAAAAGTGGGGATCACAGTGGATGATGCCCCATTTGTTGCGGTG
>JALRHZ010000150.1 GCA_023259435.1 Paracoccaceae bacterium | reverse complement strand
TGTGTTCTCAACGAAAAATCCCTCTGGTGTTTCTGCAAAACATCACCGGATTTATGGTTGGGCAAAAATACGAGAATGAAGGCATTGCGCGGCACGGTGCCAAATTGGTCACAGCTGTTGCGACAACCTCAGTGCCAAAGGTGACGATGCTGGTCGGGGGCTCTTTTGGGGCCGGAAACTATGGCATGGCAGGACGGGCCTATCAGCCAAGATTTCTTTGGACTTGGCCCAATAGTCGCATTTCGGTCATGGGGGGCGCACAGGCGGCAGGTGTTTTGGCAACTGTGCGACGCGATAGTATCGAGCGCAAAGGAGGGGCGTGGAGTGCCCAAGAGGAAGAGGCGTTTAAGCGTCCGACGATTGAGATGTTTGAGCGGCAATCCCATCCTTTGTATGCCTCGGCGCGTCTTTGGGATGATGGTGTGATTGATCCCAGACGCGCGCGGGAGGTTTTGTATTTATCGCTGCGCGCGGCGTTGAATGCGCCGATTGAAGAGACGCGGTTTGGTGTTTTCCGGATGTAGCGTTGGTTTGAGAGAGCTGGGGGCTGTCTGCCCCCAGACCCCCCAAGAGTTTTTGGAGCATTAAGAAAACATGGATAGGCTAAGAATTGAGAGGGCTGCGGAAGATTGGGTTGGGGCATGGAATACGCGCGATTTGGATAGGGTGATGGCGCATTATTCTGAGGATGTCCGTCTGTGTTCGCCTTTGGTGGTAAAGCGTCTTGGGCGCGCTGATGGGTGGATAACTGGTAAGGCTGAACTGCGTGCATATTTTGAAACTGGGATGGGCAAACCTGATCTGAGGTTTGAGTTGAAAGATGTTCATCTTGGCGTTGCCTCTGCCGCCATCGTTTATGGGCGTGAAAATAACATTGATGTGGTCGATTGTGTGGAATTTGATGCGAATGGATTAATAAATCGCGTTTTGGCCTGTTACACGAAAGGGGAGACACGTGTTTGAAAAAATCCTGATTGCCAATCGTGGTGAAATCGCCTGTCGCGTCATTCGAACCGCTAGAACCATGGGGATTACCACGGTTGCCGTTTATTCCGATGTGGATCGTCACGCGCTTCATGTGCGCCTTGCGGATGAGGCAGTGCCCATTGGGGGACGGACGCCTTCTGAGAGTTACTTGCGCGGAGAGGCTATTATTGCAGCGGCCCTTTCCACGGGGGCGCAAGCAATCCATCCCGGCTATGGGTTTTTGTCAGAAAATCCGGATTTTGTTGAGGCTGTTGAGGCGGCCGGTTTGACATTTATTGGCCCATCGGCTGAGGCCATTCGCACCATGGGATTAAAAGGGCGCGCCAAGGAAGTGATGGCACAGGCGGGTGTTCCTATTGTGCCAGGCTATCACGGGGCAGATCAGTCTGAGGAGACCTTAAAGGCAGAGGCCGAGCGCATTGGATATCCTGTTTTGATCAAAGCGGTGGCAGGTGGCGGCGGCAAAGGGATGCGTTTGGTCCAGGACGCGGTTGCGTTTTCAGAGCAATTGCGCCTTGCACAATCTGAGGCGGAAACCGCGTTTGGAAACCCAGTTGTTTTGGTGGAAAAGTTCATTCAAAACCCGCGGCACATCGAAGTACAGGTTTTTGGAGATGGTGAGAGGTTTGTGCATCTCAATGAGCGAGATTGCTCATTACAGCGGCGTCATCAGAAGGTGATCGAAGAAGCACCGGCGCCTGGTATGACCGAGGCGGTGCGACAGGCCATGGGGCAGGCGGCGGTTCTTGCGGCGGCTGCGATTGGATATCGCGGTGCTGGTACGGTTGAGTTCATTGTAGATGGATCAGGCGACCTGTCTCGTGACGGGTTTTGGTTTATGGAGATGAACACACGCCTGCAGGTCGAGCATCCAGTGACAGAAGAAATCACAGGAGTTGATCTTGTGGAGTGGCAGTTGCGTGTGGCGGCGGGCGAGGCTTTGCCCTTGGCGCAAGATGATATTCGGATCACTGGTCACGCCTTTGAAGCGCGCCTCTATGCCGAAGATGTCCCTGCGGGATTTTTGCCGGCCACGGGACGGTTAAGCCATCTAAAGTTCGGGGATGGGCGCGTTGAGACAGGGGTCGCGCAGGGCGATGAGATTTCCCCCTATTATGACCCGATGATCGCCAAGGTGATTACCCATGGTCCTACGCGGGACATAGCCTTGTCCAAGATGCGCCGCGTCTTACAAGACACACAGGTCGCCGGAACAGTGACCAATATTTCGTTTCTAACCGCCTTGTGCCATCACACTGGGTTTATGAAGGGCGAGGTGGATACGGGGCTAATTGAGCGAGATCTTGAGCACTTGATCCAAGCACCGGAACCCAATTCCGCCCAACTTGCGGCGGCTGGATTGGCGGCGCTGCGGCACCAAGGCGGAGAGGACTTTTTTACCCAGAGTTGTGTCGGCTTTTCCTTGTGGACACCCATCTGGCACAATGTCCGCCTATCCCAAGGCGAAATTGACTATGAGGTCAATTTCGCTTTTTCAGACGGCAAGTGTCTGATGCGCTATGCTGGGTGCGACGCCGAGCTTTTCTATGAGGGTCAAGATTTCTGCATGGATCAAAAAAGGATCCCTCGTGCCGTATTTGTCGAGAACACCATCACAGTGTTTGATTTTCCGGCGCAGGTATTTTCCTTTGCCGAGCCGTTGCATCACGATACTGGTCAGGTGACATCGGGTGATACGGTCGTGTCTCCTATGCCAGGAACGGTGCGCCATGTTCGTGTACAGGCGGGGGACGCAGTGAAACAGGGCGATCCTCTTTTGGTGCTTGAAGCTATGAAAATGGAACATACGCTGTGCGCCACGCGCGATGGGGTGATCGATGTATGTCTTGCGGCTCAAGGCGATCAGGTGTCCGCAGGTGAAATTTTGATCCAGTTGTTGCCCCAAGGCGACTAATCCAAAGAGCAATTTGGCCGTATCTCGAAGATATGCGCCATTTTGTCCTTTGGGAAGGAACGTTCGGTTGCATGATACGCAAATCAATTTGGGAGAACTTGGTATTAGGAATTTGGACATAATTTCTGACGAGACATTAGAATTTTCGTGAAAATGGTCTGATGTTCGCAATTTTAATCAAAAAACGCGCAATCATAAGTTATTCATAAAAATGAATGTTTTTTTGCCGTGTTGACCCCGTTGGTACAGGGGGGTAAACGAGGGCAATACTTTCGCGAAAGGAGCCAAACGTGGAAGAGCTATTACGGGAATACCTGCCAATCCTTGTTTTTCTAGGCATCGCCGTTGGCCTTGGCCTTGTTTTGATCTTAGCCGCAGCAATCATAGCGGTTCGTAATCCAGATCCTGAAAAAGTTTCCGCCTATGAATGCGGATTTAACGCATTTGACGATGCTCGGATGAAGTTTGACGTGCGATTCTATTTGGTGTCGATTTTGTTCATCATTTTCGACCTTGAAATCGCCTTCCTATTTCCTTGGGCGGTGGCGTTCAAAGACATCTCAATGGTTGGGTTTTGGTCAATGATGGTATTCTTGGCGGTTTTGACGGCTGGCTTTGCCTATGAATGGAAGAAGGGGGCCTTGGAATGGGAGTGATGGCAGGCGCAAACACTGCGGGGATGGATCGCGAGGTCGCCACGCAAGAGTTGAACCGAGAGCTTCAGGACAAAGGCTTTCTCCTGACTTCGACCGAAGACATCATCAACTGGGCGCGGACAGGCTCGTTGCACTGGATGACCTTTGGCCTGGCGTGTTGTGCGGTTGAAATGATGCACACCTCGATGCCGCGCTATGATGTGGAACGGTTTGGAACAGCGCCACGCGCCTCGCCGCGCCAGTCGGATCTGATGATTGTTGCAGGCACATTGACCAACAAAATGGCGCCCGCACTGCGCAAGGTTTATGACCAGATGCCAGAACCGCGCTATGTTATTTCCATGGGCTCATGCGCGAATGGTGGTGGTTACTACCATTATTCATACTCTGTTGTAAGAGGGTGCGACCGAATAGTTCCTGTTGACATATACAGTCCAGGCTGTCCACCAACAGCTGAAGCTTTATTGTATGGTATTCTCCAGTTGCAAAAAAAGATTAAGCGAAGTCAAAACGTGTTGAAATGGTTATCAAAGTAATTAAGCGTAGAATATATAAAAAATAATTATATGGATAAAAAATTTATTAAGTTTTTAGAGGGAGTTCTGATTAATCACGCTCAAAAAATTACTCAATTTAGAGACGAGATTATTGTTGAAGTAAACGTATGCGATCTTAAAAAAACAATCTTATTCTTAAAAGATCATGAGAATTGCCTTTTTAAAATGTTGATAGATATGTTCGCAGTGGATTATCCAACAAAAGAAAACCGTTTTGAATTAGTTTATTGTTTGTTAAGTACAAAGTACAATTCTAGAATAAAGGTGAAAACTTACGTTGATGAGTTCACTCCAGTAGAATCAATCGTTGACCTTTATCAATCAGCTAACTGGTTAGAAAGAGAGGTTTGGGATATGAACGGGATATACATCGAGCAACATCCAGATTTAAGAAGAATATTAACAGATTACGGATTTGAAGGTTATCCATTGAGAAAAGATTTCCCTATGTCAGGGTACACGGAAGTTCGATACGATGATAGTCAAAAACGAGTTATTTCTGAGCCAATTGAATTAAGTCAAGAGTTTCGAGTATTTAACTTCAATAGTCCTTGGGAATCAAAAGAATAAAGATTATCGTTTTTACTTTCTGCAAAGTTTTGAACTACAGTTTTAGTTAAAAGCTTTGCAGAATAATAGATCTATAGTTCAGTTGGTTAGAACATACGCCTGATAAGTGTAAGGTCGATAGTTCAAGTCTATCTAGATCTATGTGAATAAATGAAATTGTTTAGTACGAACAGTTCAACTAAGTATCATTTTTTGATAGGACGGGTTGATCAAAAGATTAATCATATGTTAAAGTTTAGAGCATAGTTATGTAGGAGTATTTTCTAACGTGCTCTAAATGTTGGAATGTCGCCAAGCGGTTAAGGCATTGGTTTTTGATACCAACATTCGAAGGTTCAAATCCTTCCATTCCAGAAGCACTTACTTATACAGAAACGACTTAGCCACGCAG
>JALRHZ010000149.1 GCA_023259435.1 Paracoccaceae bacterium | reverse complement strand
AGGTTTTCGGGAATGCCGGTATGTGGTTCGATTGTATGGCGATGCTCTACAAGACTTTCGACCCCTCCCAAGGATGTCGCGCGTTTGAATACCTTGAGCTGTGCAATCACGTCCAGAGCATCTTGGCGCGTCTCTCCGACCAGCATTGACAGTAAATACCCTGCCCCGCCCTTCATTTGCTGTTGCGCAATTGAAAATTGCGGGTGATCCGACAGACCCGGATATAAAACGGCCTGAACCTTTGGGTGCTTGCATGCTCTGCAAACTGTTGCGCGTTTGAACACATTTGTTTGACACGCAAAGGCAGCGTACGCAGAGACCGGACCAGTAACCACGCCTCAAACGTGCCAATCACAGCACCGGCAACGGCACGTTCTTCGCATAGCTTGGCCCAAAAAGCGTTCTCTTCTCTGGGCAGTAGGACACCCGCCAAGACATCAGAATGACCATTCAATGCCTTGGTTGCCGAATGGATAACGATATCCGCACCCAACGCGATAGGACGAGTTAATATCGGGGTGGCGGCGGTGCTATCTACGACCAAGACAGCATCGGGTGCCGCGGCGCGTACGGCCTCAATATCTGTGACTTTGAGCCAAGGGTTTGATGGTGTCTCGATCATAACAAGATCAGGGGACAGGTGTGATAGCGCTTTGATGTTTGAGGGATCTGCCGTATCCATCTCAGTCAACTGGATGCCATGCTCGTGGCAATAGTGACGCACAAACCGCGTCGTCCCCCAATAAATTCCGGATTGCAGAACCATGTGTTGACCCGATCGAAGCTGGCGGACAACCGCGGCAATTGCCGCCATGCCCGATGGCCACAAAAGCGCAGCTGGCGCACCTTCTAGGGCGGCCAAAACCTGTTCCGCCAACCGAACCGTATCGTTATTGTCACGCAGATACGAATTGTCAGGACGCACCAGCGCATTGTCTTTGTCACGCACAAAGGTGGTGGACGGGTTGAACGCAGGTACGACACCTCCGGAAGCAGTATCTATATGCCCAAGCGCCTGTGCGGCGATTGTCTCTGGGTGCGCTGTGTCGTTCATATCTGTGTCCAGTTATCCATGATCCAGCGAAACACTAACGATATCGAGCGGATATTGTCCAGATGGGTGGTCGGTATTTTCAGTCGGCAAAAACCGTAGGGCCGCGGTTTCGATGCCGCGACCCGTTAAAGATTAACCGCTTGTTTCAGCGCGAAGATAGTCGACCAACGCCTCCCAAGATTGCGCATCGGCATCTGGCAGATAGTCCCGCGATCCCTCGACCGTAAACGAATGCCGTGCCCCTCCGTAAACTCGGGCATCATGGGTGACGTTATGTTCGTTCAATTCGTCCAAGAGTGTCGCGAGATCCTGCATTCCTGATACAGGATCAGCCGAGCCATGCAGCACAAGAACAGAACCCTTGGCCTGAGAATAGTCTTGTCCCTCTGGTGTTGTTAGGCCCCCATGAAAGCTTATAAACCCATCAAGATCGATACCAGCACGGGCACCTTCAAGAACGGCAGCTCCACCAAAACAATACCCCATCAAAAAGTCTTTCTGGGCATCACCTTGTGTGGCGGCAATTCCAGCTGAAATTCTGGCGCGGAATTCAGTGCGATCTTGGTACAAGGCACCAGTTTCACGACGATAATCCTCAAACCCATTTAGCTGCGCATCCACACCGAATAAATCCAACGCAACCGCGCGATATCCCAATTCCGCCAGCATGGTCGCACGCTTAATTTCGTACGCGTCCAAACCGTTCCAATCGTGAATAATATAGACTGTGGCAGTCGGCGTACCCTCGGGCGTTTTTACCACAGCCTCGAATGTCTTTTGTCCAACCGTATAGCTGACTGTTGCCCCATGCCCACCGGCAAACACAGACGACGCGGCAAAGATTGAGAGGGAAGCCGCGCTTAGAAAACGTTTTAACATATCTTCATCTCCAAAATATTATACGTTTTAACTAATCCACTCGTGCTTGGTTTCAAGCATACCAAGATGCAAAGTGCATAAGGTCAATTCGGAGGGGCTGCTCCGCCTTCTTGTGTCCGCTTGGCAATAAACGCTTGGAGGCTGGCCAAGGCATTATGGTCAATCTCTAGAGGCTCTGCGGTGGCAAGGATGTTTTGCCATACATGCGTTGCGCGCGAGGTGGCGTCAGAGGCCCCACGCTCTGTCCATGTCCCGAAATTCGCATAGTCATGCACGACGGGCTCGTAAAATTCACTTCGGTATCGCTCCATAGTTTGAGGCGCAGCAAAAAAATGCCCCATAGGCTCAACTTGGCTAAGCGCTGTGTCATACCCAATCTCTTCTGTGCCTGCAGGACGTCCTGCGCATAGCTCGGCAACCATGTTGAGAACTTCGGCATCGGTGACAAGTTTTTCATAAGAAACACTAAGCCCCCCTTCTAGCCAACCCGCCGCATGGATCACAACCGTGGCTCCGGCCATCAAACATCCCCATAGCCCAAACTGATTTTCATTGGCAGCCTGAACGTCATTGCAATTCGAGGCCGACCCAGCCGCAGAACGCCACGGTAGACCTATAAAACGGGCCAGTTGCCCCGCTGCCAGAGAGGCTTGGAAATGCGTGGGTGTCCCAAAGGCAGGCGCGCCTGATTTCATATCAACGTTTGATGTAAACGTGCCGTAACATACAGGCGCACCCGCTTTGACCAACTGTGTCAATGTAATCGCGGCCAGTGCCTCGGCATGGCTAAGCGTAACGGCACCGGCAACGGTTATTGGGGCCATGGCCCCCATCAAGGTAAAGGGCGTCACAATGGACAATTGTCCAAACCTTGCAAAGTCAATCAAGCCCTGTGCCATCGGCGCATCTAGCGCGCGCGGGCTATTGGTGTTGATAATGGTGTACGAATGGGGTGTGGCCTGAAAAGCCTCATCATCTGCACCGCGAAAAGAGGCGACCATCTCAAAGCAATCAAGGGCTTGTGCTGTACCACGGGAAAATAAGAACGGAAACTTGTCCGTCATCGTCATCTGAACTTCAGTTGTGAAGTAATGCCTCAGATGGACCGGAATGTCTTGGGGCTCTACTGACGGTGACATCATTTGAAAGACGTCGAAATGGTGGGCCAATGTGGTCAATTCACGATAATCAGCGGCTGACCCCGGTCGCCTGCCCCGGACCAAATCCGTGGCATTTGGCGCACCTGCCCCAGGTTGAAAGGCCAAGCGTCCCAATTCCAAAATCACATCACGGGTTGGTGTCCCAGCTCGGCATAGGATAGATTTCGGCGAATGATCCAGAGCGAACTGCACAATATCGCGCCCCAGAAACACCATTTCGTTGGTCTCATCCACGCGCGCGCCGGCCTGCTGAAAAATTTTACGGGCCTCGGGCAACATGACTTTAACGCCCAAATCTTCTAGGACACGCAACGACGTGTTGTGAATATTCTCTACTTCATCCGCTGAAAAAACATTCATCGGAGGGAACGGATTTACAAGGCTTCGATAAGCCGAGGCGCGCAGGGCTGTCGTGTTAGAAGTTACAGTCCGACGGCGCCTATGGTTCTGGGGCTTCGTTTCTGACATGGGTGATCCATTTATGGAGGTGAGTACATGTTATGCGTCACACGCAGCTGTCACAATAATTTCAACCTTTAGCACGTCCCGTGCAAGCTTTGCTTCACCGCATGCGCGCGCCGGAGCATGCCCTGAGGGAACCCATGCATCCCAAACCGTATTCATCTCGTCAAAATATGACATGTCGGATAGCCATACGATTGCTTGTAAGATCCGATCCCGAGACGAGCCAGCTTGCTCTAGCAAAGCATCAATACGCGACAGACAGTCGACTGTCTGTTCTGTTACTGTGTCACCACTTCCAACTTGTCCACATAAATAGACAACGCCGTTGTGTTTTACAATTTTGCTCATACGTTGAGAGGTTTCTATACGCTCTATCATCAAGTTTTCCTTTAATCTGGATCAGTAGCCATAGATGCAATTTCACCCAAAGTCACAGGCTTTAACGGTGGTCGAATGCGAAAGTATCCAGTGGCGTCAGGGGTTTGGTTATGAATATCTGAAAGCATTTTGGTAACTGTGATACCACAATTGCGGCCTTGGCAGCGCCCCATTCCGACACGCCCGAATGCCTTTGCTTGGTTTGGCCCCATACAGCCAAGAGCCGCAAATTTACGAATATCACCCGCGGTCACATCCTCACAGCGACAAATAATTGTTTCATCACTTGGGGATAGAGCTTGGGGATATGGCGGATAAGCCCTATCCAAAAACGGACGCGGCGCTAATTCGGTGGCCAATTTGGCATGCAGCTTTTGCATGTGTTTTGACATCTCATCGCGCGTCACAAGGCCAGAACAGATTGCAACATCAAGCGCTGAAATTTGGCCTGAAAGCTCGGCCGCATAAGCACCGGCGATACCACCCCCATCTCCGGCAACCCAAATATTGTCACGGCTTGTTCGGCACATGTCGTCAAGTATTGGCCGAAAACATAACTGATCATCATCCCAAGCATGTTGCACCTCAAGCGCACGGGATATCTGGGTGTTTGGAATGACACCGTGATGCAGAAATACTGTGTGACATGCGATGGATCTGATCTGGCCCTTGTGCGTAAATTCAACCGATTGAACCGCCTGATCGCCGATTATACGCACATTCGTGGCTCCGACATAGCGCTTTACACCCCCGCGCCATATGGCCGTAAGCAGACCGACACCTTTTAAAAGTGTGCGCCATCCCATTGTGGCGCGGAAAAAATGTTTAGCGGCATGCGCGCTGTCCCGACGACTTTGGGTTTCGATCAACGCAAGAGGTGGACGCCCCGCACGCACCATTTGCGCCGCAACCAAATAAAGCAAGGGCCCGCTTCCGACCAAGACCGCCTCTTTTGCAACCATCCCAGATTGCTTTAGCAAAATCTGCCCCGCCCCAGCTGTCATGACACCCGCCAGGGTCCACCCAGGGATAGGCATAGGCCGCTCTATCGCGCCGGTCGCAAGAATTATGCGTGATGCTTCGACTTTTGCCGCGACCGAATTTGATGAGTAAATAATCTCGAACCCGTCTTCGATAGACCACACAACGGCGTTCGGGATATAGG
>JALRHZ010000148.1 GCA_023259435.1 Paracoccaceae bacterium | reverse complement strand
CTGTCAAAACGTTTGCTACAGTGGGATCCAACCATTGAATTCTCTGTCTCTGCGACGACACGCGAGCCTCGGGTCGGAGAGACGCATGGGAAAGAATATTATTTCCACACACGGGATGAGTTTCAACAGCTTGTCGTGCGTGGTGATATGTTGGAACACGCAGAAGTTTTTGGAAACTATTACGGAAGCCCGCGCGGTCCGGTCGAACACGCAATCAACCAAGGCAAAGACGTTTTGTTCGATGTCGATTGGCAGGGTGGTCAGCAGGTACGCAATTCTGTCTTGGGCAAACATGTCCTGTCGGTCTTTATCCTGCCGCCGAGCATTACCGAACTTGAGCGGCGTTTGATTTCACGCGGACAAGACAGCGCAGAGGTGATCGCAAAGCGCATGGGCAAAAGCCGCGACGAGATAAGCCATTGGCCCGAATATGACTATGTCTTGGTCAATGACGATCTGGACGTGACCGAAAATAGTCTAAAAACAATTATCTCGGCCGAACGCATGCGTTTGTCACAGCAACCAGAAATCGTTGAAATTGTCCGTAATTTGAACGCAGAATTCGAGGAACGCACATGACACTTTTTGCTTTGAATGAGGCATCCCCCACAATTGATGAAACTGCGTGGGTGGCGCATGATGCAAATGTCATTGGGGCCGTCACACTTCAGGCACGGGCCTCTGTTTGGTTTGGATCAACCCTGCGCGGGGACAACGAATGGATAATGATCGGCCGAGGCAGCAACATTCAAGAGAACTGTGTCTTGCACACCGATATTGGCTTTCCTTTGATCGTTGGTGAAAACTGTACCATTGGTCACAAAGTCATGTTGCATGGCTGTCAAATTGGAAACAATTCGCTCATCGGCATGGGGGCGATTGTGTTAAACGGTGCAAAAATTGGGAACAACTGCCTGATTGGAGCAGGGGCACTTATTACCGAGAATAAGGTCATTCCAGACGGGTGCTTGGTGATGGGCTCTCCTGGTCGCGTGGTCCGAGACTTAACCCCGGAACAGATTAAAGGTTTGACAAAGAGCGCCGAGCATTACCAAGAGAACGCGCAAACGTTCAAAACACAGCTAAAATCAATTTAGAAAGATGCGTGTCATATATTTGTCACAAATGATATGATACGGATGCGGCAATAAAGGAAACATCCTCGTGTCACTGTCGCTTTTGAAATCCACGCTAGGGCCAATGCCTGCACCTTGTGTTTTGATAGACAAGGATGACCGTATTGCGTTTATGAATTCCGCTGCGGAAAAAATTCTGGGCGAGGCCCATGTTACAAAACACTATATCACCGTTTTGAGACAACCTTTTATTCTAGATGCTATTGAAAACGCATTTGCAGTCGAGGATGCCTCGGAAGATGTTTTTGAAGAACGTTTCACCACCACCAAAAACGACCAAGATTATCACTATATGGTGCGCTGTCACAAAGTGGCGCAGACCTATGTCTTGCTTACCTTCGAAGATATTTCTGAACAACAAAGGGTCGAACAAATTCGCCGTGATTTTGTGGCCAATGTCAGTCACGAGTTGAAAACACCTCTGACAGCGATGCTTGGCTTTTTGGAAACGTTGCAGGGACCTGCACAGGACGATCCGACAGTGCGCGCGCGCTTTTTGGAAATAATGTCAATCGAAGCAGAGCGCATGAACCGTTTGGTCTCTGATCTTTTGTCATTGAATAGGGTCGAGGCAACAGAAAGGATAAAACCAAAAGAAACGGTCAATCTCTCGACTTTACTTGCGTCGGTTGTACGCAATTTGGCCCCGATCATCGAAAGAAAAAAATGCCATGTTGATATTTTAGATGCAGACCAAGAGATCAACATCATTGCTGATTCAGATCAGTTGCAGCAAGTTTTTTCAAATCTAATCGAGAACGCCATTAAATACGGCGAGGCTGGAAACAAAATCGAGGTGACCTTGAATGCACCGAAATATTTGGATAGCATCCGCAAAGAGGGCGTCGAGATCAGCATCAAAGATAATGGGCCGGGAATTTCGTTCCAACACATTCCCCGCCTGACAGAGCGGTTTTATCGCGCCGATTCTCACCGGTCCCGCTGCCAAGGGGGTACGGGACTTGGTCTGGCGATCGTTAAACACATTTTGAACCGGCATTTAGGGCGTTTGAAAATAGAAAGCGTTTTGGGCCAAGGTAGTGTTTTTACAGTACTTTTACCAACGCTACGGGATTAAATTCTCACCACCGCGCATTTGTTAAAAAACTGTTACAAACGTGACACATAAGGTTCACACAACGAATTTAGACCGCACCTCGAAGGTTGCCACGGACGGCAGCCGAACACGAATACAAGGAGAGACACATGTCATTCGTAAAAGCGTCAGTATCTACACTTGCAATTTTCGCAATGGGCGCAACAGCCGCCGTTGCACGTGACCAAGTTCACATTGCAGGTTCATCTACAGTTCTACCATATGCTTCCATCGTTGCAGAAGCATTCGGTGAAAACTTTGACTTCCCAACACCTATCGTCGAGGGCGGTGGATCAGGCGCAGGCCGCAAGCGTATGTGTGAAGGCGTTGGCCTTGACAAAATCGACATCGCGAACTCTTCATCATTGATGAAAGACGCGCAGTGGGAAACATGTCAGGCAACAGTTGGTCCAGTAACAGAAGTACGTATCGGTTACGATGGGATCACATTCTCAACAGGTCTTTCAAACAAAGGTTTCGAAAACCTAACACCTGCACAGATCTATCTTGCACTTTCAGCACGCTCAAACGCTGAAACTTGGGCAGACGTTGATCCGTCGCTTCCAGCGGTTGGCATCAAAGCGTTCATCCCTGGCACAAAGCACGGTACACGCGAAGTATTCGACGAAAAAGTGATGTTGGTTGGCTGTGAATCAGTTGGCGCATATGACGCGTTGGTTACAGAATTGGGCGACGAAGATGCAGCAGAAGAAGCATGCATGGCAGTTCGCACAGACGGTCGTTCAGTAGACATCGACGGTGACTACACAGAAACATTGGCGTCATTGGATGCAAACCCAGAAGGCGTTGGCGTATTCGGTCTGTCCTTCTTGCTAAACAACACTGACAAGCTATACGCTGCGAAAATCAACGGTGTTGAGCCTGGTTTCGCAACAATCGCATCCGGTGAATACCCTGTGTCACGCCCTCTACAGTTCTACGTCAAGAACGCGCACATCTCGCAAGTTCCTGGCATGAAAGAATACATCGAGTTCTTCGTTTCTGACGAAATCGCAGGCCCAGATGGTCCTTTGGCAGAGTACGGCCTTGTTTCCGATCCTGAGCTAGCGAAAACACAAGAAATCGTTGCCGGTCTCGAGTAAACCCTGTATTCGGTACAGAAATAAAGGCGCGGCTTTCGCCGCGTCTAACTTTTGGAAGGGGGCGGAATGTCCATCGCAATCATTCTTTCTTGTCTTGTTACGATTGCAATCGTTGGGTTTGTCTTTGCACGTCAAAAAGCAATCAAATCCGTCGGTGGAGACAAGCGCAAACTGCATTCTTTGCCCCAATTCTACGGATTATTTGCAGCGTACCTCGCTGTATTTCCTGCACTAGTCCTAATTATACTTTGGCTAATTCTACAGCCTTTGTACGTAAATTATTCGGTCATCTCCTCCTTGCCTGAGAGCGTGATCCCAGACACAGCCACCCAGAACCTTGTGATGAGTGAAATTGACCGCTTGTATGGCGGTCTTAAGGTTTTAGTTGCGAGTGGCGCAATAGATACCATCGAGAACCTGTCCGGTAATCTACAAGGGTTACAAGATATGTTCGAAGGTGTCGGTGTGAAATTGGCGTCATCAATCGACCCTGTGATCTTTGAAGCGGTTGCGCGCAAATATAGCTTGGAAACAAAAAGCGCTTGGATCTTAACCGTGCTTACTTTGGGTCTATCTCTTGCCTTGACGGTATATGCAGTACAAAAGGCCCACGGTCAGTTTTGGGCCCGCAATGCCGTGGAACGGGGCACATTGATCTTGCTGGCAACGGCCGCGTCGATTGCTATTTTCACTTCAATCGGCATCGTTCTTTCGATGGTCTTTGAGGCATCTCGCTTTTTCTCGATGCATCCTTGGACAGACTTCTTTTTTGGATCGTCTTGGGCACCATCCTTTAATCGGACAAGCGCACTGTCGATCCTGCCACTGTTGTGGGGAACGCTTTACATATCGTTTGTCGCACTATTGGTTGCCGTGCCTATCGGCCTATTCGCTGCAATTTATTTGTCCGAATATGCGTCCAAATCAGTTCGATCAATCGCCAAACCTTTGCTTGAGGTGCTCGCCGGCATTCCGACAATCGTTTACGGTCTGTTCGCGTTGATCACCTTCGGCCCATTCCTCCGAAGCTTTTTTGGGGATGGGGGCTATTTGGGCGTCGCATGGATGGGAGATTCCCGCTCGGTTTTGACCGCGGGCGTTGTGATGGGCATGATGTTGATCCCTTTCGTGTCCTCTCTCTCAGATGATATTATCAACGCAGTCCCACAGGCCATGAGAGACGGATCTTATGGCCTCGGCGCAACCCAATCTGAAACGGTGCGCAACGTAATCTTACCAGCGGCGTTGCCCGGCATTATTGGTGCGATCCTGTTGGCAGCGTCGCGGGCGATTGGGGAAACGATGATCGTTGTCATGGGGGCAGGGGCCATTGCACGGTATTCCGGCAACCCACTTGAAGCCCTAACAACAATCACAACGCGTATCGTCAGCCAGCTAACTGGCGATCTTGAATTCGACAGCCCAGAAACACTTGTGGCCTTTGCACTTGGCCTAACACTGTTTGTCATCACATTGGGTTTGAACGTTCTTGCGCTTTACATTGTGCGCAAATACCGGGAGCAATACGAATGAGCCAGACATCGTTATACGAGGTAAGCCCACGTACGAAAAAGCGGAACGCTGCGGAAAAACGGTTTCAACGCTACGGTATTGCGGCGATCTCTATTGGCTTGGCAATGCTTGTAATTTTGATCACCACTATTGTGATCAAGGGCGTGCCTGCCTTCACCCAGACATTTGTCACACTTGACGTCGAACTAACCGAGACCAAGCTGGACAAAGCAGGCACTCGGGATATTGAAAAAATCAAAAAAGTGTCGACTTTTGGGTACGCTCCTTTGGT
>JALRHZ010000147.1 GCA_023259435.1 Paracoccaceae bacterium | reverse complement strand
TGCGGCATTACACATACACGCCGCCGAGGTCACAGATATGGTCGACAGAGGTATGATGGCAGTGCATGAGAAAATGATGGAACGTCATCACGGATCAAATTAGATCTGATTTTGTGGGGAGCTGCAGGTTTTTATGCTTTGTTCAGGGGGCGTTGCCCCCGGCCCTCACGGGCCTCCCCCAGAGTATTTTTGGCAAAAAGAAAACAATAATCAGCTATTTACCATGCAGGTTACAAAGCGCGTGTGTGGCGCATTTCTGTGTTCGAAGAGATAAATCCCCTGCCATGTCCCAAGACAAACTGTGCCATTGATCACTGGAATTGACAGGTGAGTTGGTAAGAGAGATGCCTTGATATGGGCCGGCATATCATCGGGCCCTTCATAAGTATGTGTCAAGTAGGCCATGCGCGGATCCGAGGACGGGGGAACAAGACGCGCAAAGAATTCTGTAAGGTCGGTTTTTACCTCTGGATCCGCGTTCTCTTGGATTAAAAGACTTGCCGAGGTATGGCGGATGAATAGGGTTAAAAGACCGGTTTCAATCCCACAGCCTGCTACCCATTTGGTGACGTCACGGGTGAATTCATAGAGCCCTTGGCCCTGTGTATTAATGCGAAATTCTATGGTCTGTTTCATGTCGATATTTCGGTTTTCAAAATGTGAACCAGACCACATTATACACACCGGTTCGCAAGCCCGATAGACGGCGAACATTCTTTGTGTTTGATTAATGACCTAGGACAGGTTTATGGTTCGAGCTGAAGCATTCTAACATTTCATTCGTTATCATAACGGCATCTACGCGCATCCAATGTTTCATTGTCGAATACCCAATTATCGGGACCGCTCACTGCTTTCCAGTTTTTACCAAGCCGGTGAAACACGCGAAGAGCCGCCTCGGATAGGCTTAGGACTTCGCCTTCAAATATCACCTTTTTGCTGTCGTAGACTTCGCATGTCATTGTGTTATCGGCCGCGTGGACCAGCGTTGTGCCATTGGGCACATCCACCATCGCAAAATTAAACGGTGAACGGCGGTCCCGCGTTTTTGTGATGGCGGCTCTTGCTTCGCTGTCAATATAGTCATCGTTTAGCGTTGCCTCTTCTAAAGCTGCAAGTTTTAGAGCCGAGGCAACACGTTCAGGTGAAATTTCAAAGAATTCCCGAGATTTGCGTGTGCGTCGATCCGCAAAGGCATCATGCAAAAGCTTTTCCACCTCATGGCAGTTTTCAACATGCGCCGCGTAAAAGCACTCAAATGGGAGAGGAAGCGAGGTAACATCCAGTTCGCGCATGCGTTGGTTTAAACTTGTCATCGTTTTGCCAATCTTTACATATCCTGGCGTGGCTTCGTTTGTGAGAATATAAACAATTTGGGTCATAAATGGTCCGTAAAAAAATAAACGCGCCCGAAGGCGCGTTTGGTTATTGATCTAAAAAGCTGCGCAATTTGCGCGATCTTGACGGGTGTTTGAGTTTTCTAAGCGCCTTTGCCTCGATCTGGCGGATCCGTTCGCGGGTTACGCTGAACTGTTGGCCTACTTCTTCCAAGGTGTGGTCGGTGTTCATGCCGATCCCAAAGCGCATACGCAAAACGCGTTCTTCGCGAGGCGTCAAAGACGACAAAACGCGCGTCGTTGTTTCCTTGAGGTTTTCTTGGATCGCGCTGTCCAACGGCAGGACCGCGTTCTTATCCTCGATGAAATCGCCCAATTGCGAATCTTCTTCATCCCCGATTGGGGTTTCCAAGGAAATCGGTTCTTTGGCGATTTTCATCACCTTGCGGACCTTTTCCAATGGCATTTGCAGCTTGGCTGCCAATTCCTCGGGTGTGGGTTCGCGGCCAATTTCATGCAGCATTTGGCGGCCAGTCCGGACCAATTTGTTAATTGTCTCAATCATATGGACCGGGATCCGGATCGTGCGTGCCTGATCCGCGATAGAACGCGTGATCGCCTGACGGATCCACCATGTCGCATAGGTCGAAAATTTATAGCCACGTCTGTATTCAAATTTATCCACCGCCTTCATCAGGCCGATGTTACCTTCTTGAATAAGATCAAGGAATTGCAATCCGCGGTTTGTGTATTTCTTGGCAATCGAAATCACGAGACGCAAATTCGCTTCGACCATTTCTTTTTTCGCTTGGCGGGCTTCTTTTTCACCCTTTTGCACCTGAGCCACGATGCGGCGGAACTCAGAGATATCTAGGCCCACATATTGACCAACTTGCGCCATATCCGCGCGAAGTTCTTCGACCTTTGATGTGGATTTTTCGATGAACATTTGCCAACCGCGACCGGATTTTTCAGCCATGCGATCCATCCAGTTTGGATCAAGCTCATTTCCGCGGTATTCGTCGATGAATTCACGGCGATTGATGCGTGCCTGATCAGCAAGTTTGACCATCGAGCTATCAATCGACATGATCCGGCGATTGATGCCATAAAGCTGGTCAATCAAGGCCTCAATCCGATTGTTATGCAGGTGCAATTCATTCACAAGCTCGACAATCTCATTGCGCAAAGCTTGATAGGTCGCCTCTTCATCCGCGCTAAAGCTTCCGTCTTCGTTCAGCGTTGCTGAGATACGGCTATCTTGCATTTCGGACAGGCGCTCATAATCGTCGGCGATGCGGTCAAGGGTTTCGAGAACGCGTGGCTTAAGCGCGGCCTCCATCGCGGCCAACGACATGTTCGCACCATCATCCTCATCATCGTCATCATCCGAGATGATCGGATTGCCGTCTGCATCCAGTTCGGGCTCATCAGATTTCTCTGTCGGCTTGGCATCGACGTTTGCCGCATCAATTACCGGCTCTTCTCCGTCTTCGTCCAATTGGTTTCCGAATGTCGCTTCTAGGTCGATGACGTCACGCAACAAAATGTCTTCGGATAGCAATTCGTCGCGCCAAATTGTAATCGCTTGGAATGTCAAAGGGCTTTCGCATAGTCCCAAGATCATCGTGTTGCGACCGGCCTCGATGCGTTTTGCAATCGCGATCTCGCCTTCACGGCTCAATAACTCAACCGATCCCATTTCACGCAAATACATGCGAACAGGGTCATCGGTGCGGTCAAGCTTTTCGGTTGTGCCAGAGGACAAAGCCACCTCTTTGGGGCCATCTTTGACCACAAGATCGGCATTTGCGCGCTCTTCTTCCTCGACATCTTCGTCTTCGATAATGTTGATCCCCATTTCGGACAACATCGACATCACATCTTCGATTTGCTCTGACGAAACCTGATCAGGTGGCAAGACATTATTGAGCTGATCATAGGTAATGTACCCACGCTCCCGCGCCTCGGCGATCATCTTTTTGACAGCTGTTTGGCTCATATCAAGAGAGATGTCCGCGTCTTGATCGTCCTGCTTGCTGTCTTGGGTTTCGTTGGATGCCATTCTGCGCTCCTATTTGGAAATCGATTCGCTTGTTCGAATCAATAACGATTCATTCTGATTCGGAAACCCGTGTAAGGTAGAAAATTTACGATTTCCTCACCAAATTCACGAAATTCCCTTTTTGCCGTAGTTAATTTTCGACAAAAGCGCGTCGAGTTTTTCGCGTTCTTCTCGATTGATTCGCGCCCCATTGTCGCCTAGATCATATTGCGCCCGATCTTCGTTATCCGACCGGCTTGCTCGGTTCTTAGCATCGGCAGCCTGCCCTAACCGCCATAGGATCGTATCGTCTATGATCCGATCCTGCTCGGAAATCGCCTCATTCAATTCGACCTCAAGCCCCTTGTTCGAGCCTATTTTGGCCAACTCTTCTTGGACCGTCATGCGTGCCATTTCGATATTATCTGGCACCCGCAGGCACGGTGTGATCGACACATGGCGAGAGCGCATCAGTTTTTCAAGAGGCTCCGCCCCCATCAAACGCGAAATTTCTGATCTGATCGTTGTGGTCGTCTCGTCCCCCATATTGCGCATCACACGCAACATTTGATCAAGTTCCGGCGTTTCAAGATCCAGCATAAAGAGCTGATCTGCAAACTCATTCAACAACGGCGGGGTTTGGATTAACACCGCCAAAAGAACACTCTCGCGAATATAGTTTGTCACGTTTTCATCTGCGGCGACCAATTCGGATGCTTTGGTGGTGCTTTGAACTGGAACGCGGGCCTTTGGCGACCAAGGAGCCCCCTTTGGGCGGGCGCGGAAATGTTGCCATTTCAGGTCTTTTAGCGCCGCCTCGTAATGCCCCCTTAGAACAGCATCTTGAATTTGCGACGTCTTTTCGAACAACCGTTTATCAAGTGCTGCCTTGCGTTCAGGGCTGTCAAAGGTTTGGCCTTCAATTTCACGCGCCCACATAAGCTGCACCATGGGCTGCGCTGCCTCTAGGACCTGTTTCACAGCCTCTGCACCGCCCGAGCGCAAAAGATCATCGGGATCTTGTCCTGCGGGCATCATTGCAAAGCGCAACGCCTGTCCTGATCGCAAATGCGGCAAAGCTAGATCAATCACCCGATGGGCTGCGCGAATGCCTGCTTTGTCCCCATCCAACGCGATGATCGGCTCAGGCGCAATCCGCCACATCAGATGCAGTTGATCTTCGGTCACAGCCGTGCCCAGCGGGGCCACAGCCCCCTCAAACCCGCCTTGGCTTAGGGCAATGACATCCATATACCCCTCGGCCACAATCAAAGAATGGTCCTTGCCCACAGCCGCGCGTGCCGGTCCAAGGTTGTACAGGTTTCGACCCTTATCGAATAGGATCGTCTCGGGTGAGTTCAGGTATTTCGCCCGCGCATTTGGGTCCATGGCACGCCCCCCAAAGGCAATACACCGCCCTCGTCCATCGCGAATGGGAAACATGATCCGATTGCGAAACCGATCATAGGGGGGGCGCCCATCGTCCGAGGTGGCCGACATTCCGGTCTCGATCAATTGCTCAAGCGTGACCCCTTGGCCTTCAAGGGCCGTGCGCAAAGCCGCGTTATCATTGGGCGCAAAACCAATTTCAAACCGATTTAATGTATTCGGATCAAGTCCGCGTTTTTCCAAATAGGCCCGCGCTTGTGCCCCTGCTGAGGTGCCCAAAGACATGCGAAAGAACCGAACGGCTTTTTCCATGACCTCAAACAAAATCGCGCGCTTGTCAGATTTTTCCTGCGCTTGCGGGTCGCGCTCTGGCATCACCATGCCCGCCTCAGAGGCAAGCATCTGAATGGCCTCCATGAACCCTACATTCTCGGTTTCACGCACAAATGA
>JALRHZ010000146.1 GCA_023259435.1 Paracoccaceae bacterium | reverse complement strand
CCCGAAGTCCGGCTTGGCTTTAGCATTGTGTTTGGTTTGTCTGTGTTTCTATTTTTGCGTCATTGGATTGGATCCTTTAATGACGAAGGCGTCGTTTTTTCAGTTGAACCCTTCCAAGCACTGTGGGGCGCCATATTTACCGTCATGTCATTTTTGACCACAACGGGCGAGCATAGCATGTATTGGATCACATCTCAAAGCTGGTCCGGCCTTGAAACCCCAGGCGTGGTGTTTATGGGGTTATGCCTGATTGGCGGCGGCGTTGCGACCACCGCAGGAGGGGTAAAACTCTTGCGGGTGTTTGCACTTTATTTGAACGCCAGTGCGGAAATGGAGAAACTTGTCCATCCCAATACTGTGGGTATGTTGCATAAATCATCACGCGCAGAGCTGAGGTCAGGATCCTATATCGCTTGGGTGTTCTTCATGCTGTTTATCCTGACGCTCTTTGCACTGACTGCTGTTGTTGCTTTTTCGGGTGCCTCTTTCGAAGAAGCCTTGGTCGCTTCGGTTGCCGCTTTGTCTACGACAGGACCTCTGGAACATATGGTCGAGGTTGGCGCGACGGATTACCTTTTGCTGCCACTTTTGGCGAAATCAGCCTTGGCAATTGGCATGATTTTGGGGCGGTTTGAAATCCTTGTTGTCTTGGCGCTCTTTGCACCCAGATCGCTTCGGACCTAAATTATTGATTGATCCCACTTGCTGACTTATGGTTGTATTCTAAATTACACAGTGTTAGAGGTTACGTGCTGGTTAGCACATCAAAACAAAAACAAAAAACATAAGGGCAACCAAGATGGCTTCTGATCGTCAAAATCTCCAAGACGCATTTTTAAATCATGTCCGCAAGGCGAAAGTGCCTGTGACCGTCTTTTTGATCAACGGCGTCAAACTCCAAGGCGTGGTAACTTGGTTTGATAATTTCTGTATCTTACTGCGCCGCGATGGCCAATCTCAGTTGGTGTATAAACACGCGATTTCGACGATCATGCCTTCACAAAGTATTTCTCTATACGAAGGCGAAGATCCAGCGTGATGAACCATGAAACGCAGGCAACCCGTGCATGGGTCCTGCATCCCGATCTGAAATCGGACCAGCATCGTCGTTCCGCAGCGCCGGCGTTACAAGAAGCCGTTTCATTGGCACATGCCTTGCCCCATCTTGAGGTGGTTGGTGCGCAAATCGTGCCGGTCCGACAAGCGGATCCAGGTAAGCTTTTTGGATCTGGTAAGCTTGATGAATTAAAGTCGATATTTCATGACAATGAAATTGAGTTGGTTTTGATTGATGGTCCAGTGACACCTGTTCAACAGCGCAATCTGGAAAAACAGTGGAAGGTCAAAATCCTTGATCGGACCGGTCTTATTCTAGAGATATTTTCGGATCGTGCCGCCACCCGCGAAGGTGTGTTACAGGTTGAAATGGCGGCGCTTAGCTATCAACGGACACGTCTTGTGCGGGCTTGGACCCACCTTGAGCGTCAACGCGGTGGTTTGGGCTTTGTCGGAGGGCCGGGTGAGACCCAAATCGAAGCCGACCGCCGCGCGATTGATGAACAATTGGTGCGTCTGCGTCGTCAATTAGACAAAGTTGTCAAAACACGCGCCTTGCACCGCGAGAGCCGTGCCAAAGTTCCCTATCCGATTGTCGCGCTTGTGGGCTATACCAACGCAGGTAAATCAACGTTGTTTAATCGCCTGACAGGGGCGGATGTGATGGCAAAGGACATGCTTTTTGCCACGCTTGATCCAACGATGCGAGCGGTGACCTTGCCCAATGGGCTGGACGTTATTTTATCTGATACTGTTGGGTTTATCTCGGATCTTCCCACCCAGTTGGTCGCAGCCTTCCGCGCCACATTAGAAGAAGTGCTATCAGCGGATATCATCTTGCATGTTCGGGATATCTCGCATGAAGCGTCTGAGGAGCAGGCCCAAGATGTGCGCCTTATCATGGATGAATTGGGAGTTAATTCTGAGGTGCCCTTATTGGAGGTATGGAATAAAATCGACCAGATTGATGCAGACCGTCGCGAGGCCATGACAGAGGCCGCAAAAATCAGATCGTTTATTCACCCGATTTCGGCGATAACCGGAGAGGGGCTAGAGGCCCTGCTTGATGCTGTAAAGGCCTCACTTCAAACCGGAACGCAGCTGGACCAGTTTACTTTGTCCCATGCAGATGGGCGCGCGCGCGCGTGGTTATTTGCGCAGGGCGTAATTGAGGATGAATTGCTCACTGAGGAGGGTTATTCCTTGTCTGTACGGTGGACCGACAAGCAAAAAGCGCAATATACGAAAGAGTTTGGCCGCAGGGTTTAACCTGCTACTCTGATGCTGCCCCCTTTGGCGAAAAGCGGCTAATGC
The DNA here is from genome assembly GCA_023259435.1 of Paracoccaceae bacterium. GTDB lineage: Bacteria > Pseudomonadota > Alphaproteobacteria > Rhodobacterales > Rhodobacteraceae > JALRHZ01. The sequence goes on along the minus strand of JALRHZ010000146.1, from coordinate 2,881 downwards.
CGACTGACGCGGCGCGCGCTAGGTCAAGATCAAGAGACATCGGAACATACTCACCGCGACGCCATAATTGCCCTAGGTTGTCATAGAACCGAGAGAGGAAATGCCCTGATTGGCCGGTTGAGATGATAAATACCGAACTGTCAGGATCGGCAAAATCGTATACGCCGCGGTATCCGGCCGCATGGACGTTTGCAAACGGATTGGGAAGCGTACCGCTGGTTTTACCGCGCATCAATGTATTGTCGCCGCCGCTTGTGGATTGTTGGATGTTGACGAAATAACGCAGGACAGGAACATCACCTAGAACCGGATGATTTTGCATGGCGCGGTGTGCATCGCCCCACCGCAGAGCTTCGACGTTTGTTCCATATGTGTCCCCGATCCAAACAAGAGCATCATCAAGCGCCAGACGCGCGATATCATCACAGGTCTCAACCTTTGCGCTTTGGCGAATATCACACCATTGCGACGCACCATCTACATTGCGATAGACACGTTCAAGAAAGAGCGGCTCAACAGTTTTGAATTGATCTGCAAGCGGGCCAATATCGTCACGGATAAGCCTGTCTTGTAGGGCCCGCATCCAAGCGGAATAAATCAAAGGTTCCGGCAAGTGCTCATTCATTTCGCCGTTCCAATTTGCCAATAATTCAAGAGCTGTGTTGCGCGTGGCCTCTGGTGTTCCATTGGGCGCGGCCTCTCCTGTGAACCAAAGATCGGCGCCAATTAACGGCAAAAGCGTGCGCGCCGAAAAACTTACGGTATCCAGCTGCGCCTCGAAAAAGCTCTCACGGGTGTGGACCTTGCGGTCTTTCATCAATCTTGACCAGCGTTGAATCCGTTGGCTATCGCCCCATTTAAACGACATATGGTTGGGAAAGGGGCGGTCGACAACTTTGTTATTGGTATTGCCAACTATGCCACTTGTTGGATTCAAAGTGACAGGGTTTGAGGAAGGCTCAAATACACCTTGCCATGTGTTTTCCTGTTTCCACCCCAATGCAGGCAAACGCCCTTGGGTTTCGTGGTTGGGGTCCCGCCGCGGGAATGCGCCGATGGTGGCCAGCGCAATATTGGTTTCATCGACAAGGGTGATGTTTTGTGATGGCGCAACATAGTCGTTTAGATGCTCAAGAGCTGTCTCAACTGATGCGGATTGCATCATGGAAAACCCAGCCGAAAAAGACGTGTCAGAATTGGAAAACGCACTCCACGCAAGGGCAGGGACATGATTTGGGGGGATAATCCCCTCCATGCTATAACTGCTTGGGTCCAAGACCACTCCATTGCGTGACCAGCGCAGGTCCAAGGTGACAGGTGTGCTGTCTTTTATCTCAATTATGGTTTGCCGTGTCGAAAACTGCGCGAACCCATCAGGCGTGCGATAGGACTTTGGATCGTCAGGATGCAGCTCTTCCATATAGAGGTCTTGGTCATCCAGATAAGAGGACGTCAAACCCCATCCCAATGTGTTTGATCGCCCAATGAGGACCAATGGAATTCCTGGAATAGTTCCCCCAATTACAGGACCAGATTTAAGGTCCATACGGGCCAAGTACCAAATTGCAGGGGCTGTCAGGCCCAGATGGGGATCATTTGCCAAAATTGGTTTGCCTGCCGCCGAGCGCGCACCAGAGGCCGCAAACCCATTCGATGCCCCAGATAAATCACCCCTTGGAATTGGCCACAACATGGGCACCTCAGAGGTGGCCGCAAGCGTATAGGTTTTAGGTAACCCCATCAGGGTCGCATAATCGGGCAGGTCTGTTAACGGTGATCCGGGTACATCTGGTAGAATGTCCCGTAGTTTTTGAGGGTCATCTAACGCCAAAAGAGTTTTTGCACGCAGGACTTCGTTTTGCGCATGTCCTGAGAGTTGCACCGCCATTAATTTTAACAATGCAATGCTATCGGCAGGATGCCATGCCGAAATTGCAGAGGGAAAGAGGAATAACTCAGGCGCGCCTCGGCCAAGTGCGTTTTCATTTATTTCCGCAAGACGTGCATTCACGCCTTGAGCATAAGCTTCTAATGCGGCCCGTGCTTGTGGCGTTTGGTGCGCAAGAGAGGCTTGTGCTTGTCGATAAAAATCGAACCTCCGCAACAAGATATCAGTGTCCAAGGTCGCCTCGCCAAAGACCTCGGACAGGCGACCTTGGACGGTCCGACGCAATAATATCATTTGCCACAACCGGTCTTGGGCATGCGCATATCCAAGGCCAAAAAACATATCTTTGTCATGCTCACCAACAATATGAGGCACGTTCGCTGTATCTCGGATAATTTCGATAGGCGCGGTCAACCCCTCGAATTCCGCATCTTTGGAATAATCGGGCAAGGATCGAGACGCCAAAAAGTAGACGCTTATCAAGGCCAGAACAGAAAGGGACACAGTAATGAGAACAAGACGGTACAACCAAAAGAAAATCTTCGAAATTAGCATCCCAACCCCATCTCTTTTTAGTTCCTTAGGTTAGATCGTCTTTTTTGGTTGAACGATCCCATCCGGCGAGTCACAAGTGTGTTTACGTATTTATTCATAGACAGGCGAGGCGGAAATGACAAAAGTTGCTTTTTTGGGGTTGGGCGTCATGGGCTATCCAATGGCGGGGCATTTGATGGCAAAGGGCCATGAGGTGACTGTTTTCAATCGCACTCAGGAAAAAGCCCAAGCTTGGGTCGAGCAGCATGGAGGCGAAATGGCCGCGACGCCAGCGGATGCTGTGCGCGGTGCTAAAGTGGTTTTTGCCTGTGTTGGAAACGATGATGACCTGCGCAGTGTATGTTTGGGCGAAACTGGCGCATTCGAATCAATGGAGCCTAACGCCATTTTCTGTGACCACACGACTGTTTCGGCGGCTGTGACGAATGAGCTTTATCT
>JALRHZ010000145.1:5028-5303 GCA_023259435.1 Paracoccaceae bacterium | reverse complement strand
ACCTTTGGCGCTTCTTGGGGCAATTACATGCGCAACAGCGGCATTATTGCCATTTGCATCTGCAGCGGTTCTGCGTATCAATCTGCGTTAAACAAAAACGACAAGGAACACAGGTAAGATTATGTCACTTTGGGAATATGCAAATCCGGTAAAGTTCCTGCGACTATCGCAGCGCGTTTTACCTTGGATCTCGGTTTTGGCGTTTGGGGCATTGGTCATAGGCTTGGTGTGGGGGTTCTTTTTCACGCCGGACGATTACAAGCAAGGCTCGACCG
>JALRHZ010000145.1:0-5018 GCA_023259435.1 Paracoccaceae bacterium | reverse complement strand
ATCTGCACGTTCCGGCGGCCTTAATCGCGATCAATGCTTGGTTTGTGATGCTGATTGCCTCTTTGATCTGGTTGATCCGCCGCCATCATGTCAGCGCTTTGGCCGCCAAGGCCGCAGCGCCTGTTGGGGTTGCGATGACCGTCATTGCCTTGGCAACTGGGGCCATCTGGGGCCAACCGATGTGGGGCACGTGGTGGGAATGGGATCCGCGGTTGACCTCATTCTTGATCCTGTTCCTGTTCTATATCGGATACATGGCCCTATGGGCCGCAATCGAGGATCCCGACACGGCGGCAGATTTGACTTCGATCCTATGCATGGTGGGGTCGGTCTTTGCGGTGCTCAGCCGATACGCCGTTAATTTCTGGAACCAAGGATTGCACCAAGGTGCCTCTGTGATGCGCGCAGGCGCTCTTGCGGGCGATACCGAGGAACGCGTCAGTAACGTCTTTGCTATACCTCTATTTGTGTCTATGGCCGGATTTATGTTGCTCTTTATCGCGTTGGTGTTGATCGGAACCCAAACCGAAATCATGAAGCGCCGGACGCGCGCAATCGTTGCACGGGAGGCTCGGACATGATGCCAGAACTTGGAAAATACGCGGGCTATGTGCTGTCGTCCTATGCGGTGTCTTTGGTAATTTTGGCTGTTTTGATCCTGATCATACTGCGGGCCAATAGATCGGCCAAACGTCAGTTGGACCAAGTGGAGGGCCACAACAATGGCTAAACTCTCGCCGCTCGTCGCTGCGCCTCCTTTGGTGTTCTTAGCCTTGGCAGCCGTCTTTTACGTCGGGATGTATCGAGAAGATCCAAACGGCATCCCCTCGACGCTGATTGGGCAAACTGCCCCCAGCCTTCCACAAGATGGGCTTGCCGATTATCCGAAGATAACGGAAGACACTCTTGCCACCGGAGAAGTGGCATTGGTGAATTTCTGGGCCTCGTGGTGTCCGCCGTGCCGTGCCGAGCATCCAAAGCTGTTGGAGATGTCAGAGGGCGGGATGAATATCGTCGGCATCAATTTTAAAGATGATCAGGACAATGCCGTGTCCTATTTGGTGGAGGATGGCAATCCGTTTTCCGCTGTGGGCTTTGATCCCAAAGGACGGACCGCGATTGATTGGGGCGTGACCGCGCCGCCCGAGACATTCATTCTAGACGGGGATGGTAAGATTTTGTTCCGATTTGCAGGGCCGCTTGTGGGTTCGGATTATGAAAACAGGTTTTTACCCGCTTTGCAGAACGCTCTGAACTAGCCCCGCAACACACCCAATAGCGTCGAGCCCACGCGCCTATCAATGCGGGGCAGGAGGCTTGTTAAATTTTGCATACAATAGTATACATAATGCAATTCTGATTCGACATTTCGCTGTTGAAGAAGTATGTGCAACCGATCCAACATTTAAGAATTGAGACCAACATGAGCTTGTACACGGGTTACCTAGAAGAAATAGAACAACGCAAAACACAGGGTTTGAACCCAAAGCCGATCGATAGCGGCGCGTTGTTGCAAGAGATTATCTCTCAGATCAAAGATACGGCGCACCCGCATCGCGAAGACTCATTGCAGTTTTTCATTTACAATACCCTTCCCGGTACGACGAGTGCAGCAGAAGAAAAGGCTGTGTTCCTCAAGGACATCATCCTAGGCCAAGCGCAAGTTGCGGAAATTTCTGAGAGCTTTGCCTTTGAATTGCTGTCCCACATGAAAGGCGGCCCATCTGTGCGGGTTTTGTTGGACCTTGCACTGGGCGACGACAAAGACATCGCGCTTCAGGCGGCAGAGGTTCTAAAGACACAGGTCTTTTTGTACGACGCAGATACCTCCCGCCTCAAAGAGGCGTTGGATGCCGGTAACGCAATCGCGCGGGACATTTTGGAAAGCTATTCCGACGCGGAATTCTTTAACAAATTACCCGACATCGACGAAGAAATCCAAGTTGTGACCTATATCGCGGCAGAGGGCGATATTTCGACCGATCTTTTGTCGCCCGGTAACCAAGCGCACTCGCGCTCGGACCGTGAGTTGCACGGCAAATGCATGATCTCAGAGCAGGCGCAAAAAGAGATCGAAGCGTTGAAGCTTCAGCACCCTGACAAACGCGTTATGTTGATCGCGGAAAAAGGCACAATGGGCGTTGGATCGTCGCGCATGTCCGGCGTCAACAACGTGGCGCTATGGACCGGAAAACAGGCAAGCCCTTATGTTCCATTCGTCAACATTGCACCGGTTGTGGCGGGTACAAATGGCATTTCTCCGATCTTTTTGACAACTGTCGGCGTCACCGGCGGGATCGGGATTGACCTGAAAAACTGGGTCAAGAAAATGGGTGAGGATGGCAAGCCGATTTTGAACAACGACGGCAATCCTATTCTTGAACAGAAATACTCTGTCGAGACAGGCACCGTTTTGACCATCAATACCAAAAAGAAAAAGCTATATTCCGCAGACGGAAGCGAAGAGTTGGTCGATTTGGCAGGCTCCTTTACACCGCAAAAAATGGAATTCATGAAAGCCGGCGGATCCTATGCGATTGTCTTTGGCAAAAAGCTTCAGACATTTGCCTGTGAAGCGCTTGGCATTCCGTTGAAATCCGCCTTTGCGCCGTCAAAGGAAATTACAATCGATGGCCAAGGCCTTACCGCGGTTGAGAAAATCTTTAACGCCAATGCCTTGGGTAAACAAACGGACAAGCCGCTTCATGCGGGATCGGATGTGCGCGTCAAGGTCAACATCGTTGGTTCACAAGACACAACAGGTTTGATGACCTCACAAGAGCTTGAGGCAATGGCCGCAACTGTGATCTCTCCATCCGTGGATGGGGCGTATCAATCTGGCTGTCACACGGCCTCGGTCTGGGACCTAAAGGCACAGGCAAATACGCCGCGCCTGATGGAATTTATGCATAAATTCGGTCTGATCACTGCCCGCGATCCTAAGGGCGTGTATCATTCCATGACGGACGTGATCCACAAAGTATTGAATGACATTACGGTGGATGACTGGTCTGTGATTATCGGCGGCGATAGCCATACCCGCATGTCCAAAGGTGTGGCCTTTGGTGCGGACTCGGGCACTGTTGCGCTGGCCTTGGCAACCGGAGAGGCGTCGATGCCGATCCCTGAATCGGTGAAAGTGACGTTCAAAGGTAAAATGGCCGATCACATGGATTTCCGGGACGTGGTTCATGCCACTCAGGCCCAGATGTTGGCGCAATTTGGTGACAACGTGTTCCAAGGCCGTGTGATCGAAGTACACATCGGAACGCTTCTCGCAGACCAAGCCTTTACCTTTACCGACTGGACCGCAGAGATGAAGGCCAAAGCCTCGATCTGTATTTCCGAAGACGAAACTTTGATCGGCTCTTTGGAAATCGCAAAATCGCGTATTCAGGTGATGATCGACAAAGGCATGGATAACGATGTTAATATGCTGCAAGGTCTGATCGATATCGCAGACCGTCGTATCGCCGAAATCAAATCGGGTGAAAAACCAGCACTGCGCCCAGACTCTGATGCGAAATATGCAGCCGAAGTTGTCGTCGATCTGGATCAAATCATTGAGCCGATGATTGCGGATCCTGATGTCAACAATGCCGATGTCTCAAAACGCTATACACACGATACCATTCGTCCAATTTCCTATTACAACGCGGAAAAGAAAGTGGATCTTGGGTTTGTGGGCTCTTGCATGGTGCATAAGGGTGACATGAAAATCGTGGCCCAGATGCTTAAGAACATTGAGCAGGAAAAAGGCAAGGTTGAATTCAACGCGCCATTGGTTGTTGCGGCACCGACCTACAACATCGTTGACGAGTTGAAAGAAGAGGGCGATTGGGAAATTCTGCAAAAGTACTCAGGCTTTGAATTCGACGATTTCGCTCCGAAAACCAAGGCGCGCACAGAATACGAAAATACAATGTATCTTGAGCGTCCCGGCTGTAATCTATGTATGGGGAACCAAGAAAAAGCCGCGAAAGGCGACACTGTTTTGGCAACCTCGACCCGTTTGTTTAAGGGGCGGGTTGTTGAAGATGCCGCCGAAAAAACGGGCGAAAGCCTGTTGGCATCGACACCTGTTGTTGTTCTTTCTGCGATTTTGGGCCGTACTCCAACGCTTGACGAATACACAAGCGCGGTTGAGGGGATTGATCTGACAAAGTTCTCGCCGGCGCAGCAACCCTCGTTGGATGCAAAATCCATTCAGTTTTGATACCATCGGTATCTGATGGAAAGGCCTGCGCGCTGCGCGGGCCTTTTTTTATTTCGTTACACTCCAATCGCAAAAGGGTGATTGGAAATTTATCCAGAGTTTGGTTAGGCTAGGATTATGTGAATGATGAAAGCGAACCACGATGCGTAGGTATTTGATTGCTGTATTTTGTGCGGTTTGGGCCACTGCCTGTGCGGCTCAGGACAAAAGCTCTGTGGTGGTTGAGTTGTTCACCTCACAGGGATGTTCGTCCTGTCCACCTGCAGATGAAATTTTGGCAAAACTGTCCGAGTATGACCACGTCATTCCATTGGCATTTCACGTAGATTACTGGGATTATATTGGTTGGAAAGACGTTTTCGCGCATCCAGAATTCACGCAAAGGCAAAAGCGCTATGCCGTGGCACAAGATCGCGCATCGATTTTCACACCGCAAGCCATTGTTCAGGGGCGCCATAGTTTGGTTGGCTCTGATGCTGTCGGATTGATGAATACGATTGATCAGGTGAAATCAAGGGTCAACACCCTGGGCATTGATGTTGTGTCTCAGGGGAACACGGGCCAAATTGTTTTGACGCAGACCTCTGGTGGTCCCTTTGATGTAACGGTGTTGTCGGTCCAACCCAAATCAGAACAAGACATTACACAGGGGGAAAATGCGGGAAGTCGTTTGGTCTATTCACCACACACACCACACACCACACACCCACCACACACACCCACCACACACACCACACACCACTCGGAGCAAAACTCCAACCCTCCCTCCTTCACCACCTTCAACCCCCACTCCCACTCCACC
>JALRHZ010000144.1 GCA_023259435.1 Paracoccaceae bacterium | reverse complement strand
GGGCGAAGAGGGCGTCATTGAGCATATCAAAACAATTGGTCTGTATCGTAACAAAGCAAAGAATGTCATCAAGCTAAGCCAGATATTGGTCGACGACTATAACAGTGAAGTCCCAAATTCGCGCGCGGCCCTCCAGTCGTTGCCGGGTGTTGGACGCAAAACGGCGAATGTGGTTTTGAACATGTGGTGGCGCCAGCCGGCTCAGGCTGTGGATACACATATTTTCCGCGTTGGAAATCGCTCTGGTATTGCGCCTGGGAAAGATGTAGACGCCGTGGAACGCGCGATCGAGGACAACATTCCCGCAGATTTCCAGCTGCACGCGCATCATTGGCTGATTTTACATGGGCGCTATCACTGTAAAGCCCGCAAACCACTATGTGGGACATGTCTTATTCGAGACTTGTGCATGTATGAGGAAAAGAACTTATGAAGACCTATAAACTTGTTGGCATCGGCAACGCCATTGTTGATGTGATCGCTCATACATCTGATGAGTTTCTCTCTGAAAAGGGTATCGAAAAAGGCATTATGCAACTTGTCGAACAGGATCGTGCAGAGGATCTCTATGATGCGATGCGCAACCGCACACAAGCGGCGGGGGGCTCTGTGGCCAATACACTTGCAGGCGTTGGTGCTTTGGGACTTAAGACCGCGTTTATTGGACGCGTTAATGATGACGACCTTGGCCGGTTTTATGCCAAAACAAGTCAGGACGAAGGATGTGATTTTGTGAACCCACCCATTTCGGGTGGCGAACTTCCCACGTCACGGTCAATGATCTTTGTGTCACCTGATGGCGAGCGATCCATGAACACATATTTGGGAATTTCCGCAGAACTTGGCCCTGATGATGTAGATGAGGCAATCGGAGCGGATGCAGAGATCGTCTATTTGGAAGGGTATCTATTCGACAAAGACAAAGGCAAAGACGCCTTTGTGAAACTTGCCAGAGCCTGCCGTGCTGCGGGTGGCAAAGCCGGTATTGCTATCTCCGATCCATTTTGTGTTGAACGGCACCGCGATGATTTTTTGAACCTTATCGAAAACGAGTTGGATTATGTGATCGGGAACGATGCGGAAATTTTAGCATTGTTTGAAGAAGAGAATTTAGATGTCGCTTTGAACAAAACCGCAAATATTTGTCCGTTGGTTATCTGTACCCGTGGAGAGCAGGGCGTTTCGATTATCCAAGACGGAACCCGTTTTGATGTAGGCGTGACACCTGTCAAGGTTGTCGATGCAACCGGTGCAGGCGATCAGTTTGCAGCTGGATTCTTATATGGCTTGATCCAAGGACATAGCATCGAGACCTGCGCGCGCATGGGGGGAATTTCTGCGGGAGAAGTGATTTCTCATGTCGGCCCACGCCCCCAAACGGATATCATGGATCTGTTCAAGCAGAACGGCCTGATGTGACCAACCTGATGTAACCAAGCGGAGTGGGCCTTTGGCCCACGCTCTATTTTTTAGCCAGCGGGATCAGTCCCCCAACTTTGCGTGCACTTCGTCTAGGTCGATTTCTGCGATCGGCATTTTGTTACCGGGATTTTCAAAGTCATATTTGAACAAATCGAAATCACGTTTGTAGATTTCATAGACCAAATGCATCGATAGATCGTCAAAGTAGTCCTCGACAGGGTGTGCCCGTTTTGGACCGTGTCCCTCGCTTTCGTTAAAGCGTGGGATCGACGCAAGATCAACCGTATGGTGCGTATCAATCCCATCTAGGACTTGTTGCATTCCATCATTGAATTGTTCTGTCCAGAAAATCTTGTCGTACCGCCCACCGTTTACGATGAAAGTCGAGACATGGCCGGACATCGCCGACCAGTGGATGTCAGGGTCCATCGGTTTACGATACCGAATGGTGTCACGCGCAAATAGCAAAAAACGGCGGAACGATTTGATTTGGTCAAATTCCTGTTTGCCGTCATCGCCGCCAACTTCGATCCCGTATTTTTGGATCAAAAGCGGGACAAGTTTACCGCGATAGCGGTTTCCGTTGCGCTGTATTCCGCAAATCTTATCAAAGAATGACGACAGGATGCGTGTGTAAGGGTTACGTACGCAGGTAAACGCATAGCTTTTATGCGCCGTCACATTATCAATGATTTTTTGCTGGCTATAATCTTGGGACCATTTGTGAAGACGATCTTTGCTGTCATGGATATCACCGTCAAAAAATTCGCCATGATCCGAGTAGAACATGATTTGACCAATGGTCGAACACGCGCACTTTGGGACGACACGATACACCACGCTTTCACTTTCTGTCATCCATGTTCCTGGAAAGCCCATTCCTGCACCTTTTACACAATTTTCTTTATTTAGTCTTGCTACACTGGAAAGTTGTTTGAAAAAAGGGGATATAAAGTAAAGACTATGGCGAAATCGGAAATTGCTCTATTTTGTCACGTTTTTTTGAAAACACCGTCGCGTGAGGCCGCAGCACATGGCAAAAATTGCCTTTATTCTTTTGTGTCATAAAGACCCAGAATCCATCATTTTGCAGGCGGAGCGTTTGACCGCTGCTGGCGATTTTATGTCTATACACTTTGATGCTAGTGCAGCACCCAAAGCCTATGCCACCATTCAGGATGCCTTAAAGAACAACCCAAATGTTACCTTTGCAAAAAAACGTGTGAAATGTGGGTGGGGAGAATGGTCTTTATGTGAGGCGACATTATACGCGATCCAAGCCGCGCATGAGGCGTTTCCAAAGGCCTCGCATTTTTATATGCTGTCGGGCGACTGCATGGCGATCAAGTCGGCCACCTATGCGCATCATTATTTGGACGAAAATGACTTTGATTTCATAGAAAGTTTTGATTTTTTCGACAGTAATTGGATCAAAACTGGCATGAAAAAAGATCGCTTGATTTATCGGCATTTTTTCAATGAACGCACTCAGAAAAAGCTGTTTTACACGTCATATGAGATTCAGAAGCGATTTGGTCTTACACGGAAAATCCCCGAAGACATCCAAGTTCAAATCGGTAGCCAATGGTGGTGTTTGCGGCGTGTGACCATTGAGGCAATCCTGCAATTCGTGGCCAAAAGAAAAGACGTCATGCGCTTTTTCAAAACCACATGGATCCCGGACGAGACCTTTTTCCAAACCTTGGTCCGCCATTTGGTCCCAAGATCAGAAATCAAACCCCGTACTTTGACGTTTTTAATGTTCTCGGATTACGGGATGCCAGTCACGTTTTACAATGATCACTATGATATGTTGTTGACGCAAGACTATTTGTTTGCGCGCAAAATTTCGCCAGAAGCCACTGTTTTAAAAGAACGTTTAGGGGCGTTATATGCCTCTGATTGGAATGAGTTTGCCATCTCGAATGAGGGGCGCAACCTGTTTATGTTTTTGACCGAGAGGGGGCGTATCGGTCGGCGATTTGCGTTGCGGTTTTGGGAAAGTGAAAGTTCAATCGGGCGCGACCGAGAGCTTTTGATCATCGTGTGTAAAAAATGGCACGTTGCCAAACGCTACATGGATCAATTACGCCCCCATTTCGATTTCCCTGCACTTGAGTATATATTCAACGAACACTCTGATGCCTTGCCTGATCTTGGTGGTATATTGTCGAATTCTGAAAAAAAGGCCCGGCACCGTCGGGCGATTATGAGAATGTTGTTCGACTATTATAAAACTGAAAAAATGGCGATCTGCGTCGACCCAGCGGATATCGATCTTTTGCAGGATTTATCAAAAGATCGGTCCAAGACCCGCATTCTTCATCTCGATTGTGCGTTTGACACCGGTTATTTGATTGGACACGCTAAACGGGTTGGATTGGTATCAGATTCGACTTCTGCAGAAACAGTGGCCCGTTTGGTGCCAAGTATTCGATTTGATCTGCAACATGAAATGGATGTTTTGCGGGATCAAGAGTTCGAGAGCTTTTACCGTGTTGTTGAACATGGCGCACGGTTTAAAAATATTGATCAGCTATCTGGCTTTGCCGATATTGACCCGCAGATTGCAGAGGGTATCGTTGATCAAGACTGGTTGTTCTCTGACTGACACCTCAGACAAAACGTAAAGGACGTACAACATGGCATATGACTATGATCCTCAGAATATTTTTGCAAAAATTTTGCGAGGGGAAATTCCGAATAAAACGGTTTATGAAAACGACCATGCCTTGGCGTTCGAGGATATTCAGCCTGCCGCCCCTGTGCATGTTTTGGTGATCCCAAAGGGACCTTATGTGTGCTATGATCACTTTGCTCAAGAGGCTAGTGATGCAGAGATTATCGGTTTCACACGGGCGATCGGAGAAGTGTGCCGCATCACTGGCGTTCAGCCAAGCGAAGGTGGTCTAGGGTTTCGTGTAATTGCCAATACAGGCCAAGCTGGTGTTCAAGAAGTGCCGCATCTACATGTCCATATTTTGGGGGGACGTGTATTGGGACGTATGGTTGCCCCTGCTTAGGGTGCATTGCGGGTTGCGTCTCGGGTCAATTCCAAAAACACATCCTCTAAGTCCGCTTGGTCAGTGCGAATGTCCTTTATGCGCATTCCTGCGTCCGAGACATGGCGCAAGATATCGTCAACGGTAATCTCATTTGCGGAATAGGTGATTTTTAGGCAGCCATCATTTTGAGTGACCGTCTGCGCGCGGGGGATGTTTGGTGCCGTCCAATCTGTTTCCATGGGTTGGATTATGAGCGATTTTTGATCCAATTGCCCCAATAAGTTCCCTGTTGTATCTTGGGCAATTTTTTGTCCTTGGTTAATAATCGCGATCTCATCACACATTTCCTCTGCCTCTTCGAGGTAATGAGTTGTCAATATGATGGTCGTCCCACGGTCTCGGTTCAGCCGTCGAACATTTTCCCAAAGCATTTTGCGAAGTTCGATATCGACGCCAGCAGTGGGTTCGTCTAACACCAAAATGGGAGGATTGTGGACCAAAGCCTTGGCCAACAGTAACCGCCGCCGCATACCGCCTGAGAGGGTGCGGGCATAAGCATTTGCTTTGTCTGAGAGCCCAACCATTTCCAGAATCTCTGCGCTTTTTCGCTCTGATTTGGGAACACCATACAAGCCGGCTTGGACTTCGAGCGCACCAAGGGGCGAGAAAAACGGGTCAAGATTAAGCTCTTGCGGCATTACGCCGATAGAGGCGCGGGATTGTCTCGGATTTGTGTCTTGGTCAAAGCCCCAAATTTCAACACGTCCAGCAGTTTTGTTGACCAAGCCGGCGAGGATATTAATGAGGGTCGACTTGCCCGCGCCATTCGCGCCCAGAAGGGCCACGATGCCGCCTTGCGGCACCTCCAGCGACACGCCCTTCAAGACCAGGATGACGTGGTCGTAGATGACTTCGACATTGTTCACGGACAACAGCGCGCGCGGCGCCGCC
>JALRHZ010000143.1 GCA_023259435.1 Paracoccaceae bacterium | reverse complement strand
GATGTGGTGGAAGGATCCGCGCTGTGTATAGTTGTTGAACCCGTCTGTTCCGCCGCCGATGACCATTTCGCCCTTGTCAGATTGTGACATATAGCCGTGCACGGTGTTGGCCATAACGACCACATCCATACAAGGTTTGATCGGCTCGGACACAAGCGCCTGAAGTGCAACAGACTCGATTGACAAACGGAAGCCGGCCATCTCGGTCAGGCGCGAGGTGTTGCCCGCAACCACGATGCCCAGCTTATCACAATCAATTGCGCCTTTGGTGGTGTCGACACCGACGACCTTGCCGCCGTCTCGGCGAATGCCGGTCACTTCGCATTGCTGGATCACATCCATGCCCATGTCCGAGCAGGCCCGCGCATAGCCCCAAGCAACTGCGTCATGGCGCGCTGTGCCGCCGCGCGCCTGCCACAACCCACCCAAAACAGGGTAACGAGGACCGTCTAGATTGATGATTGGGCACAGCTCTTTAACACGCTGTGGTCCGATGAATTCGGTCTTTACGCCCTGCAGCGCATTTGCGTGGGCCGTGCGTTGATAGCCGCGCACCTCATGTTCGGTTTGCGCCAACATGATAACACCGCGAGGCGAGAACATAACGTTATAGTTCAAGTCCTGTGACATCGTCTCATACAGGCTGCGCGATTTTTCATAGAGCGCCGCTGACGGATCTTGGAGATAGTTTGAGCGGATAATCGTGGTATTACGACCTGTGTTTCCGCCGCCCAACCATCCTTTTTCGATGATCGCCACATTTGTAATGCCAAAGTTTTTCCCAAGGTAATAGGCAGTTGCCAGACCATGGCCCCCTGCGCCAACTATGATCACGTCATATTTCTTTTTTGGCTCTGGCGAACGCCACGCGCGTTCCCAACCGGTGTGAAAGCGGGCCCCTTCGCGGGCGACTGCAAATGCTGAATAACGTTTCATAGGCCTCGAATCCAATATCTGTCGATGTTATTTGTGCATACGCACTTGGGCATTTTCTCCATGACTTGAAACGTCATCTAGGTCAACACTTGCGACATCTCGACATTTTGAGACATTTCCCTCTTTTTTATTTGCGCGATGCCCTCTAGGTAAACATAGGATCAATGGAGGCATTATCATGTTTTGGCTTGTTTCAGCGTGGATTGCGGCAATCGTCGTGGGACTTTTGCTTATTCGTATGCGGCGTAGTACCGATACAGACGATGATGTCGCATTGGATATCAGTTTTTACAAAGATCAGCTCACCGAAATTGATCGTGACCTTGAGCGTGGCGTTCTAAGCCAAGAAGACGCAGAGCGTGCGCGGACCGATATTTCGCGCAAAATTTTGAAACTTGATGCGCAAAACCCAACTATCGGCACCAGCGACACAAGCCGTGCCCCACTTTGGGTTATGGCGCTTCTTGCGGTTGTCCTCCTCGGAGGAAGCTTTGGCGTTTACAACCAACTTGGCCAACCAGGATATAATGATGTGCCGTTGCAGCTGCGCAAGGAGTTTGCGCAAAAACGTTTGGAAGAGCGTCCCAGCCAACAAGATATTCTGGATCAACTTCCCGCTAGTCTTGGGCCCAATACACCTGAGGGCGACTATGGTCAGTTGGTCGTCAAACTACGAGAAACAACAGCAACCCGTCCCAATGACCTTGAAGGGTTTGAATTGCTTGCTCGGATTGAAACCCAACTTGAGAACTTTAATGAGGCAAGCCGCGCAAAAGGTCGTGTGATTGCGATCAAGGGGTCTGAGGCGACAGCGAATGATTATCTTGATTATGCAGAAAGCCTGATCATTGCGGCCAATGGCTATGTGTCCCCTTCGGCTGAGGCGGCCTTAAAAGAGGCGTTGAACCTAGATCGTGAAAATGGGGGCGCCCTCTATTACACTGGCCTCATGATGGCGCAGAATGATCGCCCTGATCTAACGTTTCGCATCTGGCGCAAATTATTGAATGACGGGCCCAATGACGCGCCATGGATTGCGCCGATCCGGTCGCAAATGATGGATATGGCCTATCTGGCGGGGCAGCATAAATATCAGCTTCCACCGGAAACAACACTGCGTGGCCCAACAACTGAGGACATTGAAGCGGCATCTGGCATGGATGCCGAAGACCGAAACGCAATGATCCAAGGCATGGTGGCACAGCTCTCAGACCGATTGGCGACCCAAGGTGGCACGGCCCAAGAATGGGCGCGTTTGATCAATGCCTATGGTGTCTTGGGCGAGATCGACCAAGCGCGTGCTATCGTTGCCGAGGCGCGGACCGTTTTCGCAGCAAATCCACAGGACCTAGACTTGATTAACGCCGCGGCGGACTCCATCGGATTGGCGCAATGATTACAGACGATATTCAAGAATTCGCGGCCACGCTTTCACGCCCTTGTGCACTTATGGGATTAGACTTGGGCACGAAAACCATTGGGGTTGCGATTTCCGATCTTTTGTTGTCGTCGGCGACGCCCATCAAAACCATAAAGCGCACCAAATTCACAGCCGATGCAGAGGCGCTTATCTCGCTGATCAAAGACCGCAATATCGCGGGTATTGTATTAGGCTTGCCGCGCAATATGGACGGCAGCGAAGGACCGCGGTGCCAAGCCACCCGCGCCTTTGCACGCAATTTTGAACGCCTAAACCCCTGCCCGATCACCTTTTGGGACGAAAGATTGTCAACAGTTGCGGCAGAAAAAGCACTTTTAGAGGCGGATACGACAAGAAAACGTCGTTCTGAGGTTATCGATCACGTTGCCGCGTCGTATATCCTTCAAGGAGCCCTAGATCGGCTGAGACATATATGAGCAGCAATTCGGGAAAAAACACTGTGGCAGATGACATCTGGAAAAGAGACGAAATTCAATCGCCTTGCATAAAAATCTGTGTGGTCCACCCACAAGAACGCATTTGCACCGGATGTTATCGCACGATTGAGGAAATCGGAGGTTGGTCTCGTATGTCGTCCCAAGAGCGCGCGGATGTGATGGCCACTCTTCCAAATCGCGCCTCTCGTCTGACAAAGCGCCGCGGCGGGCGCATGGCGCGGTTGTCGCAGGCGTCCTAACCGGCTCCCGCGTCAAGCCAATCTGCGATATTAGACAGTTCAGGCCGGAAATAGGCAACCATTCTGCCATCTGGATCATGATGATCCGTGGCCGTCCATGGGGCCACACCGTGGAGGCACAACGGATCAATGGCATAGGCCTCGCCCACGCGTGCCTCGACAACAACCCGTTTGCACGTCTCAAAGACCTGTTTTCGCGTGCTTGTATAAATCTCTGTCACGTCGATATCGGACCATGAGGATGGATCTGTGCCTGAAAATGCGCGGGCAAAGGCGCTGCGCAGGATCGTATGGGACCCTTCCCACACAACCATCGGACTGGCCCCCGCAACTGGATCGGTGAGTGGAATGCCAATAATGACGCCATGCGGCTCTTTTACCATCCGGCGTTTTGGCGTGCCCACGCCCAACACCCCGTCAACATGTGCCGCATCGCGGTTCAAACGATACCGAAACCCTGCCTCGCTTTCGCCCTCACGCGGTTTTGGATAGCCATCATATATCACAGAAAGCTGCGCAGGGTGCAGCGGTTTATAGGCGCGCGCGGTCAATAGGGTTTGGATCGCATCGCCCAAGGCCACCCCTGCGATTGCGCCAAGATGATCTGTGGGCAAGGCATCGACACCTACAAACCACGTCCCTTGGCATTGCAGCCATGTTTGGCGCATTTTGGGATCTTGCACAACTCGGCGACCCACATCACGCGCGGCCTTGGCCCAAGTCAGGGTCTGTGCATCAAATGCGATCTTTGTCCAACCTGCAGCTCCGAACATCCTAGCCCATCACGACTTTGCGCAGCATGTTCAGTGCCACAATAATCAAAAACACGCCAAACACACGTTTCAACGGTTTAGGGTCCATTTTATGCGCCAATGTCACCCCCAAAGGCGTTGTCAGCAAAGTAACCGCAATGATCAAACCGAATGCGACCAAATTGACAGTTCCAATCGTAAAGGGTGGCCGGCTCGCGGGATCCATCGGCAACAAAAGAAACCCAAGAACTGAGGGCACAGCGATCACCACACCAAACCCCGCAGCCGTTGCCACCGCACGATGAATAGCCATATTAAACAAAGACATAAGGGGCACGCCAAAGCTTCCGCCGCCGATGCCCATAAGCACCGATAAGAACCCCAAAAGCGGCGACAAAACACCACGCGTTAACCCCTTTGGCATCTCGGACCCTAGCCGCCACTCGGACCGCCCAAACGCCATATACAGACCAACCGTAAGACCCAAAACCCCAAACACGCCTTGCAAAAATTCGGACCGCAGGTGTGAGGCGACCGTCACCCCAAGAACAGCACCAAGCACGATCCCAGGCGCCCATCGTTTCAAAATGCTCCAATCAACTGCGCCTTTTTTGTTGTGTGACATAACAGACCTGACGGACGTAACGATAATCGTGGCAAGAGATGTCCCAAGGCACAGCTGCATCAACTGTGGGCCGTCATATCCGAGGACCGAAAACGCATAAAAGAACGCCGGCACCAATACGATGCCTCCTCCGACGCCTAAGAGCCCCGCCAAGACACCGGCAAACGCACCAATCACCAACAACATCAGACACATAGCAAGCAATAAAGACATTATTCGTCTCCTCTAAGGTACTGAAACAATGTCAGTTGTCGCTCGTGCCTCTTCAACGCGTTCGAGTGCCTCATAGAGCAATTCAACGCCGCTTTGATGGGCGCGCTCGGATAAAATGCGCCGCCACGCGCGTGCCCCCGGCTGTCCCGCAAAGAGGCCCAGCATATGTCGGGTGATTTGGTTCAGGCGACCGCCCGTCTCGATATGGCGTTCGATATAGGGCACCATGTCACGCACGACCTGCATTGGATCCGAGACCTTATCCGCCTCTCCATATATCCGGTGATCGGCCTGCGCCAGAATATCGATCGGCATGTGATAAGCCGCACGCCCAATCATTACGCCATCCACGCCACACTTTAAATGTTCTTGCGCCTCATCAAGCGAGGTAATGCCCCCGTTGATCGATAGATGTAGGTCTGGAAACCGCTCTTTCATCCGATACACCAATGCGTAATCCAAGGGTGGAATATCGCGGTTTTCCTTTGGGCTAAGCCCCTGTAGCCATGCTTTGCGCGCATGAATTGTAAAGCGCGTCACGCCTGCATCGGACACGCGTTCCAAAAATGCAGGAAGCACCGTTTCAGGGTCTTGCTCGTCAACGCCGATCCGGCATTTTACGGTGACGTCTTTGGCTTGTGCCTTGATCATAGCGGCACAACAGGCCGCGACACGATCAGGCGTTTTCATCAATATCGCACCAAAGGTCCCCGATTGCACCCGATCAGACGGACAGCCCACGTTTAGGTT
>JALRHZ010000142.1:3606-5396 GCA_023259435.1 Paracoccaceae bacterium | reverse complement strand
AAGCAATAAGAACCCAAGCGCCAAGAGCAGAGAGGCTAAAGGTGGCACCCATGCCGCGATAAGGATGGGTAATTGGCCGTTTTCTGCCAAAATTTGCGCAAAGTTTTTGATATAATACAGGCCAAACCCCAATACGATTGCTGACAGGACACGAATTCCGATCCCGCCAAGTCGTGTTGGGCGCATTGTAAAGGCCGCACCTACCAAAAGCATGGCGGTTAAAAACACCGGCAAGGCCAGCTCAGTTTGCATCCAGATCTGATACCTGCGCGCCGAAAATCCTGCATCTTCGAGTTGCGTGATATAGGCCGGCATGTCCCATATGCTAATACTTTGCGGCTGGCCGAACCGATCTGAAATTTGTTCCACGCTCAAACTTGTTGTGAGCACTAGGCTCTCATGTATTTGCATATTGTCTTGAGCGTTGATGCCCGGGATCAACGGCCAAGTGCGTGCATTGCTCAGGCGCCAATAGCCCTCTTTCAACTCTGCAACATCTGCCTGAAGTCGACGACTTGGCGCGCCGGATGGATGAAAGGCAATGAATGTCACATCGTATAGCATAAGACCCGTGGCATTCGCTCCCTTGGCGTGAATAACGGTTTGACCTCCGCTATCGCCTTGGCGCAGCCAAAGACCCTCACGGCCCAAGGAAATTGCGGATGACTTTCCCGAGACATAAGCAGATTGCATCTGGTCATATTTCACGGATGTGGCAGCAACAATTGGGTTAAAGATTGCCACACCCAAGGCACCGACAGTGAGCATCACAACCGCAGGCGCAAAAACGGATTGAACAGCTGAACGGCCCACCGCGCGTGCAATGACCAATTCACTTGATCGTGAGAGGGCAATAAACAAAGAGACCGAGGCGAGAATTACAATAAGAGGAAACATCTCGTACAAGGCCTGTGGTGCGTTTAGCAACGTCAATTCCACCAAGTTTGGAAAAGAGACTTTACTACTAAACCGACGTGTTTGTTCGATAAAATCGATCAAAAATAGAAATAGAGAAAAGACACCAAGAATGGACATTAACATTTTCAAATAACGTTTGGCAAAATAGATATGCAATTTCATGAGACACCTCGCGTGCGCCGCATCGGGCGTGTGGCGATGTGAACCAGACCTATAGCCAATAGGATACCATAAAGGGCGGGCGCATAGACAAGCGGCCAATTCCGGAGGTCTGCATTCAAGGGGGTATTTACCAAACTTTCGATAAGTTTTACCGAAATCAGAAGCGCAATGGTAAAGAGAATCTGTCGTCCTGATCCAAATCGGCTAAACCGCCCAATGATCAAACCCGCAAATCCCAAGAGAGCCGCGGCTAGGCATAACAGAGGCTCATGGAAACGGGTGTTTAGGGTGCGCAAAATTCGCTTTTGCGAGGCGCGTGTTATTTCTTGCACCTTCTCTTGAGAAAAGAGCAGGTCAGACGTGGGGACCGTATTCAGATTGCGGCGCTTGTTTGCGGAACTTGAGAGAATGTCACTCACATCATAGTTCAAATCGGCAAATAACGTCGTCGCTAGGGAATTGTCCTTAAGTCGCAGGGTCTGCGCCTGTCCATCGACCATCACCAAATTGACCGTTTCAGGTGTCCGCACCAAATAGGCACGACCGGCCGTATAGGTCATATGCGTGGTGTCAGACCGGCGATCCGACAAAAAGATCCCCTGTAATTCGCCCTCTTGGGTGATGTCCGTGATATAAACGGTTACGCCACGTGTCGGATGCATAAAGACCCCTTCACGCAATAACCGTGCCGAGGCGCTTGAGCTCAGCTC
>JALRHZ010000142.1:0-3596 GCA_023259435.1 Paracoccaceae bacterium | reverse complement strand
TGCCGTTCATTCAGGCGGTGTTCACTTAAAGGCGCGATGACAGTCGTGATGCTCAACAATAAAAGCGCCACCAAACACCCAAAAATCCAAATAGGACGCATCAGACGCCAAGGGCTAAACCCAGTGGCCTGCATGACCACCAATTCGCTTTCTGTATTCAAGCGGTTGATCACAAAAACCACTGCGGCAAATGTCGAAATAGGCAAGACAATCGTTGTTATTGTTGGCAAACTCAAAAGGCTAAGTTCGATAAATACACCTGTTGAATGCCCATCTGCAATCAGCTGGTCAAACAGTTTTACAGCGCGGTTGATCCAGTAGATTGACACCAGAACGAGAGAAAAGAACCCGAACATCACACTCATCTGACCAACAATGTATTTATCAAATCGCGACACGAGCGGCACTCTGGTTTTTTTGTTTATACCAAACGCTTTAAATCATTTATAACATGGGGAAAACTCATATCTGGCATTTCGCGCGGATCATCGCTAAGTCTGTGGTAATCTCGGAAAGGATAAAACATGACACTGTGTCCAGAATTTTCATTAAAAGAACTAGATATCGAAGCACTGACCTCGGTCGAGGGGCATCTTGCAATTTTATTGGATCAAGAGGGCCGTCTTGGGAAAATTGACCGTCGCATCAACAAAGTCACGCGCGGCTTGCTTGCACGTTTGTGCGAATCTAAGGAGTTTTCTCAAAAGAAATCCGGTGATGTCATTTCGTTCCCAGTGCCCATGGGGCTTGGGGCGACAATGTTGCATGTGGTCATTGCAGATCGCAAAGCGTCAGCGGCAGACATGCGCAAATTCGGTGTATCGTTGGCAAAGGCCCGTGGGACGCATGACATAACAGTCGCGCTCGGATCGCCAAAACACAGCGATGAATTGGTCAAGGGGCTATTGCTGCGCAGCTATGATTATAACGGACATCGCTCGGGCGAGGACAAGACTGTTGGATCGGTAACACTGTTTCACGCACGCCCTGAGACTGTGTCAGATGAAATCGAAACAGCAAAGGCAATTGCCGACGGCGTTTATTTCACGCGTGATCTGACGAATGATCCCGCGAATGTCTTGACCACGACTGAGTTCGCCAACCGGTTGCACGCGATGCAAGAGCTTGGGCTTGAGGTCGAAGTTCTTGAAGAAGACAAATTGGCCGAACTGGGCATGGGCGCGCTTTTGTGTGTGGGGCAGGGATCAGATAGCCCGTCGAAAGTTGTCGTTATGAAATGGAACGGCGGCGGAGATGAGGCACCCTTTGCTTTGGTGGGCAAGGGCGTTGTGTTTGATACAGGCGGCATCAGCCTTAAACCAGCGGCTGGCATGGAAGATATGACCATGGATATGGGCGGCGCAGGTGTTGTGTCTGGCGTCATGATGACCTTGGCCAAACGCAAAGCCAAGGCAAATGTTGTGGGCCTTGTGGGTTTGGTTGAAAACATGCCCTCTGGCAATGCAACGCGTCCTGGCGATATTGTCACCTCGATGAAGGGCGACACGATCGAGGTCTTAAACACGGATGCCGAAGGGCGTTTGGTGCTCTGTGACGTGCTTTGGTATGCGCAACAGCGGTTCCAACCCACGGCGATGATCAATTTGGCCACATTAACGGGTGCTATCATCATCGGATTGGGGCATGAAAACGCAGGCGTCTTCTCGAATGATGACACATTGTGTAACGATCTATTATCTGCGGCAAAATCGCAAAACGAAGGGGCATGGCGGATGCCTTTGTCGGATGCCTATGACCAAATGCTGAAATCAAGGAAAGCGGATATGAAGAATATCGGTGGTCGAGACGCGGGCTCAATCACAGCAGCGCAATTCCTCAAGCGGTTTGTGAATGATGACACCCCATGGGCGCACATCGATATTGCCGGCGTCGCTCAGGTCAAAAAGGACACCGCCCATGCGCCTGCGGGAGCGACGGGTTGGGGAGTGATGACCTTAGACAAATTGATCGCGGATAAGTTCGAAGCCTAAGGTATGAGTGCTGCGTATTTCTATCATCTGACACGCCGTCAGCTGCAGACAAGCCTGCCCGAGCTTTTAAGCAAAGCTTTGGGGCAGGGGTGGTCGATAGAAGTACGCACGCCCAACGCTGAAAAAGCCGCTTGGATTGACGATATGTTGTGGATCCACCCAGAGCATGACTTTTTGGCCCATGGCATTGCGACGGGCCAAGAATTGGACGCGGATCACCCGATTTTGATTTCAAACGGGCCCGCTTTGGACGCGCCTCGGGATTGTGTCATTTGCGTCGAAGGCGCCGAGGTCAGCGAAAGTGATATCGCAAACTCGGCCCGCACGTGCATCATGTTTGACGGCACCTCGGATCCGGCCACACAAGTGGCCCGCACGCAATGGAAATCCTTGGTCGACGCGGGCGTGACTGCCAAATATTTTTCTGAAGAAACAGGGAATTGGAAGCTAAAGTTCGAAAAGAATGTCTGACAACGTCTAGCGTTTTAAGATCATCGCCTCTGGCGTTAATTCGATACTTGAAAAGCGGTTCAGATAGGCCATCCCCAAGAGGGAAATATCCAAATCGCCCTTATTCACCGATGCGCGTATGTTCCGGTCTACCACATTGCCCAATGCAAAGCTCTCTAAGATCACAGGCGCGGTTTCCACCGGCCCATTCGCGGTATAGGCCACGCCAATGAAATTAAGCTTGTCGCGGGTCAGACCTATTTTTGCCGCATCCGCCATCGTCAGGACAATCTCACTTGCTCCGGTGTCAACCAAGAACTCTACCTGTTCGCCGTTGATGGTCGCAATAGCGCGCACATGACCCCGCTGTTGTTTGGGAAGGGTGATGGCCCCATCGCTGCGTATACTGGCAATCGGTGCGGTCGACGATGAGGTGATGTCTTGCCAAATTCCCACCGCCATAATCGCGCCGCCAAACAACAAAACCCAGACGCCTGCCTGTTTTAACATCGGGCCAAGCCTATGGCGGTTGGCGAACAAAAAGCTTCCGCCAATCGCGATCAATAAAATCGTCAGATAAATAAAGCTATCCCAGTCTGTCATGGTTTTTATCTAAGCGAGCAGATCACGAATGTAAGTCTATGAAGGCAAAAATTCCGTCTGCTACGAATTGAATTGACAATGCCGCCAGCAATAGACCCAAAATTCGGGTTACAACGTTGATGGCTGTCGGCCCCAATAAACGGGCGATCCAACTGCTTGAAAACAGGAAGACCGCCAATGTGGCAAGGCAAGTCACCATCACAACAAAACTTTCAAGAAGCCCTACGTATCCCTCATGTTGAGAGGCAATCAGAATAACCGTGGTAATGGATCCTGGACCAGCTATCAAAGGGATCGCCATTGGGAAAATCGACGGATCATCCCGATCTTTGTCCTCTTCGCTTTGGTTTTCGCGGCGTTTGGTCCGACGCTCAAACAACATGTCAAGCGCCGTCAAAAATAACAAAACTCCGCCAGCAATGCGAAACGCCGGAATAGTAATTCCGATACCGGTCAAAAGCGCATCACCGACAAGAATAAAGGCCGTCAAGATCACAGCAGAGGTTGCAATCGCCCGCAGGGCGGTTTTGCGCCTTTGGTCATTGCTCATCC
>JALRHZ010000141.1 GCA_023259435.1 Paracoccaceae bacterium | reverse complement strand
ACCTATTACAGCAAAGGGTTCGACTTGGCGCGGTCCTCTGGCCGGTCGTGGCGTGCGCCACAGGCTGCCAAGACGCAATTTTCAGAAGCGACAGTGCGATATACATCTTATCTTCATAGCCCTGCAAGCCGCACATTGGGTGGGGAGCCGTCACAGGATATGACGTTATTGGGCGCAGAGTTTGTGTTTGACAGCGGCGGGGCATTTAACACCTTTGTCCAAGCGAACGGGGTCGTCTCTGGGTTTGCAGAAGGTTACGCAGATTGGATCATGGGCCTGCGGTCGAATGATGTGTTGGGTCTGCCGTTTTTATTTTATGAGATCGGGCTTGGCGCAGGATGCGGGGGCGGTATTGATGTCGGGGGCGGTTTGTTGTGGTCGCTTGGGGCCGGTGTGGAATTGGATCTCTCAGAGCGGTTAAAGCTGCGCGCAGGTGTACAAAAACGGGAAACTTTTTCAGGGGCGTTTTCGGTTGTCTCACCCAGCGTTGATCTTTCTTATTCTTTCAGGAAACTAGAACGGACCGAAAGCAATGCCCAGAAGATGCATTTCTATACGGGTGTCACGCGGCAATTTCCGAATGAGACCTATTTCAAAAATCGCCCCGAGTATTCTGAAACACCGAACCTTTTGGAAACAACTGTGGATGTGTTTGTGACCGATCATCTCTATTTGACGGGTCAGGCCTCGACGGCCTTTACAGGGGATGTGGGGGGCTATCAATTAGGGTTATTTGGTCTTGGCTGGCACGGCATGGTTCATCGCGATTTTTCCGCCTCTTTCGAAGTTTTGGTTGGCGCCGCGGGTGGTGCAGGTGTCGATACCAAAGGGGGGCTGATCGCGGGTGCGCGGGCCGAAGTTGATTATTGGATGTCAGATGACCTCGCTTTGACCGCGGGGCTTGGGTATGTGCAGTCCGTTCAACCCAATGGGATGGCGCCGCTCACGGCGAACATCGGTGTCAAAGTGCCTGTTTGGTTTTGAGGGGTCAGTGGGGGCTTTGCCCCCATACCCCCAAGAGTATTTGCAGCAAAAAGAAAGACAAAAGTATTTAGTGACGCGTCGCGTGGAGGTCTTGAATTTCTTGTGACCACGTGGAGCGGATATAGGCAAGAATATCCCAGATGTCTTGATCCGTGAGGATGCCGTCAAATGCGGGCATGCCGCTGGTATAGTTTTTGACGCCAACACGGCGCAAAGCCTCTTGGCCGCCGAGTTTTGTGTACTCAAACAACATGTTCGTATCGTGATGCCATGTGTGGCCTGTCTCGTCGTGAGGGGGAGCAGGCAGGGATCCGTCTTCGTTAAAATCGCGCCAGTTGGGTTGGCCCTCGAGGTTCACACCGTGGCAGCTTGCGCAATGGTCTTGGTAAAGTTGCGCGCCATGTTCGATATCGCGGCCTTCCAGTTCGTGGTGCGCATTGGATTGTGTGGCTGTTGTTATCGTCAACAATATGATCCACACGTGCGTCATAGATTTGAGGTGCTTTGTCAGTTTTTGCAAAGGCGGTCTCCTACGCGATAAATGATTGGTGTTACTCGGTCAATTTTAGGTCAATTCGTTCCAGATAGTCCACGTGAAGAGTTGGATGTTATGGTCTGTTCTGACGATGATTTTGTAGATCAAAAAAAAATGTCCAGTCTATCAAGATCCACCGGTTGGGCTCGGCCCCTGTTCAGATATCCTTTCAACTCCATTCAAAGACGTCCCTATTCGAAACTGGATTTCAAAGTCAACGCAGCGTCCGAATTACAAAAAGATGCAAGTGCCGATCAGTCAGACCGGCACTTATACGTATCGTAGTAAACAGGCGATGCGCGCATCCATTCTGTTGGGCACCCTTATGAGGGTTCTTGACGAAGTGGTTATCCGCGGCGTCTGCGTCTGCGGCCCCCTTCGCCGCCGCCATCGCCGCCCCCTGTATTAAACGACACGTGGGGCAGGGTGACGATTTTGTTCAGCTCTGGGAAGGGATCCGTTTTATGTGGGATCGCATTCGCCGCGACAAAGTGGTCTTGGAACTTTGGCTCAATCGCGGTTTCGACCTTTGTGATTTCGCCCACGGTCTTTTCGATCTCGCGGCGCGCGTCGATATTACATAAGGCGATGCGCGCTCCGGTGCCTGCGGCGTTACCTGCGGATTGGACCTTATCAAGAGGTACATCCGGGATCATGCCCAAAACCATTGCGTGTTTTGAGGAAATATGCGCCCCAAAGGCACCGGCCAAAACAACGCGATCGACTTTGTCCACATTCATTTCGTCCATCAACAAACGCGCGCCCGCATATAGCGCGGATTTTGCAAGCTGAATGGCGCGAATATCGCCTTGGGTGACGGTGATGCGCGGCCCACCTTCGGCGGAGCCGTCATAAACCACATAGGCATGCGTGCGGCCTTCGGGAACGCAGCGTGGCGTTCCGGTCGCCTCATGCGATCCGATAAGGCCACTGTCATCCATCAGACCAGCAAGCCGCAGCTCGGCCACGGCCTCGATAATGCCAGATCCGCAAATTCCGGTGATGCCTGTTGTTGCTGTTGCCTCGGCAAAGCCCTCATCATCTGACCAAAGGTCCGAGCCGATCACACGAAAGCGCGGTTCTTTGGTCTCTGGATTGATCTCGATCCGTTCAATCGCACCGGGGGCGGCGCGTTGTCCGGAACTGATTTGAGCGCCTTCAAAAGCGGGTCCGGTTGGCGATGAACAGGCCAAAACGCGTTCCGTATTCCCAAGCAAGATTTCCGCATTGGTGCCCACATCAACGACCAAGACCAAGTCTTTGGATTTGCCTGGTTCTTCAGACAGGGCCACCGCGGCGGCATCGGCCCCAACGTGGCCCGCAATACATGGCAGAACATAGATCTGTGCCGATCCGTTCATGGCATCCAGATCAAGATCACGCGCAGTGAGAGATACGGATTTCGATGTCGCAAGGGCAAAAGGCGCTTGGCCAAGCTCTACCGGATCAATCCCCAAGAGAAGGTGATGCATCACAGGGTTACAGACGAACACTGTTTCCACAATGAGATTTGCATCGATCTCTGCCTCTTGGGCGATTTCGGTGGTTAGGGCGTTGATGGCATCACGCACCGCGCGGGTCATTTCCTGATCCCCGCCTTTGTTCATCATGGCATAGCTGACACGGCTCATCAGATCTTCGCCAAAGCGAATTTGTGGGTTCATAATACCAGAAGAAGCAACAACCTCGCCCGTTGCCAGATCGGTCAAATGCGCGGCAACTGTTGTTGAACCTAGGTCAATCGCAAGGCCGTAAATCCCCGCCTCATGAAGACCCGACCAAACGTCGATGATTTTTGGAACCGCACTGTTGTGATCTTGGTGAAGCGCGACAGTCACTTGCCAATTGCCTTTGCGCAACGCGATTTGCAGCTTTGACAAGACCCGCAAATCCGCTGTTGGCGCGTCCAGATCCCATTGCTCTGTCAGGGCGGTGATCAGACGTTCCAGATCACCAGTCGGTTCATGCATATCCGGCTCTTGGACCTCGACAAAGTATAGCTTTGTCGCAGGGGCCATTTCGATCACACGGGCCGAGGCTGCCTTGCGGACCACTTGCTTATGCACTTGGCTTTCGGCAGGCACATCGATCACGACATCACCTTGAATGGTGGCTTGGCATCCCAAACGCCGACCCGGTTTCAATCCGCGTTTGTCGTCATAGCGTTGCTCAACTGAATTCCACTCGGACAGGGCATCGTCTTGTACGGTGACACCATGTTTTGAAAACTCTCCGTACGAGGGGGTAATTTGGCATTTGCTACAAATGCCGCGACCGCCGCACACGCTATCCAAGTCAACGCCCAATTGACGGGCAGCTGTTAGGACAGGTGTTCCTTTTGGAAAGTGACCCCGTTTGCCGGATGGCGTAAAGACGACCAATGGATCTGTGCTCATGTACTTCTCATCTCATTGTATGACAGGTTAGGGCTAACCTATTCTTGTGTGTCAAAATGGAAATGCCGATTGCGTCAAAAAAAGCGACATCTCCGGCATTTGTTGATTTAAGCGCCCGCAATCAGGCGATAGGCAAAGATCGCAGTCATGGTAAAGCCCACAAGGATGACAACTGCGTTGACCATTTTCTTTGAAAGCGCACGGGCCAAAGGTGCCCCGACATAGCCGCCAATCGTGGCCGCGATCATCATTACACCGGCTTGGGGCCATGCAATTAGACCACCGACAGCAAAGGCTGCGACCGAGATCAGGGATAAGGCAAACGACAACCCGTTCTTAAGGCCGTTCATCTGGTGAATGTCGCGCATCCCCCACAACGAAAAGAGAGCAAGCAGAACAATCCCTAGGCCGCCGTTGAAATACCCGCCGTAGATGCACACAAGGATAAGACCCAATGCGCCATAGGGTGCGATGCCTTTGCTTTGTGAGGCTGCAAGGCTGCGAATGCGGTCGGCAAAGAGAAAGATCATTGTCGCGGCCAGCAATAGAAATGGGACAAGAGCGGAAAAGGCAGCATTAGAGGACACCATCAATAGACCTGCACCAATAAGGCCGCCGACAAAGGTAATGACGGTTAAACGGATAAGCTGTTTTCGGTCAAATTCCTTGAGCTCTTTTGCAAAGCCTAATGTGCCGGACAGATACCCAGGCAAAACCGCAATCGCGCTTGTGGCATTGGCAATCACAGGGGGAAGACCAACAAAGACCAGAGCGGGAAAGGTGACAAACGTACCACCACCGGCAATCGTGTTTAAAACGCCTGCGATAAAGGCGGCTGCGATAAGGATCATCCAATCGATCATTTTGACTGTTCTCGTGCATGAAAGATGAACCCAAGGGTGTTCAGTAGGACTTGCGCGGCAAGGATGCCAGTGGACCCAGTTGGATCGTAATCGGGGGCGACCTCAACAAGTTCAATTCCGATCACCTCATGCGTGTTTGCCAAATGTTGCATCATTTCAAGAACATCGTAATAGAGAAAGCCGCCATGGCTTGGGGTGCCTGTTCCGGGCGCAATCGAGGGGCAGAACGCATCAATATCAATCGTGACATACACACGCGCCCCCGTTGGAATGCGATCAATCACTCCCTGTGGTCCAAGCGCGCGGGCCTGCCTTACGCTTAGGATATCTGATCCCATCGCGCGTGCATCCTCATACCCTTCTTTCGCGGTCGAACTGACATTGCGAATGCCCACTTGGGTCAAGCCGGTCACATAAGGTTTTTCTGCGGCCCGTCGCATGGGGTTGCCATGACCGAACCGGACGCCGTGCCGTTCATCCACAAAATCCAAATGCGCGTCAATTTGCAGGATGTGAAATTCGCCCTGATCGTCAAAGGCATTGATGCAGGGTATATTGATCGAATGATCCCCACCAATCGTGACCGGCAAGGCCCCCGCGGCAAGCGCGGCGCGTACGCCGGTTTCGATGTTCTTGTGGCTTGTTATCGTGTCCGTGTGCACGATATCCGCATCCCCCATATCCACAATACGCACATGACCGGGAAGATAGGTGGCATCATCCTCGTGAT
>JALRHZ010000013.1 GCA_023259435.1 Paracoccaceae bacterium | reverse complement strand
TATTCTAATATATGAATAGCAAAGGTAGTGGGGAATATGCAAAATAAAACGACCGTTACCCAAATTTTTCCACACGACTATCTTGCAACCGTGGGCCATCCAACGCGGCGAGGGGATTCATTGACACTTTTGAGCCTGTTCCAAGAGGTAACAGGGTGGTCGCCTGCCATGTGGGGGCCAAGTATCGTAGGGTTTGGCGCCTATTATTATCGGTACAAAACTGGGCATGACGGGACGTTTCTGGCCACAGGCTTTGCACCCCGTGCAAGCAATCTTTCGATTTACATCATGCCGGGATACCAAAATTATAGCCACATTTTGCAAAACCTCGGGAAACACAAGCTGGGCAAATCTTGTCTTTATATTAACAAATTGGCTGACGTAGATTTGGATGTTTTAAAAACGCTTATCCGCACGGGAGTAGAAGATTTAAACAAGATCTGGACTGTGTATCCAAGCTTGGCTGATCTGGACAAACAGCGCGACCTATGAAAAAGGGAGCCTAACAGGAGATCAAAGATGACAACCACCCGTTTTGCCCCATCGCCCACTGGATATCTTCATATCGGGAACTTGCGCGCTGCGCTGATGAATTTCTTGATTGCCAAGAAAACCGGCGGCACCTTTATCTTGCGCATTGATGACACGGATCCCGAGCGGTCAAAACAGGAATATGTCGATGCCATTCAGCAAGATTTGGAATGGTTGGGGCTAACATGGGATAAGATGGAGCGTCAGTCGGATCGACTAGACCGGTACCATGCCGCAGCGGATAAGTTGCGTGAGATGGGCCGCTTTTACGAATGTTTTGAAACGCCGACTGAGTTGGACTTAAAGCGCAAAAAGCAACTGAACATGGGAAAACCACCTGTGTACGATCGGGCGGCCTTAGGCTTGGATGAAGAGCAAAAAGAGGCATTACGCGCCGAACGTGGGGCAGGGCATTGGCGGTTCAAACTCGATCTAGAGCGCATTAATTGGACCGACGGTATCTTGGGCGATATTTCGATTGATGCGGCATCTGTATCTGATCCGGTTTTGATCCGTGCGGATGGTCAGTTCCTGTATACTTTGGCGTCTGTTGTGGACGATGTGGAAATGGGGATCACCCATGTTGTGCGTGGCTCGGATCACGTCACAAACACGGCGACACAAATCCAAATGATTGAGGCGATAGGTGGCACTGTTCCGACATTCGCGCACCACTCGTTGTTGACCGGACCACAGGGTGAAGGGCTGTCCAAGCGGCTAGGGACGCTATCGCTGCGTGACCTACGGGCTCAAGGTGTTGCGCCTGAGGCGGTTCTCAGCCTAATGGCGCGGTTGGGATCCAGTCAGCCGGTAGAGCTGCTCACGTCTTTGGATGAAATCGCAGAAGGATTTGAATTATCGCAATTCGGCTCGGCCCCGACGAAATTCGACGTCCAAGATTTGTTTCCTTTGACCGCCCGTCACTTGGCCTCTTTGCCGCTTGAGCAAGTTGCGGATACCGTGCGCGCTCTGGGCGTGCCAGATGACCTTGCAGAGCAATTCTGGATGGTTACACGCGAAAATATCAACACTTTGAATGATTTAACCGCTTGGTGGGAGCTATTTTCAAAAGGTGCAGAGCCAATAATAGACGATGAAGACAAAGAATTTGTTGCAATTGCTATTGATTTACTGCCAGAGGGTCCCTTTACTAAGGAGACTTGGGGGGCGTGGACCGCAGCGGTGAAAGAGGCAACAGGGCGTAAAGGTAAGGGATTATTTATGCCGTTGCGCAAGGCATTGACGGGCCAAGAACGTGGGCCGGATATGTCTGATGTTCTTCCGCTTTTGCAGGTGATCAAAGCTCGGGGCTAAACCGGTGAGACTGTCTCACCGTGAAAACGTGTGAGGACAA
Source organism: Paracoccaceae bacterium (assembly GCA_023259435.1). GTDB lineage: Bacteria > Pseudomonadota > Alphaproteobacteria > Rhodobacterales > Rhodobacteraceae > JALRHZ01. Next base: position 28,813 of record JALRHZ010000013.1, on the reverse strand, counting down.
GGTGTCAGAAACTAGCGCAAAATTTTTAACAGGATCGCCCATGAAACATGTGGCGGTCATGTCATTTACGGCGGCCATTGGGTTGATGGCGATGTTTGCTGTCGATTTCGTCGATATGATCTTTATTTCGATGTTGGGGGATGCCGCTTTGGCGGCGGCGGTCGGTTATGCGGGGGCTATCCTGTTTTTTACGACCTCCTTTGGTATTGGATTTGCGATTGCGGGAGGTGCGTTGGTTGCGCGTGCGCTGGGCGAGGATCAGGATTTATTAGCGCGAGAACGTACTGTTCATACGATGGTGCTGGGGTTTATCTTGGCCGTGATCTTTGCCTTTACAATATGGATCAATCTGGCCTTTTTGGTCGAACTTGTAGGTGCCACTGGACACACACGCGACCTAGCGGTTGGCTACTTGCAAATCATAATTCCAACCTTGCCAGTCTTAGTGGTGGGGATCATCGGAGGGGCGGCGTTGCGGGCCCATGGGAACGCGCGTTCGTCAATGCTTTCGACGATTTTTAGCGGAACCGTGAACGCAGCACTGGACCCTATCTTTATCTTTGCCTTGGGAATGGGATTAAATGGGGCGGCGTTTGCGTCTGTTTTTGCACGGTTCACCATGGCAGGCTATGCATTGTGGGTTTTGCACCGCAAACACCAGGGTTTGACGCGTCCCAATCTGCGTGGTGTGTTGCGAGATCTTAGCCCGATTATGGTCTTGGCGTTTCCGGCTATTTTGACCCAGTTGGCCACCCCGATTGGACAGGCCTTTGTCACGCGCAGCATGGCGCAGTTTGGGGAATCCGCGGTCTCGGGCATGGCCGTGGTGGGTCGATTGACGCCTTTGGCCTTTGCCGTTGTATTTGCCCTTTCTGGTGCGGTTGGTCCGATTATCGGCCAAAATTTTGGGGCCAAGAATTTCGACCGTGTGCGCAAGACATTTTGGGATTCCATTCTTTTCGTCGGGATATGTGTGGCCGTGGTGGCCATTGCTTTGTTCGCTCTGCGCGGACCGATTGCCGATTTATTTGGTGTGACCGGTGATGGGCGCGCGCTTGTTTATGCGTTCTCAGGGCCTTTGGCGTTGGTGTTTTTCTTTAATGGATTGTTGTTTGTCGGCAACGCGAGTTTTAACAACCTTGGTCATCCGTATTATTCCACATGGCTAAATTGGGGCCGTCATACAGTTGGAACGATCCCATTTGTGTATATAGGTGCGGCATGGTTTGGCCCAGTAGGGGTTCTCGCAGGACCGTATGTGGGGGGAGTTGTTTTTGGTAGCTTGTCCATTTGGCTGGGACTACGTGTTATTTCACAGGCGGCGCATGACGATGCAAAAATGCCAAGTCCTGAGGTGAACCAAGCGCGACAAATGCATTTGTTTCATTCTCGAAAATAATCAAAACAAAAAAGCGCGGAGGCAGGCATCGAACCTGCCTCCGCGCTACAAATTACGCGGTGCGCAATTTGTTTGGGCCCTAGTCCTTGGGTCCGACGTTTTCCGCAAACGACTTTTCAAAGGCTTTTTGGGTCTCTGCAGAGGCGTCGGTTTGATAGTTTGCTTTCCAGTCGTCCATGGTCATGCCATAAAAGATTTCGCGCGCCTGTGTCTTATCCATCTCGATGCCACGTTCGTTCGCGGCCTCTTGGTACCAACGCGACAGACAGTTGCGGCAAAATCCGGCCAAATTCATCATGTCAATGTTTTGAACGTCCGTGCGTTTTTCCATCAAGTGTTCGCGCAAGGCACGGAACGCAGCGGCCTCGAGTTCGATTTTTGTTTGGTCGTCCATTGGTTCACTCCCGTATAAGTTTTGAATATCCCGCACTTAGGTCTTGGCAGTCAGTGCTAAAATGGTCCACGTTGGGCAAACATTCGTGCATGACTGTGCAGGCCAATTCGGCAAGTTGTGTTTTCGCCGTTGTATCACGTCCCGCCAAGAGCCAGACGGTGGCATGCGCATATGATGAATGCCCGCTTGCAAAATAGTGATGATCTGCAACGACCGTACGAATCTTTAGCGTTTCTGGCCGTGGGATTTGGTCATGGGCTGCAAAGGCATCATACATGGATTTGCATAGAGCAGCGAGTTCTTCTGCAGTTGTTCCTGTCCTGCTGTGTTCGATAATAATATGAGGCATACGAGTTATCCTTTTAGGCGGCTCTGGTACGTTCAAGTGCGGCGTCGAGCATTGGAGCAAGTGCCTTAGCCCATGTCTCTTGCTGCTCTTCCGTCTCGATCAGATCATTACGGATCTCAATCAATGTATTCAAATGACCATGTTGCAGGGCGTGTTTGTCCACGGAATCTTGTGGAAGGTCACCGACGTATGGTTCATTGTCGCCCACGCACCAATCCGAGTTTGTGCGAAGGATGTCTAAAAACGGTTCACTGAGGCGACGATCATGCGCGCTTAGGATGCCGATGTGCCAAGGTCTAGGCGCACGTCCATTAAGTTGTTTTGTAAAAGAATGGATCGAGATTAAAACAGGGTTAGACCGAGTAGACATTAGCCGCGCCACCTCATTGTGATAAGGGCGATAGCATATCTGCAGGCGCCGTTCGATTTCGGCGTGATCTGCGTTTCGATTTCCAGCAATAATCGTCCCGTCATAGAGTTTCATCAAGAGTGTGGGATCCTGTTCGCCTCGATTTGGATCAATAACCAATCTTGAAAAATTAGAGGCAATGACAGGTGCGTTCAAAAGTACCCCTAGATGCTGTGCAACGCCGAACGCCCCAATGTCATAGGCGATATGTCTGTTCATATCTGCATGCGAAAGACCAAGTTCTCCATTGGAAATCGCCTCTGGAACGGTATTGGTCGCATGATCACATGTGATGACAAAAGGTGATGTGCGGTCTGATCCGAGGCTAAAGAAAGGCTGATATGTCATTTTACCGTTACTTTGCGCAATTAGAGCATACTCAGTTGCATTTATAAGTGAAATAAGCAATAAGCCAGAAAATGTTAACGCTAACAGTTGTCGGTTTTCGAGTGTATCAAGATAGTCAACTGTGGCCACGAACATTGACCTGCGCATACCGGTGCACCATAGGTCATGCGAAAGATAAAGGATTTGTAGTATGAGACGCCATCGCAATGTAAAAATCGTTGCTACCCTTGGCCCCGCGTCAAGCGATTACGAAACAATCAAAGCATTGCATGTTGCGGGTGCGGATGTGTTCCGTTTGAATATGAGCCACGGATCGCACGATGAAATTGCAGAACGCCATCGGATCATTCGCCAGATCGAAAATGAGATGAGTAGCCCGATCGCGATTTTGGCCGATTTGCAGGGCCCGAAACTGCGTGTCGGTGTCTTTGCCAATGGTGAAGAGGACCTGTCAGAAGGTGCGCCATTTCGATTCGATTTGAACGAGGCAGAGGGTGACGCAAGCCGCGTTTGTCTACCACATCCAGAAATCTTCCAAGCTTTGCGAGCTGGTGCTCATTTGTTGGTAAATGACGGTAAAATTCGGATGCGAGTCGAAGAATGCGGTGCGGATTTTGCGAATTGTTCTGTTGTTACAGGTGGCATCATTTCCAATCGTAAGGGTGTAAATGTGCCAGATGTGGTCCTGCCATTGGCAGCGTTGTCCGAAAAGGACCGCGCTGATTTGGAATTCGTCTGTGATCTAGGCGTAGATTGGTTGGCGTTGTCGTTTGTTCAACGTTCTGAAGACGTGATGGAAGCACGTGAATTGGTGCGCGGACGCGCGGCGGTGCTGTCAAAGATTGAAAAGCCCTCGGCGGTTGAGCAATTTGATGCGATCCTGAAAGCTTCGGATGGGATTATGGTGGCCCGTGGAGATTTGGGTGTCGAATTACCGGTACAAAACGTGCCGCCCATTCAAAAACGTTTGATCCGTGCATGTCGCGCTGCGGCCAAGCCGGTGATTGTGGCGACTCAGATGCTTGAAAGCATGATTGACAGCCCGATGCCTACACGTGCCGAGGTCTCAGACGTGGCAACTGCCATTTATGAGGGGTCTGATGCGATCATGTTGTCTGCAGAATCCGCAGCGGGCTCTTATCCTGTTCAGGCAGTTCAAACTATGAACAACGTCGCCATCGAGGTTGAAAGTGATGCAACCTATCGTGATATTATTGAAGCATCGCGTCGTGTTTCGCGCAGTTCAATTGCCGATGGGATTGTCTCGGCGGCGCGTGAAATCGCGGAAACTGCAGATGTCAAAGCCATCTGCTGTTTTACACAGTCAGGCACGACGGCTCTATTGGTATCGCGTGAACGCCCACGTGTGCCAATCTTGGCGTTGACACCTGTTGTGGAAACGTCGCGCCGTTTGGCGCTGAGCTGGGGGACGACCAGCATTGTAACCGTTGAAAAGCAGCGGTTCAAAGAGGCCGTGGTAAGTGCGGTGCGCGGTGCCTTATCCGAAGGGTATGCCGAAGAAAACGATCAAATCGTTGTCACGGCGGGGGTTCCATTCAACGTTCCGGGTACGACAAATATCCTGCGTGTTGCACCCTGTAATGAACGTTTGATCTATGCGGCCGAAAGCTAACACTTTAGGTCTTGCGATTCGAAACGGGGGCAGATATACGCCCCTCCTATCTGCGTAATCGGCGATTGGCATGCCGCATTGCGTGTAATCGATCTTTAAGGAGACGAAAATGCCTAAGATGAAGACAAAATCGAGCTGCAAAAAGCGGTTCAAGGTGACAGCCTCTGGCAAAGTCAAATCCGGTCAAGCAGGCAAGCGCCACGGCATGATCAAGCGTACAACAAAGTTCATTCGTTCCGCACGTGGAACAACAGTGATGTCTGCACCTGACGCGAAAATCGTCAAGTCCATGATGCCATATAGCCGCTAAGGAGGGTTTGAGATATGTCACGCGTTAAAGGTGGTACCGTAACCCATCGTCGTCACAAAAAGATTATCGACCAAGCCAAAGGTTATTATGGCCGTCGTAAATCTACATTCAAAGTCGCAGCACAAGCCGTTGACAAAGCAAACCAATACGCAACACGCGACCGTCATAACCGCAAGCGCAACTTCCGCAGCTTGTGGATCCAGCGTATCAACGCGGGTGTTCGCGCAATTGATGCCGATTTGACATACAGCCGTTTCATCAACGGTTTGAACAAAGCGGGTATCGAAGTTGACCGTAAGGTTCTTGCTGAATTGGCCGTAAACGAACCAGCCGCGTTTGAGGCAATCGTCGGTCAAGCAAAAGCAGCTTTGGCATAAGTCTTAGACTGTTCAGAAATTTACAAAGGCCGTGCAATTTGCGCGGCCTTTTGCATTGGTTCGATTAAATTGGGTCCGTATCTTGCACTGGTCAAACACGGCAAGCGCGCCTAGACTTCAGGTGTGAGTTTCGGGGAGTTCAAATGACAAATTACTTTCGTGATTATTTTGGGAACACAGATGATCGCATGATCGTAAAGATGGATCATTACCTTGATATTTATGCCAAACTTATGGCCGATTGGCAGGGAAAAGAAGTCAGTTTTCTGGAAATCGGTGTTTACAAAGGCGGATCCATCCGCATGTGGCGCGATTTCTTTGGGTCGGGGTCGTCGTTGACCTTTCTAGACATAGACCCGTCTTGCGTCGAGTTTCAGTTGGAGGGCACCACTGTCGAGATTGGCGATCAATCGGACAAAGCCTTTCTCAAAAAGATCGCGGAAACCTATGGTCCGTTTGACATCATTATTGATGATGGTGGTCATAAAATGGATCAACAAAAGACAAGTTTTCAAATGCTGTGGCCGCATCTTAAGGATCGCGGTCTGTATATCGTCGAAGACACGCATACCAGCTATTGGCCCGGTTTCGGAGGCGGATATCGCAGGAAAGGCAGTTTTATTGAAACTGCCAAGTCGTTGGTCGATCAATTCCACAGTTGGTACACCGATCAAGAGGAAGTTTTCAAATTTCACGCGGCCGCGAAACAGGTGCATTCCGTTGCGTTTTACGACTCTATGGTGGTCGTCGAGAAAGAGCACAAGGACATGCCGTTCTCTGTCACATCACAGAACGGAAAGATTGCAAAGTCGCACAAGGTCGTCACGGCGCGCAATCGAAAATCGATTTTCTAGGCGAATTCCCTTTAGTTTGATCCATATCACTTGAACCTAGGGGCGGATTTCGGTAGCTGAACCTAACGAAATTCGGAGGATCAGGTATGGACGATCTACGTAATAAGTATCTTGGCGCTATTGCAAATGCAGCGGATGAAAACGCACTCGAAGACGTGCGCCTTGCTGCTGTTGGGAAAAAGGGCGAAGTTAGCTTAAAGATGCGTGAATTGGGGAAAATGACCCCAGAAGAGCGACAAGTGGCTGGCCCTGCGTTGAATGCATTGAAAGACGAAATCAATAGCGCGCTGTCGGCGAAAAAGGCCGCGTTGGCCGATGCTGCCTTGGATGAGCGTCTGAGGGGGGAATGGCTTGATGTGACATTGCCATCGCGAGGTCGTGGACAGGGAACGATCCACCCGATTAGCCAAGTGACAGAAGAGGTCACAGCGATATTTGCTGATATGGGCTTTGCCGTTGCGGAAGGGCCACGTATCGACAGCGATTGGTACAATTTCGATGCACTGAACATCCCATCTCACCACCCAGCACGCACCGAGATGGACACGTTCTACATGCACCGTGCCGAGGGCGACAATCGTCCACCGCATGTCCTGCGCACCCATACCTCGCCCGTTCAAATCCGCACGATGGAAAAAACCGGCGCACCTGTGCGCGTGATTTGTCCCGGCGGTGTATATCGCGCAGATTATGATCAAACCCATACACCCATGTTCCATCAGGTCGAAGGCCTTGCCATCGACAAAGATATTTCAATGGCGAACCTAAAGTGGGTTTTAGAAGAATTCGTCAAAGCCTATTTCGAAGTTGATGATGTCGAGCTGCGGTTTCGCGCCTCGCATTTCCCCTTCACCGAGCCTAGTGCTGAAGTCGATATTCGCTGTTCTTGGGAAGGCGGCAAGCTTAAGGTTGGTGAAGGCGATGATTGGCTTGAGATTCTTGGCTCTGGTATGGTGCATCCCAAGGTGCTTGAGGCGGGTGGTATCGACCCGAATGAATGGCAAGGGTTTGCTTTCGGAATGGGGATCGACCGCATTGCCATGTTGAAATACGGTATCCCGGATTTGCGGGCCTTCTTTGACAGCGACCTGCGCTGGTTGCGTCATTATGGGTTTGCCTCATTGGATGTGCCGACCTTGCATGGCGGCCTTAGCCGCTAATCTTGCCGCGCCTATGTCGATATCTGTGGTCGGCGTGAATAGGTAAAATGGAAGAACCAATGACCCATCTTTTGATCATAGAGGCGAACACGCCAGATCTTCCTCCTGCAGTGCGGGCGTTCCAAGATGTGTTTTCTGTGATTGATCCCTCCGTGACCTTTACTGTCGTGGCACCCTATGAGGCTGCCGCCCAAGCGCAGGATTTTGATGGTGTCAACGCTGTGATTTTTACAGGGTCCGGTGTCGCATGGTCCACCGATGATGCCCGTGCTGCCGCGCAGCGCGACGCGATGACTTTGGCCTTTGAAACGGGTCTGCCGGCATGGGGCAGCTGCAATGGCATGCAATTGGCAGCAACCGTTTTGGGAGGCACAGTAGGGTCTTCCCCCAATGGATTGGAAGTCGGGGTTGCACGAAACACGCAGCTAACCGATGCGGGAAAAATGCATCCCATGTTTGCAGGACGTAGTCAGACCTTTGCCGTACCGTGCATCCATCGTGACGAGGTCCAGAGCTTGCCAGCGGGTGCAACCCTATTGGCGGGCAATGACCATAGCCCTATCCAAGCCTTTGCCTATACGCATGATGGTGTCGATTTTTGGGGCACACAGTATCATCCTGAATTGCGCCCCACGCAGATTGCCGATTTCATTCGGAACAAAGACGGCATCTTTGCAGAACACGTCGAGTTGATCGGTGATCTCAACGCGGCCGAAACGGATCCCACCGCTGCGGCGCGCATCGGCACGACGCAAGACGCGCTGCGTCATGACATTCGAACCTTAGAACTGGCCAATTGGTTGGCCCATGTGAAAGACAGGACACTCCAATGAAATTCACACTCTCATGGCTTAAAGAACACCTCGACACCAATGCCACATTGGAAGAGATCGAATTCGCCCTAAGCGATTTGGGCCTTGAGGTGGAGGGCATCGAAAATCCTGCGGATGCTTTGAAAACATTTACGATCGCCAAAGTAATCGAGGCCGAGCAGCACCCAGATGCGGATCGTTTGCGCGTGTGCAAAGTCGAAACCGACGAAGGCGAAAAGCAGATTGTTTGCGGTGCGCCGAATGCACGGGCAGGGATCACCGTGGTTTTGTGCAAACCCGGCGATTACGTTCCTGGCATTGATGTGACCCTGAGCGTTGGCAACATTCGCGGCGTTGAAAGCCATGGGATGATGGCCTCTGAACGCGAATTGGAATTGTCTGACGAACACAATGGCATCATCGAATTACCATCGGGTGACGTGGGTCAGTTGTTCGTGGATTGGTTGGCCGAAAATGATCCCGCCAAAGTGGATCCTGTGATCGAAATCGCGATTACGCCAAATCGCCCCGATGCGCTGGGTGTGCATGGTATTGCACGTGATTTGGCCGCGCGCGGTTTGGGGACATTGATCACCAAAGATGTGCCCGTGGTCGAGGGAAAATTCCCATGCCCTGTGTCTGTTTCCATTGACGAAGATACCCTTGAGCAAGCACCCGTCTTTTATGGTCGCGTGATCAAAGGCGTAAAAAATGGGCCAAGCCCCGCATGGTTGCAAGATCGCCTAAAGGCCATCGGCCTGCGCCCGATATCGGCGCTTGTCGATATTACCAACTATTTCACTTATGATAACAACCGCCCTTTGCACGTTTTTGATGCAGATAAAGTGGCGGGGGGTGCGTTGCGTGTTCATCGTGCCAAGGGGGGCGAGACCTTCCTTGCACTTGACGAAAAAGAATACACTTTGCATGAGGGCATGACAGCGATTTCTGATGCGAATGGGGTTGAAAGCCTTGCTGGTATTATGGGCGGTGAACATTCTGGGTGCACTGATGATACAACAAACGTGTTCCTTGAGGCTGCGTTCTTTGATCCAATCCGTACCGCCTATACAGGGCGCGCGTTAAAGATCAATTCTGATGCGCGCTATCGTTTTGAACGGGGCATTGACCCAGAGTGGACACCTGTTGGAATCGAGGCTGCAACGCAAATGATTATTGGTCTATGTGGTGGAGAGCCTTCCGAGGTAGTTGTTGCCGGACAGATGCCGGATCATTCTCGTGCGTATACCTTGGACACGGATCGTGTTCAGTCTTTGGTTGGAATGGATATTCCGGCACAAGATCAACATCAGACATTGACCGCACTTGGGTTTAAACTCGATGGTGGTATGGCCCATGTGCCAAGCTGGCGGCCCGATGTTTTGGGCGAAGCGGATTTGGTTGAAGAGGTTGCACGGATTGCGTCTTTGACCAAACTAAAGGGCAAGCCAATGGCGCGTGCAACTTCAGGTGTGCCAAAGCAAATCCTAAGCCCGCTGCAAAAGCGGGAACAAATTGCGCGCCGTATGGCCGCCTCGCTTGGGTATAATGAATGCGTCACCTATAGCTTTATCGATCGCAAGTCTGCCGAGTTATTTGGTGGCGGGTCTGATGCCACAATGTTGGCCAACCCGATGTCCAGCGATATGAGCCATATGCGCCCTGATCTATTGGCGGGCCTGATGCAAGCGGCGGCTCGCAACCAAGCTCGGGGCTTTGCGGATATGGCGCTTTTCGAGGTAGGCCCTGTTTTTCATGGCGGTGAGCCGAATGAGCAATCCTTGCAAGTGTCTGGTCTGTTGGTCGGGCGCACCGGACCAAAGGATGTACATGGCGCATCCCGCACAGTTGATGTGTTTGATGCAAAAGCAGATGTCGAAGCGATCCTAGATGCGCTGGGCGCCCCGTCTAAGGTTCAAATCCTGCGCGACGGTGCCGCATGGTGGCACCCAGGGCGTCATGGACGTATTTGTTTGGGCCCCAAAAAGACTTTGGCAGTTTTTGGTGAAGTACATCCAAAAGTATTGGCCGAGATGGATGTCAAAGGTCCTGCAGTTGCTTTTACCATTTGGCCAGAAGACATCCCAATGCCACGTAAATCCTCTGCGACGCGTCCTGCATTGACGATGAATGACTTGCAAGCGGTTGAACGTGATTTTGCCTTTGTCGTGGATACCTCTGTGGACGCACTGACATTGGTCAATGCGGCGGCAGGGTCGGATAAAACTTTGATCGAGGATGTTCGCGTGTTTGATGAATTCATCGGTGGGAGCCTAGGTGAAGGTAAGAAATCTATTGCGGTTACCGTGCGCCTACAGCCAACGGATGCGACGCTGAAAGACAAAGATATCGAAGCAGTGTCTGCAAAGATTGTTGAGAAAGTGAAAAAGGCTACAGGCGGCGAATTGCGCGGCTAGGAGAGGTGAGTATGAAAGTTTATCTATCAGGTGAAATTCACACCGATTGGCGTGTGCAGATCATGGATGGCGCACAGGGGTTGGACGTCAGTTTTTCCGCACCTGTCACGGATCACGATGCCAGTGATGACTGTGGTGTTGCCATCATGGGAGATGAGCCGAATAAGTTTTGGCATGATCATAAAGGCGCAAAATTGAATGCCATCCGAACCCGTCGTTTGATCGAAGAGGCGGATGTCGTTGTCGTGCGATTTGGCGATAAATACAAACAATGGAATGCGGCATTCGATGCGGGATATGCAAGCGCTTTGGGCAAATCTTTGGTTATCATGCATGGCGCGGATCACCAGCATGCATTGAAAGAGGTGGATGCGGCGGCCTTGGCTGTTGTTGAAACGCCAGAGCAGGTGGTGCAGATCCTGCGGTATGTTCTGTTAGGTGTTTTGCCAAAGTAATCAGCGGGGGACATGCTGTCCCCCGCACCCCCTTGCGAGTATTTTGATATCAAAGAATTTCCTAGCGCTACGATGAAACGGCGCGGCGGGTGTTCTGGGTAGTTGCCGCATTCGATGATCTCAAAGCCTTGGGCTGTGATCGCTTTTTCCAGTGTTTCAATTTCTGGTATCTTCACAAAAGGTGCTTTGCCGATGAGACGTGCGAGAGGTACGACTTTCATTAGAAGTTTGAAGCTGAGACGTCCCTTTTTTTGCGGATAGCAGACTGTTTTTGAGATGAACAGGCCATCGTGGTCGAGGGCGGAATGGATGGCGCGCAATGTGGCGGGCAAATCGGATACCAAGTGAAGCATATTCATAGCCACGATTGCGTCGAATTGGTTGTCTTTTGGGATATCAGTCGCGCTTTTGGTTTCGAAGGTAGCGTTTTTAATATTTTGATCTGATTGTCGTTCTTTTGCGATTGAGATCATTCCATGTGCGATATCCGTGCCGGTGATATGCGCGACATGTGGGGCCAATTTTAGGGCTGTTGTTCCTGTACCACATCCAATTTCGAGAACTTTGTCAGTCGAATTTAGATGAGCGATGGTGCGTTCTAATGTGTATTCATAGGCTGGTATGTCGGCAATCGGATCTTGCGCGTATTTCTTTGAGATACGATCCCAGAATTTAATATCTTTTACGTCGGTCATTGTTTTGTCTCCTTGGCGTTCAACATATTTGTTTTAATAAGACTATGAAATTGGCTAAAATCGTATAAAATACATGCGTAAATGCATGAATTGAACCTCAATACGGTGGACTGGACGCAGGCGCGGGCGTTTTTAGCGGCGGCTCGGTTGGGCACGTTGACAGGTGCTGCGCGTGAATTGGGGCTCACTCAGCCAACATTGGGTCGGCAGGTGGCTGCGTTTGAGGAGAGTTTGGGTTTGCTCTTGTTTGATCGGGTTGGGCGGTCAATTGTTTTGACGGAACAAGGTCGTGCAATTGCAGATATCTTGGATCCGATGCAGCCGGCCTTTGAGAAATTAGGGCTATTTGTTGATGGGCAGCGCGACACGATTGATGGGAGCATTCGGATCACGGCAAGTGATGTTATTTCGGCATATATTTTGCCGAACGTTTTGATTGATTTAAAACGCGTTGCGCCAAATTTACATATGGATGTGGTGGCGACCAATGATGTGCAGGACATTTTGCGTCGAGAGGCCGATATTGCGATCCGTCATTCTCGACCAACTCAATCTGATCTGATTGCACGGAAAGTGGCAGATACGACTGCGGGAATTTATGGAGCCCCGGTGTATTTTCGGCAAAATGGCGTGCCAGACCGATTGGAGGATCTATCACAGCATCGTTTCGTTGGTTTTGGTCCTATTTCGGCGACGCTTTCATTTTTAGAGGCTATGGATATCGGTATGACACTGTCGGAGGAGAATTTTTCAGTTTCTTCTGATAACGGGGTAGTTGCCTGGCAATATGCGCGGCAAGGTATGGGGCTTGCTTTTATGGCCGATGACATCGGCGCGCTTTTTCCTGAAATGGTTCGATTGAACTATGAGGAGCTTGATATCCAATTTCCAACGTGGCTGGTGTCACATCGTGAATTACTGAGCAGCGCAAAATTTCGATTTGTGTTTGACACTCTCGCAGCTGCATTCGACCGCTGAAGCGGGGGGCTGTCTGCCCCCCGCGCCCCCCGAGAGTATTTTTTATCAAAGAACTTTTGGGTCAATTTACGAGGGGATTGAGATGCCTCTTTGCACCGCAGGACGGGCGACAAATCGGTCAAGGTAGGCCTGGACATTGGGGAAAGTATCCCACTCCAGCACATCATGTGCGTTGTATCCGCTCGGACCGAGTGCACCGACCCAAGGCGCAATTGCAATGTCTGCGATTGAGAATTCACCCGCGATCCAATCTTGGCCATCAAGTTGTGTGTTCAAGACATTAAGCAGGCGCTTTGCCTCGTTAATGTAGCGGTCTCGCGGGCGGGGGTCTTCGATTTTGGAGCCAGCGTAGGCATAGAAAAATCCGAGCTGTCCAAACATAGGGCCCACGCCGCCCATCTGGAACATCAACCACTGCAGGATTTGGTATTTGCCATGGGCTGTTGTTCCCATCAATTTGCCGGTCTTTTCGGCGAGATACACAAGGATCGCGCCACTTTCAAATAGTGTAACAGGTGTACCGTCTGGGCCGTTCGGGTCGATGATGGCCGGTATTTTGTTGTTCGGGTTCAAAGATAGAAATTCCGGTGACTTCACATCGGCGTCAGATAATGTGACGCGGTGGGCCTCATAGGGAAGATGTAGTTCTTCGAGGGCAATCGATATTTTGACGCCGTTGGGTGTCGGATATGAATATAATTGCAGAATTTCTGGGTTTTGAGCGGGCCAGCGTCCCGAGATTGGATGATTTTTGATAAATGACATATATGTGACCCTTTGTGCCGAGTGACGGGAATTTTTCCCATTCAAATACAGAGCTGTGCATGTATAGAGTTTTTTCAGTTTTCCAAGGGTGTCAAAGAAAGGGATTGCACATGATTAAGGAATTCAAAGACTTTATTGCCAAAGGCAATGTAATGGATATGGCTGTCGGTATTATTATCGGGGCTGCATTTACCGCAATTGTTGGGTCATTGGTTGCAGATTTGATCAACCCCATCATTAGCCTGTTTTTGGGTGGCGTTGATTTTTCTGGCTTGTATGTACTATTGGGCGATGGTGAATTTGCATCCATTGCAGATGCAGAAGAGGCCGGAGCAGCGGTGTTTGCATATGGTCGGTTCATTATGGCGATTATAAATTTCTTGATCATCGCATTTGTGGTCTTCATGCTGGTACGCACAGTTAACAACATGAAAAAGAAAGAAGAGGCTGCTCCGGAGCCAGAAGCGCCAAAAGGTCCTAGTGAATTGGACATTTTGATGGAGATCCGTGACTCTTTGAAAAAGTAATCGGACAATAATCAAAAGAATTGGGCCTCCACCTGTATTGGGTGGAGGCCTTTTAATTATGCAGCCATTGCTTGTGCTGCTGTTGTGGTTTCTAGGCCCAGCGCGGTGCCGACCGCCTCATAGGTCAGGTGTCCTTTGTGGACGTTGAGGCCGTTCAGTAGATGATGGTCATCTGCACACGCCTGACGCCATCCTTTGTTCGCCAGTGCCATAATAAATGGCATTGTTGCGTTGCCAAGCGCAAGTGTCGACGTCCGAGCAACGGCACCTGGCATGTTGGCCACGCAATAATGCATGATACCATCAACCTCATAGATTGGGTCTTGGTGTGTTGTTGCGCGCGATGTTTCGAAACATCCGCCTTGGTCAATCGCAACGTCAACAAGTGCTGCGCCTTGTTTTAGGTCTGCAAGCTGGGCGCGAGAGATCAATTTCGGGGCTGCTGCACCTGGCACCAACACGGCGCCGATGATCATGTCGGCCTGTGTTGCAAGCTCGGCCGTTGCTGCCGCGCTTGCGTATTGTGTTTTGAACACTCCGGCAAAGGCATCATCGAGATAGCGCATGCGTGTTAATGAGCGATCAAGTACAGTGACATCTGCGCCCATTCCCGCCGCGACACGCGCAGCATGTGTGCCTACAACGCCGCCACCAATGACCAAGACTTTTGCAGGAGATACCCCTGGAACGCCCCCCATAAGCACACCGCGACCACCATTGGCCTTTTGCAAGGTCCATGCCCCCATTTGAGGTGCAAGGCGACCGGCAACTTCTGACATCGGTGCCAATAACGGAAGACCGCCGTTGTTGTCTGTGACGGTTTCATAGGCAATCGCTGTGCATCCGCTATCCAAAAGGTCGCGGGTTTGCGCCATATCGGGCGCGAGGTGTAGGTATGTGAACAACAGCTGTCCTTCGCGCAATTGCTTGCGCTCGACGGCTTGGGGTTCTTTGACTTTCACGACCATTTCGGCAGTTGCGAAAATTTCTTCGGCAGTGTCGACAATACCTGCACCGGCTGCGATGTAGTCATCGTTCGAAAAGCCGGCCCCTTGGCCCGCGTTGTTTTCTACGATCACGCTGTGGCCGCTGCGTGTGGCCTCGCTGACGGCGGCGGGTGTTAATCCGATGCGGAACTCTTGTGGTTTGATTTCTTTAGTGCAACCAATAAGCATGATATCCTCCTTTGACCTAATGAAAGCTTCGGTCAATTTGAGTGCAATGTGCTTGCTTTTGTTTGACCAAATAGGGAATATGTTGAAAGAAACTCCGAATTATCGTTAATATTTTGAAATAGGATTGTGCAAAATGTCTATCGACAACACAGATCGTCGAATCCTGAGGCGGCTGCAACGCGAGGGGCGTATTACCAATGCAGATCTTGCGGCATCTGTAAATTTGTCTGCTTCTGCGTGCCATAGAAGGGTTCAGCATTTAGAAGAGCAAGGGTACATTCGGGACTATGTTGCCATGCTGAATCCACGCAAGATTGGTCTGCCGGCAACAATATTCGTCGAGATTACACTTTCGACACAGGCCGATGAAGTCTTAGAAAGTTTTGAAAAGGCCGTGGCGCGTATCCCAAACGTATTGGAATGTCATCTGATGGCGGGGACGGCGGATTATATTTTGAAAGTTGTTGCTGAAGATACAGAAGATTTTGCGCGTATTCACCGGCAATATTTGACACGCCTTCCCGGCGTGTCTCAGATGCAATCCTCTTTTGCCTTGCGCACTGTATTTAAGACGACAGCGCTTCCTTTGGATGACTAGGCAAGGCACATCGCTAAATTAGGCCGCGTATAACGGCTTGTTGTTTTTGACATGACGCTCTGCCATTTGGCGCAGAACTTTGCCTTTTGGAATTACTCTAGCGCTGACTGGAATGTACTCTGGATCAGCCAGCTGGGGAAATAAGGTTAGGATTTCGGCATAACCGTCTCGGCCAACAGCTTTGAGCGCTTGCGGTCCTGTGAATAGGCTTTCCGTTGCGGCACCGTTGGACCAGACAATCTCATGACGGTCAAAGAGCATGTGGTAATAGCTAATGCCATCGGCTTCTATATCTTGGTAAATGCCGTTCACACCGATTAGTTTGATGGCGGGCACCAAGATTTCATTTGCGTCAAACATGCGTGCCGCGATCTTTGACTTTACCAAAATGCGATGTTGTGGGGAAACGACAAGATCAACCTTTGGAAGGTTCTGGCCCAGTGCTCCGGCGGGAATGCGAATGGGGGCAACGTTGTGCGCCTGAGCCAAGGCCGCCTTGCTAATGTGTTGATTACCGATCCAGCGAATAGGCTGATAGCCATTGTCGACCGTGGCAACCATATCTCCAACCTTTAGCATTTCAATTGGAACAGGTCCTTTCTCTGTATCAATCATAGTGCCGGCACCAAAGCAGGGAACGACTGGATCAGGAAGCAACGTACCATCCAAACTTGGCGAAATCACAAAGACAGGAACGTCTGTGGTTTTGTCTACGGATGCATTTGAGAAGCGAACAGAGAATTCGCTACTTGGGGGAGTGAAGCTTTGACTAAATGCAGAATAAGCGCCCTCTACAGTCCAAGACTGAGTAATGGTGCCAGTGTCGTCCAAGATCTCGACCAACATTCGATCGATGCCTTGAGAGTTATAAGATGTGTTATAGTACGTAAACGATAGGGTGGCTTGTTGTGTGGTATCTACGTTTGTGACGGTTTGTTCCAAATACGCTTGACCGGGGTCCTGGGAGTATAGACCAACTGTTTGCGAAGTTGAATCAGCCCAAACTTGGGTGTCGACAACTTCGACTACGGTCCAATCAAGGGGGTTATTACCGTCGAGGTCAGTAAACGAGGAATTTTTGAATAGTTCAGCCATTTCGAGTCACCAGTTTGATTTCTTTTTTTCCAAACGTTGGAAAACTCTTTACAAACTCGGAAACACGATCACCGTTTACGTACTGTTAACTTGGTAGAAAGGGAATGGGGCAGAAATGTGTTAACAAAATGAAAGTCCTGAGATGGAATGCATTTTTTGTTATGTAAATTGAAGTGTTTAGCTTTATGTTACGTGAATGTTGCGGGCATTTTTCTACAATGCGAGGTAATTGCATCTATTGTTTCCAATTTTCCATAATTCGTAAAAGTGTTACAAAAACAGATATTTATTAGGAATTGAACGTTTTGTGCAAATGTAGAGGGCTACACATGTCCGCACAATTTGAGTACACAACAGCCAAGCAAAATTATTTTTGGAACAAATCAGCAGAGGCACCTTAAAATGGCGCAAATCCCTGACGAAAACTATAGTGATTGGCTTGAGGCTGAGTTGGAAGAGACACTAGATGAACTCTATGAGGAGGAATTTAGCGCCCCAATGCTGTCTCAAGAGATTCGCCGGATCTATAAAGAGAAGCGTCCGGATCAATTGGATCGCCGCACATATTACCGTAATCTTTTGCGCCTTCAGGCGGAACTTATAAAGGTACAAGACTGGGTCGAGCAAACCGGTGCCAAAGTTTTGATTTTGTGCGAAGGGCGGGACAGTGCAGGCAAAGGTGGGGTCATCAAACGCATTGTCCAGCGTATGAACCCGCGCGTTGCACGTGTTGTGGCCTTGCCCGCGCCAACCGAACGCGAACAAACCCAATGGTATTTCCAACGCTATGTTCCGCATTTGCCAGCAGGCGGCGAGATCGTTTTGTTTGATCGGTCATGGTATAACCGTGCAGGGGTCGAGCGTGTTATGGGCTTTGCAACCGAAGATCAGGTCGAACAATTTTTCCGAGACGTGCCGGAATTCGAACGTATGTTGGTACGCTCTGGGATTATTCTTTTGAAATATTGGTTCTCTATTACAGATGAAGAGCAACAGTTGCGCTTTTTGATGCGGATCCACGACCCTATGAAACAGTGGAAATTGTCGCCAATGGACTTGCAAAGCCGTATCCGTTGGGAAGACTATACCAAAGCAAAAGAAGATATGTTTGCGCGTACGAATATTCCTGAGGCGCCTTGGTATATTGTCGAAGGCAATGACAAAAAACGTGAGCGGCTTAACACGATTGAGCACATCTTGACGCAAATTCCCTATGAGGAAATTGAACATGAAAAAGTGTCTTTGCCGGATCGTGTCTTTAACCCCGACTATGAAAGACGCGTTCTGCCAGATGAACTTTATGTCCCTAAGGTTTATTAGGGCTAGATGAAAATTTAGATTAAAATGCGCGTATAATCCTAGGGCGTGGTAAGAAAATTCTTGTGAAAATAGTCTAAGGTTGACCTGCGTTGCCTTGGGGTTAAGGCTAAATTTTCCCGGTTCTGAGACGTTTACTGTTACATCTTGAATTCTTGTTTTTCGAAGGGAAAAGCATATGACCACTAAGTCAGTCTTTATCTCTGAACTACATTATAATTCAGGAAGCACCCAGTCAGAATTCCTGGAAATCACGGTTCGGAATGACGTCGATATTTCGACATTGGATGTGACGTTTTATAATCATCAGGGCAATATATTAACGACCGTTGGAGCAGAAGGACAATCCGGTGGCCAGATTACCTTGGACAATGCGGCTGTTTCTTCTTTTCCACACCCGACAGAGCCTAACTATTCGGTATATGTGATTCATGCACAATCAGGGTCTGGTCTTTTCACAACTACAGGCAGTTCCGTTGAGGCCAGATGCGTCGCGTTGAGCTCGTCGTCCACAGGCGAGGTTTTTGATTTTTTCACTGTAGGCGGAGTATCCGTTACGGCGCAAGCTGGACCTGCGGCTGGTCTTGCAGGAGAACCAACGGGTTCAGCAGGATCATCAACATCCATTCATTGGGATTCTGCAGGCACGCGAACGGTTGAAACATACTCTATTGGATCATCTTCTGTTGTATGTTTTGTCACAGACACCCTTATTTCCACACCAACTGGCGATGTTGCCGTTCAGGATCTACGGCAAGGTGCGCAAGTTAATACCTGGGACGCAGGCCCGCAGCCCGTTGTTTGGTGCGCCAAGACGCGGGTACCATATAAAAACATTATTTCGAACCCAAGCCTTTGGCCAATCCGCATCCCAAAAGGAGCTTTTGGCAACGGTGTCCCACACGAAAATCTTAATGTATCTCCTCAGCATCGCATTTTGATTACGCCTACAAATGGGCCAGCCTTCCCCGATGTGAAAGAGGTTCTCGTGCCAGCCAAAAAACTTGTGGGGTTGTTTGGTATTCGAGCTGAGCGTCCAAAAAATGATATTTCATATTTTCATGTCGCATTAAAAGACCATAGCATTCTGACATCAAACGGCGCTTTGACTGAAAGCTTTCTACCCGGGCCAATGGCCCTTGGAACTTTGTCTCATAATGCACGAAGTGCGCTGGTCGAGGCTTTACCACAAATTGCTGCCAACGATTTTGTCGCCAAACCGTGCCGCCCCGTTTTACGAGGTAAGCCGCTAAAGGCATTCTTGGAAAAACTACAAGTTTCAGACGATCTTCAACTCGCAAGCAAAGGCTTTATGAGTCCGATCACATCTTTGCCCACTCTATTTAGCTTTTTGTTATACCTTTTGTTGTGCATGCGCATTGATTGTGTCCCGAGTTCAAAAAGAAAACCCCCGCGGGCGACGCAGGTGTTTAAGATTCTTAGCAAGATAAAGATCTGCTTATAGCATACCTTCGCGTTGTGCTTGCGAAACATAACGTTAGTATAATTACATTGCCATAAAATTACCATTAAGTATTATTAACATAACTTTAATAATATTTTTTTTGGGGTTTATATGTTCCAAGCCGAGAGAAATTGGCCGCTGAAGAAAAGCTTTTTTGCCACTGCGTTTCGATATCAATACTGTCTGTCTCGAACCGAAGAAGACATTTTTTCGTTCTCCCACGTTCAAGTCGGTAATTGGCATTTACATACCGGCAATGCTCTGCCTCGTTACCCTTTGATGGACCAAGCAGGTACTCAAATCGGATACGTTTTGGGTGTAGCTGTTGATGAGGAAAAACTGATAACTGAGGACAACAGTACCCTGCCAATTAGCGCAAGTAGTTCGAGCTTTTGGGACGATTGGGAACGCTATTTGGTGAATGTAGCTGGTCGATACGCTTTTATCATTTGGCATAATGGGGCAACCCGATTGTATTGTGACCCTGCAGGTATGATTGGTGTTGTTTATAATAGTGAGGATAAATACGTTGCGGCATCCCTTCTACTAGCACTGAAGCGGCCAGTCCGACCAAATCCTCTTTTTGATTTTGACCTTATCCGTGACGAGGGGGGCAAGCTCTCACTTTTTCATACCGCTGACGACACTGTGAAACGACTTAATCCAAATTATTTTTTGGACTTAGATACATTTGAAACAAAACGCTTTTGGCCGAAAGATGAAGTTTTTGCAGTTGAAGACAACATGTATGATCGAACGTATGAAGAGATAATTAGTCGGCTTTCATTCAATATTGAAAAAATTGCAGACCGCCATCCTGTTTCTATGCCCATTACGGGCGGACAAGATAGTCGTATCCTGTTGGGCGCCGCACGAAATTTCCTAGGAAAAATTGATCAAATTTACACGCATATTAACAATTGGAGCACATGGCGAGATAGTCAAGTTGCAGCAGCATTAACCGAATTGTATGGCCGACAGTTGGAAGTTCATGATCGCGAAAACCATAATCCCAAAAAATGGGAACTCAACAAAGTTCAAAGGGCTTTTAACATTACCTTTGGTGTAGAGGCGACAGCGCCAACAGAGTATTTAAACGGCGTAGTAAACGATTTAATTGACGGCTCTGTCGTCTTGAGAGGACACCACACAGATATTTTGCGCGCTGTGTATGTATTTCAAGAAAAGTCCCAATGGAAAAATTTCGGATGGCAAATCAAACGCCTTTTGATCACGCCTTTCAAGAAATTTGATAGCCACGTAGTGAGGAAATTCACACCCGATTTCGCGCGGTGGCAGAAAACACTTCCCGATAATGCCATGGAAAAAGCAGCGGACTTTATGTTCCTAGAAATCTATTATAATTCCACAGTTGGAGCGACTTTTCCTGCGCTGTGGCGTAACTTTTATATGTCTCCTTTTTCCAGTAGGAAATTGATTTCTTTGTCACTGTCTTTTGATGATTCTTATAGGCGAAGGTCCTTCTCAGTGTTCGATATAATCCGAAAAATGGATCCAAAGCTTGAAGAATTACCTTTTGATTTTGAATACAAAACTGAAGAGTTTCTTAAAGACAAGGAGGCTGGAACTTTGTCGAATTTGACACAAGAAAGAACAAGTGAAACCGAAATTCGACTAAAACGGGCGTAGTTGGTTCCGTTAAACCCCAAACGTTCACATGAACGAGCAATCAGGCCGCACATGTGGCGTGGACACAAAGTTAGAGGACATCAAAAAGAAAACCCCCGCGGGCGACGCAGGGGTTTAAGATTCTTAGCACGATAAAGATCTGCTTATAGCATACCTTCGCGTTGTGCTTTTTTGCGTGCCAATTTACGGGCACGGCGGATCGCTTCAGCTTTCTCGCGCGCTTTTTTCTCGGACGGTTTTTCGAAATGCTGCTTGAGCTTCATTTCGCGAAACACACCCTCGCGCTGTAGCTTTTTCTTCAGGGCACGAAGCGCCTGATCGACATTATTGTCGCGAACACTAACCTGCATGTGGTTGTCACCACCTTTCTAGTTTAAAGTTGCGTTAGATAGCAGGAATTTGTCCTATAGCAGCGAAGATGCGCTATGTCTAGGGCAGCACCACAGCAGGAGATTTAAGATGACTGAACCGCAGTCTGACATACAAGACCGCCTGTTAGAGGCCATAAAAATACATGTTTCGTTTGATGGATGGTCTGACCTAGCCTTTAAAATGGCCTGTTCTGATATCGGCGTTGACGAATCACACGCGCGCGTTTTTTGCCCGCGTGGGGCGTTGGATCTGGCCGTCGCCTATCACAAATCGGGCGATGCCGCGATGATCGCACGCCTGCACGCCGCGGATTTGTCTGTGCTCAAGTTTCGGGATCGGATTACAGCGGGTGTTCGGTATAGGCTTGAGGCTGTTGAGGACAAAGAGTTGGTCCAACGAGGTACAACACTGTTTGCACTTCCTATGAATGCTGCTGAGGGCGCGCGTTTGGTGTGGGGCACCTGCAATGCGATTTGGACAACATTGGGGGACACGTCCGACGATTATAATTGGTACAGTAAGCGTGCCACGCTCTCGGCGGTGTATAGTGCAACGGTGCTGTATTGGTTGGGTGACACCAGCGAGGACCATCAGGATACTTGGGATTTTCTGGATCGTCGTATTGAGAATGTAATGCAATTCGAAAAGTACAAAGGTCAGATGGCCAACAGCAAGGCGTTAAATGCTGTCTTTGCGGGGCCAAAGTGGATTTTGTCTCAAATCAAGGCGCCGCAAGAGTTACCGTTCGGGCGCTATCCAGGACAGAGAGGACAAAAATGAGCAATTCCATGCGTGCCATAGAAATCACCCAGCCCGGTGGCCCAGAGGTGTTGCAAGAAACAACGCGTCCCATGCCCACAGCGGACCATGCTCAGGTTGTGATCAAGGTGGCCTATGCCGGTGTGAACCGCCCTGACGCATTGCAACGTGCGGGCCTTTATAATCCACCCGCAGGGGCAAGCGATCTGCCCGGGCTTGAGGCCTCGGGCGAGGTTGTGGCCATTGGATCTGGTGTGTCCGGCTGGGCCGTGGGGGATCAGGTCTGTGCCTTGTTGCCAGGTGGGGGCTATGCCGAATATGTGGCGACGCCCGCTGCCCATTGTTTGCCTGTTCCCAAAGGCATGTCGTTAAAATATGCGGCGTGTTTGCCAGAGACCTATTTCACAGTGTGGTCTAATGTGTTCCAACGTGGCGGTTTGAAAGCGGGGGAAACGATTTTGATCCATGGGGGATCTTCTGGCATAGGCACAACAGCAATCCAATTGGCGCGAGAATTTGGCGCGCGTGTTGTGGTGACGGCAGGATCGGACGACAAGTGCACCGCTTGTTTGGATCTTGGGGCCGAGCGTGCCATTAATTATCGGTCTGAGGATTTCGTGCCCGTTTTGAAAGAGATGGGCGGCGCAGATGTGATTTTGGATATGGTTGGCGGATCGTATATTCCGCGAAACCTATCTGCTCTGGCGGATGATGGGCGTCTTGTTCAAATTGCTTTTCTACAAGGTCCAAAAGTCGAAGTGAATTTTGCCCAACTGATGATGCGCCGCTTGACCTTTACCGGAAGCACCCTGCGCCCACAGTCGGATTTGGCCAAAGCTAAGATCGCCGAGAGCCTTCTTGAAAATGTCTGGCCTTTGCTGTCGGGTGGCAAAATTGGACCGGTTATGGATAGCGAATTTGACTTGGCTGATGCCGCGCAGGCCCATGCGCATATGGAAAGTAGCGGACATATTGGGAAAATTGTGCTGAGGGTTACAGCCTAGTCTCTGTCAGAGATTTCTTTATACTGATCCCAACTGGGGGTCAGTATCTTGCGCAAAAGTGCAATGGGATGCGCCTTGAGTGAGAACCGCGTAGCCACATAATCTTCTACGACATGTTCCCCAAGGGTCATTTCTGGCAAGTGGGCCTTGGCTTCGTGAATGACTTCGCCATCCATATCGCGCGAGAAGAGGGGCAGAGGTGCTTTTGGCAAAAGCGCCTTGGCCTCCCAAAGCGCGTCTCGGCGTGTCAGCCCGATATCGGCAAAGACATCGGCCTCGGCCAGACGCGCCAAAAGGTGCGCCGCCAATCCAGCACGGCGCCAGACATCTGCAACCGAATGATATCCGTTGCCACGCGCCGCGGTGAGCCAACAGGCATCTTCCTCTTTCAATCCTTTGATCTGCCGAAACCCAAGACGCAGGGCCAGACCACCCCGTCCGTCAGGTTCCATGACATTGTCCCAATAGCTGTCATTGATGCTTATAGGGCGGACCTCTACCCCATGGTCACGGGCATCACGAATGATTTGCGTTGGTGCATAAAACCCCATGGGTTGAGAATTGAGGAGAGCGCAAGCAAAGATACCGGGGTGATGGCATTTGATCCATGCGCTGGCATAGACCAATAGGGCAAAGCTTGCCGCGTGGCTTTCGGGAAAGCCATAAGAGCCGAACCCTTCGATTTGTGAAAAACACCGTTGGGCAAAATCGTCGTCATAGCCGTTGGCCTTCATCCCGCGTAGAAAACGGTCGTGAAATTCGCTGACGTTTCCATGTTTCTTGAAGGTCGCCAATGAGCGGCGCAGGCGGTCGGCCTCATCCGGTGTAAAGCCTGCGCCGATGATGGCAATTTGCATGGCTTGTTCTTGGAACAGGGGGACCCCAAGGGTTTTACCCAAAACGTCGCCTAAGGCATCTGAGGGAAAACTAACGGGTTCTTCGCCATTGCGACGCCGGATATAGGGATGGACCATATCGCCCTGAATGGGTCCGGGTCGGATGATGGCCACTTCGATCACCAGATCATAAAACGTACGGGGGCGCATACGGGGGAGGAAATTCATCTGTGCGCGGCTTTCCACCTGAAAGACCCCAATGCTGTCGGCGCGGCACAGCATGTCATAGACTTTGCTATCCTCGGGCGGCAGGGTTGCAAGGGTGTAATCTTGGCCCACGTGTTGGCGCATAAGATCAAAGGATTTGCGGAGACAGGTTAACATCCCAAGCGACAGAACATCGACCTTGAGAATGCCAAGCGCATCGATGTCGTCTTTGTCCCAACAGATCACAGTGCGCCCTTCCATTGTGGCATTTTCGATGGGGACCAATTCGTCCAGACGGTCTTGGGTCATGATAAAGCCGCCCACATGTTGGCTTAGGTGGCGAGGAAAACCGATTATTTCATAAATCAACGCAAGGGTTTGCTGTAGGTAGGGGTCCGTTGGATCCAGACCGATTTCACGCATACGTTCGTCCTCTAGACCTTTGGAGCTAAAAAATCCCCAAAGTTGTGAGGAGAGTGCGCTAAGTGTGTCTTGGCTGAGCCCCATGGCGGTTCCCACTTCGCGGATGGCGCGTTTGCCGCGATAATGGATGACGGTGGCACAGATGCCCGTTCTATGTCGTCCATAGGTTTCATAGATATGTTGGATCACCTCTTCGCGGCGTTCATGCTCGAAATCGACGTCGATATCTGGGGGTTCATCGCGCGCTTCAGAGACAAAGCGCTCAAAGACCATTGTACCGATCTCTGGGCTGACTGAGGTGATCCCAAGGCAATAGCAAACAACAGAATTGGCCGCAGAGCCACGGCCCTGACATAGGATGTTGCGAGAGCGGGCAAAGTGCACCACATCGCGGACTGTCAGGAAGTAGGGCTCATATTTTAGTTTGGCGATGAGGGTCAGTTCATGATCCAGCATCTTGCGGACCTTTTCAGAGGCGCCATAAGGATAGCGCCACTTTAGCCCAGCATAGGCAAGGTGTTTTAATCGGTCCGTTGGGGTTTGTCCTTGGCTGACCTCAGAGGGGTATTCATAGGACAGTTCATCCAAGGAAAACGTCAGGCTGTGTGCAACGGTGATGGCGGTTTCGATGGCTGTGGGGAAAGAGGCGAAGAGGCGGCGCATTTCCACATCACTCCGCAATCTATTTTCGGCATTCACTTGAGCATCATAGCCAAGTTGATCGACGCGCTTTCCAAGTCGTATGGCGGTCAGGACGTCGGCCAAGCGGCGGCGGCGTCCATGATGCATGCGGGGGCGTGCGCTTGCCAGAGGGGGAATATTGAGCTGTTGTGCCCATTTGCTAAGCGTCTGTATCCTGTGAGTGTCTTGGCCGTCATAATTTGGCACAATCATGAGATAGCACGCCGTGCCACAGCGGCGCGTCACCCGTTGTGCATTTTGCCACCAACTGCCCGCGCCGCTTTGCATCTGTAGCGCGTCTTGGGGCGGGTGCAGCAGGAGTATCATATCCTCTGCCCGTTCAAACAGATCAGACAGGTGCAACAGACAATGCCCTTTGTCTGCGCGTAAACGTCCACGAGACAACAGCCGGCACAGGTTGGCCCATCCCCTCCGGTTCATGGGCAGGGCCGTGATCGACAAGCCCTCGCTAAACTCTAGACAGGCGGCTGGGATCAGGCGTGGTGTATTTTCAATAGCAACAGAATTTGGCGAAGGCGGAATATGATCAGGGCGGGGTGGTCCGTACACGGGTGCCCTTTGTCGTTCCGCCACCAAGCGCGCGATTCGTTTTGCTTCGGTATGGGCACGCACGATGCCCGCCACAGAATTCACATCCGCAATTGCCAAGGCGGGCATCCCCATAAGGGCGGCACGTTGCATGTATTCTTCAGGGTGTGACGCCCCTGTGAGAAATGTAAAATTGGACAGTGCAGATAATTCTGAGAACATGATGTCAATATATGTTCACATTTTGTTCTTTTCCAGAAAAAGATATACCTCTATCCAAATCCCCTATACATTTGCGAGGCAGTTCGGCACGCACCTCTTAGGCGCGATAGGCCACCCTGACGCCGCCCCAATGACGACCATTGACGAAAATAGGGGCTGAGACGTCTTTCATCAACGCATATTCATTATTGCCCATGTCACGGCGATAGGCCTGAACCAAAAACGGGTCTGTGTTCCGGCCCGCAGCCAATCCAACGCGGTCATTAAAAATGCGGCGATTCCGAGAGTGCGCCGCATTCCATTCGGGATCGCTGTGGCGTTGCGGATGGCTGAATTTCTTATTGTGTGTTGGCAAAAAGCCATTCACGTCAACGGCCGCGCAAAAGACCATGCGATCAGAGATCTCAAGGACAGGTTCTTGAACGTCTGGCAAGACCTGATCCAAAAACCGCAAGTATTGTGTAGAGAACTGTTGCGGATCAGTGCCCTGGATCGGCGCGTAATCTCTGTCAAAAAGATCAGAGGTGATTATCTCGTTGTTTTTGATTGCGGTTTCAAAAATTTCACCGATCTGTTTTGCAGTGGACTGAGCCGCTTGGATAAAGGGTGTATCTGATGACGCGGACCCAAGCTTTGATGTTTGTGAAATGATGTATTCAGAGAGATCGCGCAGCACATCCAACTCTTCATTGGCATCCTGCACATTATGCGTTGAGTTTCGCAACCCAGTAGACAGGTGTTGGGTCTCGCTTTCAATCTTGTCAACGGCGTCTCCAATTTCTCGAAAGTTGATCAAAATTGACTGTTGCGCGGAAACGACATTCTCAAGAGAGTTTGGCATGTCCGAGAGACGTGTTCCAATGCCTTGGGTGTTTTCCTCTAATGCGGTGGCAGTCGAAACCGAAGCTTGGGTTTATTTCGCAAGGGTCTGAATCTCTTTGGTCAATGCGTCCAATGTATCAGAAATTTCAATGGTCGACTTGGAAGTGTATTCGGACAATGCCTTAAATTCTGCCGCAACGACCTGAAACCCTTTGCCACTTTGACCTGCGCGCGCTGCTTCGACTGTGGCGTTCAAAGACAAAAGCGAGGTGCGTTGGGAAATGCTTTCAATTTCGGAGGATATCTCACGCACTTTGCTTAGAGTAAGTTGAATGCCATCTAACCTTTGGCCGATATCTTTTACTCCGCTTGCCAAGTCTGTCGCTTGTACAAGGGTCTGTCCCAACTCATCGGACATCGTTTGAGACACCCTTTGGGCAGTCTGAGCCAGTTCAGAGGAATTTTGAACAAATGATAAGGAGGCACGCGCTTGTTGTGCAATCTGGGAAACGCCTGCTGCTAAGCTGTCCAGGATCGTGGCCTGTTGTTCCAGCTCCGTAGATGTGTCGTGAACATTTCCAGAAACACCAGCAATCGAGACGCCTAATTGTCCAATCTTTTCGGTCACTTCTTTAAGAGTTGAAGACGACGAATTCGATCCAAAGATTCTTGAAAACTTCATAGGCGGCCCTTTGCGTGACGTTGTCTCATATCCCGCATTGGGACATGTCACTAAACGGCAAAACGTTAAGGTGTTTGAGGGCGATAGGCGAAAGTTCCTGTAATTGCCCTGCCTTATACAAAATGATAAAAAATACTGGGGGATCCGCTGTTATAGGTCCACGCTTCGGATCAATTTGCGTTCGAGAATGCGCAAGACAGATTTAAGATCATGTCCCCTTTTCAGAATCTGACCATCCATCCCAATAATTGCATATTCGCCTTGCGCGCGCCTAAGTTTGGGGCGTTTTTCAATCCGATAGAGGGGATGTTCTGCGGTGCGTCGGAACACGGAAAAAATAGCCACGTCTTTGAGCGATGAAATCCCGTAGTCGCGCCATTCGCCCGCGGCCACCATGCGACCGTATAACGACATAATCACTGCAAGCTCTCTTCGGTGAAAAGCAACTTGTTCGTGAGAGTGAAATTCTATGGATGTGATTGAGTTCATTGAATTAGAGTTGACCTTCATGACATGAAAATCAACCCTTTTTCTGACGCGCCCCAAAAGATATCGGGGCGCGTTTTGGGATTTAGTCCATATCCTGCGGCAAGATTTGGTTCAACACGATTGCCAAGAACGCTGTTGGTGCAACAGCAGAGGTGGCTAGTGTTTTCCAAATGCCGGGGATGTATTGTACCGCTGATGGCACAAGGTTAAGGCCCAAGCCAACAGAAAGTGATAGCGCAATGATAATCATATTGCGACGGTTCATCTTGACCTCGGTCAGGACATTCATACCGGCTGCTGCGACCATGCCGAACATGACGATCACACCGCCGCCCAAGACAGGCAATGGCATTGACGCAATCAATGCGCCCACTTTTGGAACCAATCCACACACAACCATGATGATCCCTGCGATTGTGACCACATGGCGGCTCATGACACCTGTCATGCCAACGATACCTACGTTTTGGCTAAAGGATGTGTTTGGAAGACCGCCAAAGACACCGGCAACTGCTGTGCCCAAACCATCTGCATAAGTCGCGCCAGAAATTTCTGCATCTGTTGCGTCGCGGTTTGCGCCTGCTT
>JALRHZ010000140.1 GCA_023259435.1 Paracoccaceae bacterium | reverse complement strand
CTAAACGCATCATGGTGGGGCAGCCTAACAGATTGGGAGCGTGCCGTAATCACAGCCGCAGCCAACGAAGAGCATGCAGCCGCGCACGACGAAGCGATGGCGAAAAACGGTGAATACCTCACCAAGCTTGTCGAAGAGCAAGGCGTAGAAGTCCGCGCATTCAACGACGACATTTGGGATGCATTCGGTGAAGGCGCTGCAGAAGTGTTCGAAGAAACGCGTGATCACTCAGCACTTGCAGCAAAAATCGATGACAAGCAAAGCTTCGTGAAATCGGTGGCTCGATTGCCGCTCTAGAAGGTACATTCGTATCACAGCGTAACCGTATCTTGGACATCTAAGTTCATATTAACGGTATTGATCACGGGGCCTGTAAGATGCTTGCAGGCCCCGTTTTGCAAAATTCTTTCACTCTATTGGGGGACCAATGGCTCATGTTTCCACTGACCCGCACGTAGAAGGAGCAAATGCACCGATTGTGCGTTTCTTTGCGTGGGGAAGTCTTACTGTCCTAGCCGCATTTGTGATCAACAATATCCTCAACGTAGGATT
The DNA here is from genome assembly GCA_023259435.1 of Paracoccaceae bacterium. Taxonomy (GTDB): domain Bacteria; phylum Pseudomonadota; class Alphaproteobacteria; order Rhodobacterales; family Rhodobacteraceae; genus JALRHZ01. The sequence goes on along the minus strand of JALRHZ010000140.1, from coordinate 4,608 downwards.
TGGATTTGGTCAAATTGGGGATTTGTTTTCACCTGAAACCAGAAGTGCAGGCATGGTGCCTTTGGCCGTCTATGTCGTCGCTCTTGGGCTTGCGGGGTTTATTGTTAAATCGCGCACCCCTGCCCTGCGACACGAGGCAATGCGCATCCACAATTTCAATGTCTATTTGATACGCGCCCTGTTTTGGAGTGTGTTTTTCGTCGGTATCGCAGATGCAGCCATTGCCTTTATGCGGATTGAAAACCTCCTAGAAGGTCTCTTTGGCGAGAATATCGCGCGCGGCTTTGGCCGATCGGCGTTTTTAGGGCCATATGTTCACGTTCCTCTGATTGTATTGGGCTTTGTGGTTGCCTTGTTCACACGCACCCTTGGGTTCACATGGTTGGCCCTGTTGATTGTTGTGGCCGAGCTTTTAATCGTGATTACGCGTTTCGTATTCTCATATGAACAAGCGTTCATGGGCGATTTGGTGCGCTATTGGTATGCGGCGCTCTTTTTGTTTGCCTCTGCCTATACCCTGTTTGACGAAGGCCATGTGCGCGTTGACATCCTATATGCAGGGTTCGGCCCAAGCCAAAAAGGCCGCGTGAATGCCTTTGGAACGATCTTGTTAGGCATGAGCACCGCTTGGGTAATTTTGTTGGTTGGCATGAATGGCAAACAGTCGATGATCAACTCTCCTATTGCGACATTTGAGGTCTCACAGGCCGGAAGCGCAGGGATGTATGTCAAATACCAAATGGCCGCATTCATTGGTCTTTTTGCGATCACAATGCTGATCCAATTTGTTAGCTACTTCCTAGAAGCAGTCGCCGACGCCCGCAACGAACCGGGCAAACGCGAAGTTGCCCCTGTCTCACACTAAGGTCAAACATCATGGAACTCTTTTTCTTACTTGTTCTCATCGTTATCATGGCCACTGCTTTGGGGTCAGGGTATCCGGTTGCCTTTGCCCTACCCGGCGCGGCAATCATCACAATCGTTCTTGCGGCAATTAGCGGTTATCTTTTTGCTGGCAACACAGACGCCTATTTTCATTCTGGCGGCCCGTCTGAATGGCTTTCGGCTGGGGTGCTGAACCTCAGGGGGGTCTATTGGGAGGTCGAACGAGATACCCTTATTGCGATCCCGTTGTTCATTTTCATGGGGATCATGCTGCAGCGGTCTAAAATTGCCGAGGATCTTTTGGTCACCATGGCACAGTTGTTTGGACCTGTTCCGGGGGGCTTGGGTATTTCGGTGGTGTTTGTGGGCGCTCTTTTGGCGGCGACGACGGGTATCGTTGGGGCCACCGTTGTTGCGATGGGGATGATTTCCTTGCCCGCGATGTTGCGAAACAACTACTCCCCGTCTCTTGCAACGGGCACGATTGCGGCTTCGGGCACATTGGGACAGATCATTCCTCCCTCTATCGTTCTAATCATTCTCGCGGACCAATTGGCCTCGGCCACGGATCAGGCCTCGACCGCGCGTAAGGCGTTGTACAAGGAGGCCACAGGCGAGTTGCAGATGCCAAGCGTATTTGACGTCAGTTCAACCTCGGCAGGCGAGATGTTCTTGGGGGCGTTTGTGCCCGGATTGCTCTTGGTTGCAATCTACATGGTCTATATTTTGGTCTTTGCCCTGCTGAAACCATCTGCAGCGCCAGCTGTCCCGTTTGAAGGAGCATATGACCGTAAGTTTATCGGCCGTGTTTTATTGACCTTGGTTCCCCCCCTTGCCCTGATCTTTTTGGTGCTTGGCTCGATCATCTCAGGCATTGCAACCGTGAACCAAGCGGGAGCCATCGGTGCCGCCGGTGCTATGGTCATGGCCGGATATCGACTTCCCGAAAACAAGGACAAGCTATATTACCCTGCGTTTCTTGCGCTGATCGGGATTGGCATTATTGCCTTTGCGCTTGCCAATTACGACATGAACGTCAAAGCCGCAGATAGTGCCGATGATATGACCGGTATCTGGATTGGCGTTCTGGGCACTGTCTGTCTTGTGGTGGGCATCGCATGGAGCGGCATACGTGTTTTGAACATCGAAAACACATTGCACGGCGTGATGATGGAAACTGCAAAAACAACAGCGCTTGTTTTTGTCATCCTTCTAGGGGCTGCGATGCTAACGGCTGCCTTCCGCGCCTTTGGCGGAGAAGAGTTGGTGCGCGACTTTCTAAACGGTCTTCCAGGTGGGTTCTGGACGCAGTTTATCATCGTGATGGCGGTGATCTTTATTCTGGGATTCTTCCTTGATTTCATCGAGATTGCCGTTGTTGTTGTGCCGATTGTCGCGCCAATTCTGTTGGCCGATCCATCTGCGAACATCACGGCCGTTTGGTTAGGTGTGATGATTGGTTTGAATATTCAAACCTCGTTCTTGACGCCCCCGTTCGGCTTTGCCCTGTTCTATTTACGCGGTGTGGCACCGGCGGTGGTGAAAACGGTTCAAATGTATAAAGGGGTTATCGCCTTTATTACATTGCAGCTGATTGCGCTGACCATTGTGGGGCTCTACCCGCAGTTGGTGAATTATCTGCCGAATAGATCAAGCTTTCTATCGGACAGTGCGCCACCCCCGCGTAACCCGCGTCTGCAATTCTGTCTGGATCAATTTGTCATGGACAAACTTGCAAAAGATGGTGGGGCGACGATTGCTGCGATTGAGGCTGCGAAAAGCATCAACTTGGACGGTATGCCCAAGGATGTCACAAAGCTGCTGACATCGTCGATTGGCGACGCTGAGGATGCCATAGGCTCTTTGGACGACATCACCGTGACAGTGGATGCCGTGTCGCAAGCAGAGCCAGAGTTCAGACCTCTTTTGACACAGGTCCGTGCGTTGGAAAAATCTATCCGACAAGCGAATGCAGAAAAAGAAGAGCTTGAACTGGTCTTGCGCCGTTTGCCAGACGATGCATCCGCCACCAGACGCATGAATCTTGAAACTCAGATTGCTGCATTAGAGGCCGAAGCGGATCACTTGGCGGGTGAAATTCCGCTTGAGTGGAAAGATGCCTATCAAACCTTCAAGAAGCTGACGGATGCGGAAACCAAAGCGCGTAATTCCTATCGCAGAAGCGGTGACGGGGCATTCGAGGATGCCGCAGAGGTGCTTGCGATGCTGGATGCAACCCAAGCTTATCTGGCCCTTGAAGGAGAGCTTTATGCCTTGCGCACCGTTCTTGAGACGGCTGATTTCCCAGACGCGGAAGAAGCGGCGAAACAATTGGAGCGCACCTTTAGAAACGTTGCCGGAGCGGATGACGTAAAGGATGCTTTGGGTGATGTGAAAAAGGCGATGGGCAAGCGGAAGAAAGACCGTGAAGCTGCTCTGGAAGCCTTTGACGAAGCTATTGCGGCCTATGAGGGGCAAAAGGAGTGGCGTGCTGCGGCACAAACACAACTTCGTCCTGGGTTAGAAGCCTATGTTGACGCTTTGAAGGGCACAATAGGCGCCCGCGTGCAACCAAAGCTAAGCCGTGAGCAGGCGCTCTACCTTGCGTCTTGTACTGCGGTTCACAAAGACCTGTCGTTGAACTTTTAGACGACTCTACAGAATGAAAAAACGGGGCCGGTGATTTCATCGGCCCCGTTTTTGTTTGGTCTTATGTTTTTAATAAGGTGTCCATGGGGGCTTTGCCCCCAAACCCCCAGAGTATTTCGATATCAAAGAAATATCGTGAGGGGTTGCGTTAAAGTAGGCCGCGTTCCTCTAGGACTTTGCGCGCAACGCGGAAGCATTCAAGGGACTGAGGCACACCACAATAGATGCCGATCACATGAATGATTGCGCGGATTTCTTCGACGGTGACGCCGTTATTGAGCGCGCCTTTGCAGTGGATTTCCCATTCGTGCATTTTACCCAGTGCACCAATCATAGAGAGGTTCATCATCGAGCGCGTTTTCGCATCGATGATTTCATCGCCCCATCCGAATCCCCAACACCATGCCGTCATGGCCTCTTGGAAGGGACGCGTGAAATCATCTGCGGCTGCGAGGTTTTTCTCGACATAGTCCGCTCCGAGAGTTGCTTTGCGCTGGTCTAGGCCCTTTAGGAACAGGTCTTCGTCAAATTGCGAGGTGGTCATGTGCGATCCTTTCGATTTTCCCCACGGATTATGGTTGGGACAGGGAATTTATCAGGCCTGTTTACGACATATGACAGAGATTATTGCAGCGATTGGATGTCCTCAACAGTCACCTCGTAGGACCATTCATAGACAGCCGTGTCATTTGGGTACAGGCGGTCGATAACCATGTCGGTTGGATTTGTATCTTGGCTCTGACCGCTGGTGTTATTTAACACCACCAATGCCGGTTGGATCGTTACAGTCCCAGCCGCTGTTTCATGATTATCTGAGATGGTTTCAATTTTGGCGGTGGTATTCCCTATGTTTTTGACTGTGTAATCATAGGTGATCGTATCGCCCGCACGCGCATTTGTGGTGTCTGTTACAAGCACCCCATTTAATTTCGCCGTTTTAATGATTTCTATCTCGTTGACTTGGGTAAGGATGGTTGACGCCGTATCGGACAACTCGACCCCTTCGATGTCAAATGTCACTGTGTTCGAAATATCCTGACCGTCATCAAACTCAAACGCGTCTACATGATAGGA
>JALRHZ010000139.1 GCA_023259435.1 Paracoccaceae bacterium | reverse complement strand
CTACATCCAAGCGCGCGTTTTGGTTTGTGTCACCTCTTGGCCCCACTAGATTTGCTGTCATGTCCTGTGTCGTCGCACCTTGTGACACTATGTCAGACACATTTGTGACCGAGACGGCCTCGGGTACAGCTGAGATATTCGATATAGACATGGTATATTCCAAATTCGACAGGTCAGCGAGCGTCTCCTGATCAACTGTTTTCGAGACATCTAAATCTAACTTTGCAAAACCTAGAAACGCGACTTTTTCAGTTGTGTGTACGCGATCTCTTGATGCAGACTCGTCCAACATGAGGCTGATTTCTTTGCCCGCGAGCGGTGACGC
>JALRHZ010000138.1 GCA_023259435.1 Paracoccaceae bacterium | reverse complement strand
ATAGGCGCCCGTCACACGCGTCTTTCACAGATTATAAACGCTTACGCACCCACGGCCCATGGCGGCACTGTCCCAATGGTGTTTCATCAAAATAGCGCTTCCGCCGAAGGGGTTGCCCTCGCGCTTGGGATGACCATTGATGCGCTTGATGGTCACGATGGCTTTAACCCCGCAAAAGGACACATCGGGTGCCCCGTTATTTCCGGCCTTCTCGCCTTGGCTTTGGAACACCAACACAGCACACCGGTGAGCGGCAAAGATTTTCTGGATGCCCTGATCGTCGGATACGAAGTTGGCGCGCGCGTGGCCATTGTTCAACATGCAACCGTGCCGGATTACCACACATCAGGCAGTTGGGGCGCGGTTGCGGTTGCCGCTGCGGGGGCATATTTTCTGAAACTCGACGAAACCGTGACGCGCCACGCACTTGGAATTGCGGAATATCACGGCCCGCGCAGCCAGATGATGCGCTGTATTGACCATCCAACAATGCTAAAAGACGGGTCAGGCTGGGGCGCAATGTGCGGGGTCTCGGCCCTTCATTTGGCGCAAGCAGGCTTTACCGGCGCACCGGCGGTTACCGTCGAACAGGATCGTCCCGACATCTGGCAAGACTTTGGCGAGCGCTGGTACCTCAAAGAGCAGTACTATAAGCCCTATCCCGTGTGCCGTTGGGCCCAAGCGCCAATCGAGGCGGCCCTCTCTTTAAAGACAACACATGCGATTGACGCGAAAGATATCTCTGAAATTGAAATCGCAACATTCCACGAGTCTCGACGCTTGGCAACGCAATGCCCCGAAACGACAGAAGAGGCCCAGTATTCCACATCCTTCCCAACGGCGATTGCGCTCAAATATGGAACTATATCCCCTGACCATCTGACAGGTGACGCATTGCACGATCCCGAGGTGTTGCGCCTATCCGCGTCAATGACCTTTGTTGAAGACGCGTACGCGAATTCCGCTTTTCCTTTGCGCCGCTATGCAAAGGTTAAACTTACAATGCAGTCTGGAGAAGTGCATCAAAGCGATTGGCATGAACCAAAATGGGATCACACATCGCCGCCAACGGCCAAAGAGCTGTACACGAAATTCAAACAACTTGCTGACCCCGAAATCGGAGAACAGCACGCCCATGACCTAAAGATGGCCATCGCAGCGATGGACGAGAACCCGTTCTCTATCCTAGCGGATCTACTCACCCAATGATCACGAGGCCTTTGTAGAACTAAGCTCAATCATGGCAACGAGGACCTCTGGCAAGTCCCGAAAATCAGTCAAAATTGCATCAGGTTTTAGGTCTGCCACCTTTGGCCCATATGCCCCAAAGTCCACCAAAACACTTGGAACGCCGGCGGCGCGCGCGGTGTCGTGATCTGTTGGTGTATCACCGATCATGCACGATTGTAGAACCTGCCCTCCAGCGCGGCGAACCGCCTCGACATAAGGTTTCGGATCTGGCTTTGCCACCCCAACGGTCGCGGCCCCAACAACCGCGGCAAAATCGTCAAGCACGCCCAGATCATCCAAAAGGCTCAGGGCAAGTTTTTCGGGTTTATTCGTACAGACCGCCACGCGAACGCCCGCCGTTTTCAACATGGCTATCTTTTCCTTAACATAAGGAAACAGGCGTGTGTGGTCTGACAAATGCGCGCCGTAGCGCTCTAAGAACATGGGATAGAGCCGCGCGATGTGATCTTCATCCACCGCCCCTATGCGCGACAGGCCACGGCGCAGCATAGCCCGCCCGCCTTGCATTCCGACCGCAAAATCTTTGACAGGATCCAGAAACGTCTCTTGATTACGTCCCCCAAGATCCAACTGACCCAAACACCAATTCGCCGCAGCAATCATATCGCCGCTGGTGTCCGCCAAGGTTCCATCCAAATCAAAAATCGCTGAATACATATGCTCTCCTAGGCGAAAACTTGCCAGTTTTTATTTCAAATAGCAACCAAAGGTGACCGCCTTAGCGGTTGCACTGCCCCCTAGCCTTGGTAAAAGGCAGTTTGAACGGTTGAGTGGAATTTATTGATGTCTATAGCAGTGGTTATTCTTGCGGCTGGAAAAGGGACGCGGATGCAATCCGACCTCCCAAAGGTTTTACATGAAATCGCCAGTGCTCCTATGCTTGTCCATGCGATGCGGTCGGCAGCATATTTAAACCCAGATCATGTGATTGTCGTGGCGGGCCATGGCGCGGAACAGGTCGAGCGAGCGGCGAAAGACTATGATCCTGATGTAAAGGTTGTGCTTCAAACGGAACAGCTTGGAACAGGACATGCCGTTGCCCAAGCTAAATCTGCCCTAGACGGGTTTCAGGGCGATGTCGTAGTACTGTATGGCGACACCCCGTTTATCGGTGAAGATACGCTCTTGCGTATGAAAGAAGAACGGGCCAAGTCCGATCTGGTTATATTGGGGTTCGACGCCAAAGATCCAGGACGATACGGACGCCTTGTGACCTCTGGGGACGCTTTGGAAAAAATCGTTGAATTCAAAGATGCCTCACCAGAAGAAAGAGCCATAACCCTATGCAACAGTGGTGTTATGGCGGCCGCGGCCCCTAACCTATTTCGGTGGATCGAGAGTATCGAGAATAAAAACGCCTCTGAAGAGTATTATCTGACGGATTGTGTGGAAATTGCCCGAAACGAAGGCAAATCCGCATCGGTTGTGCGATGCGACGAAGAGGAAACTCTGGGTGTGAATTCGCGCGTGCAACTCTCGGAGGCCGAATACTATTTCCAAACAAAAGCACGGACCGAACTGATGGAGACTGGTGTCACACTTCATGCGCCTGAAACCGTGGTCTTGGCCTTTGACACCATCATAGGTCGTGATGTTGTGATTGAGCCGAATGTCGTGTTTGGCCCTGATGTCACAGTGGAAACTGGCGCGCGTCTGCGCGCGTTTTCGCATCTAGAAGGGTGTCATGTCTCACGCGGCTCGGTTGTTGGCCCCTACGCGCGTCTGCGCCCAGGTGCCGAGCTGGCCGAGAATACACGCGTTGGAAATTTCGTAGAAATCAAAAACGCCCAAATTGGTGAAGGCTCAAAGATCAATCACCTGTCCTATATTGGCGACGCGGAAATCGGAAAAGCCTCGAATATCGGAGCAGGTACAATCACCTGTAACTATGACGGTGTGTTTAAACACAAAACACGCATTGGCGATGATGTCTTTGTTGGGTCAAACACCATGCTTGTGGCACCAGTTGCATTGGGCGACCGCGCCATGACTGGAAGCGGGTCCGTCATAACAGAAGATGTTCCGACCGGTGACTTGGCGCTTGGCCGATCAAAGCAAGTCAACAAAAAAGGCCTTGGCGCAAAGCTTATGGATCTATTGCGCGCGAAAAAAGCAAAGCAAAGCAAATAAACAGGACGAATTTATTATGTGTGGAATTGTTGGAATATTAGGTCAACACGAAGTCGCGCCGATTTTGGTCGATGCATTAAAGCGTCTTGAATATCGCGGCTATGACAGCGCGGGCATTGCGACATTGCAAAACGGGTCTTTGGATCGTCGTCGCGCGGTTGGCAAGCTTGTGGAATTAAGCGATCTTTTGGTGCACAACCCGCTTGCCGGTAAAATCGGTATTGGCCATACACGCTGGGCCACACATGGGGAACCAAATGAGAAAAACGCCCACCCACATAAATGCGGCCCCGTTGCTGTGGTTCACAATGGTATTGTAGAGAACTTTCGTGAACTGCGCGAAGAGCTTGCGGAACGTGGCCTCACCCCAGAAAGCGACACAGATACCGAAACTGTTGCTATGCTAATTGCGGCCTATCTTGACGATGGATTGTCCCCTGTTGACGCCGCTAAGAAAGCGATTGAACGATTGCACGGGGCCTTTGCCCTTGCCATCATTTTTGACGGTGAAGACGATCTTATGATCGCCGCGCGTCAAGGTTCTCCTTTGGCGATCGGATACGGAAGCGATGAAATGTATATCGGCTCTGATGCGATTGCACTTGCGCCCATGACGAACAAGCTTAGCTATCTTGAAGAAGGTGACTTTGCGGTCTTGACCCGCTCTAGCGTCTCCATATGGGACAAAACCGGCACGCAAGTGCAACGGGACATTCGCACGCTACGGGGCGACAATAACCGCTATGACAAAGATGGCTTTCAACATTTTATGGAAAAAGAAATCCATGAACAACCAAACGTCATATCCGAAGCTATCGATCATTATTTGACGTCAGACAATCAACCCTGCCTTCCCGTTGGCGAGCTAGAATTCAACAAAATTGATCGCCTGACAATGGTTGCCTGTGGCACGGCCTATTACGCGTGCTTTACCGCCAAATACTGGTTCGAGCGTTTGGCGGGTATTCCGGTGGATGTGGATGTTGCCTCGGAATTTAGATACCGCGAACCGCCAATCACCAAAGGAACCGTGGCATTATTTGTAAGCCAATCTGGGGAAACCGCCGATACTTTGGCGGCGCTGCGCTATTGTGCTGGCAAAGCCGATCAGATTTTATCCGTGACAAATGTCGCCGAAAGCTCGATCGCGCGCGAAAGTGACTTGGCGCTGCCAATTTATGCAGGTGTTGAAATTGGGGTCGCCTCGACCAAGGCCTTTACCTGTCAATTGGCGGTTCTCTTGGCTCTGGCTCTGAAAGCTGCCCAACAACGCGGCACCCTTTCACAAGAAGAGCTTTTGGAGATAACGCGCGATTTCCGCAACCTACCAATGGTTTTGAATGCAGCGTTGGATCAAAAGGACAAATTCGAAAAGGTGTCGCGGAAATTGGCGGAAGCCCGTGACATTCTATTCTTGGGCCGTGGTGTCATGTACCCTCTCGCCCATGAAGGCGCCTTAAAGCTAAAAGAAGTCAGCTATATCCACGCCGAAGCCTATGCCTCGGGCGAGTTGAAGCATGGTCCCATTGCATTGGTAGATGCAAAGGTGCCTGTGGTTGTCATGGCTCCTAAAGATGGCCTGTTCGATAAAACCATCTCGAATGTCCAAGAGGTTATGGCGCGCAAGGGAAAAATCGTCCTTTTGTCCGATGCCCAAGGACTTACCGAGGCAGGACCAGAAATTTGGCGCAGTGTAGAGATGCCAAAAACGCATGAGGTTCTCAACCCGATCTTGTATTCCATTCCTGCCCAACTTTTGGCCTATTATACCGCCATCGCGAAAGGCACCGATGTGGATCAACCTCGCAACTTGGCGAAATCTGTGACTGTTGAATAAGATGGACACATCATCGCCTTCGACTGTCGAAGAAGCCCTTGCGCAAATAAAGGCCTATGTGCAGCCAGAGCGCGCAGAAGGCGCGCGTGCCTATCACAAAGTCGATCGTGTTTACTTGGGTGTTCCAAATCCGGAGTTGAACAGTTTAACCACCTCTTGGCGCTGGACCATGACAGTCGAGGCGCGTGTGGCATTGGCAGGTTCGCTATGGGAGACCGATATTTTTGAAGCGCGCCTCGCGGCTGCAAAGCTTTTGACACAAGCCCGTATCAGGCCCGATGAGGCCGCGTGGGATTTGATCGCATCTTGGCGGTTTGACTTTGACAGT
>JALRHZ010000137.1 GCA_023259435.1 Paracoccaceae bacterium | reverse complement strand
GGAAAGCGCGCAGTTGCAGTCTTTAAGTCTTCTGCCGCAGCTTTCAACGTCTCTGCTGTCGCGCCATAAAGCTGAACATCCAAAGCATCCCCCCCTGGGCCAGAACGCCACCCGCGGAAGGACACAGTTTCAGTCAAGGGCAATTTGCGCACTTCGTCTTGGAGGTCGGCAACAAAAGCAAAACTGGAATATGACCGTAAATCTCGATCAATCAATTCAATGGAAATCGCCCCAAGTTGATCCGGCGTTTTGTTTTCCGTCCCTGACAACCCTCGTCCGGAATTTCCACCAACTTCGGCGAGAACGTAAACAATCGGGTTCGTGCCGTATTTTTCCTCATACTCTTTTCCCGTTGCCTCGACTGCGCGCTGCATTTCGTTCATCATCATAACAGTATCTTCACGCGAGGCACTCGACACCATCGCAAAATTCCCTGACACAGACGATTGTTCGGGCGCATTGAAAAAACGGAAATTCACTTCGCCCGTAATGAACAGGACAACCTGAGATGCGAGCAAAGCAATGACACCCGCCATTACAACATAGCGCGCTCGCACGACCCATCCCATAAAGGGACGAAACAGGCTTTCACGGACTTTCTCAAATCCCCTGTTCACCACACGACTAGGCAGATCGTACCAACGTTCTTTCTGAGACGCTTTAAGGGAGTGCGCCATGTGGTTGGGCAGGATCAAAAAGCACTCGACCAATGACGCCGCAAGAACGGCCACAACCGTAAACGGAATATCCGCGATCAAACTACCAAAGCGTCCACCAACTGCGACAAGACCAAAAAAGGCGATGATTGTTGTCAATGTTGCGGCGATGACCGGCAAGGCCATCCTCTGCGCTGCCTTTTCGGCGGCCTCATAGGGGCCCAAACCGCGACGTGCCTGAAAATCGGCATGTTCGCCCACCACAATCGCATCATCAACGACAATCCCCAAGGTGATGATCAAGGCAAACAGCGAAATCATATTGAACGTCAAACCCGCCACATACATTATCGCAATCGCTGCCGCCATTGCGGTCGGAATACCCGCGGCAACCCAAAACGCAGTGCGCGCGTTCAAGAACATAAACAACAGCAATACAACAAGGCCAAGGCCCATAATCCCGTTTTCAAGTAACAGATTCAATCGACCTGTGATGTACTCGGCACGTGTGCGGATAAGTTCAATATTGGCCCCTTCCGGCAAGGTGCGCTCTAGGTCTGCCGCCACACGCTCAACTGTGTGCTGAATGGCAATCGCATCGCCTTTGTTCGACCGATCCACACGCAAGGCAATCGCAGGGTCGTTCCCAACATAATATGCGCGAATTCGGTCCACCCCTTCGACCGACACCTGCGCTACGTCTCCGACACGCAGGGTTGACCCATCTGGATTGGACCGCAAAATGATGCCCGAAATGTCATCAGCAGACCGCTTTTCCACACCTGTCCGCACACGCGAATTGCCACCTGATACGTCCCCTGCGGGATCTGCATTCACCTCTTCGGCAATTGCAGTTGCGATCTGGCGCATGGTTATATCGTAGGCGATCAAATTGGCCGTGGTGACCGAGATCATCACCTCGGGCGCCGCAAGACCTTGAACCGTGGTCCGCGTCACCCCTTCGGCAAATAGCCGCAACACCAATTCATCCGCGTATAGCCCAAGTTGTTCGACCCCAAGCGGACCCGAAATCACAACATCTGTGACCCTGTCCCGCCATGACGCTTGGACAACCGTCGGATCTTCTGCATCCTCTGGCAATGTGCCAACCTGATCCACAGCGCTTTCGACATCGCCCAACGCCTTTGACATGTCCCAGTCTGGCTCGAATTCGATCCGGATGCTTGCACTGCCCTCACGAGACGTCGAGTTTGCGTCCGTTACACCATCAACCGCCAATAATGTCGGTTCAAGCACTTGGACAATGGCTTCATCAACATCTTCTGCGCCCGCACCGTCCCAGCGTACATTCACTGATACGCCTTCGACCACGACATCAGGGAAAAATTGAGCGCGCATGTTCGGTATTGTCAAAATACCCGCACCTAGCAACAGCAGCAGCAAAAGGTTTGCCGCGGTTTTGTGACGCGTAAAGTATGACAGAAAGCCGGACGCCGATTTGGAAATTTCACGTACCATCGCTTATCCCCCCATCCGACTTTCAAGTCGATTTACGACCTCAGCGGGAACCTTGTCTTCTTTTAGCTGAGCAAGGATGCGGTCTTTGGCCTGTGCTGGAATGCGTGTGTTGCCTTCGACAGCTGCAATCAGTTTTTGACGCCTATCATCGGACAATTCGATCATTTCGACCTCTTTGAACTCACGCGCCTCTGAGCCACGCAAAGGTGTCACTTTTACACCGGCGCCCAAGACAGGTGTTTGCTGTGTCACGATTTCGCGTCCCATCAGATCGCGAGAACGCACCAGAACGTCATCGCCTTGGCGACGGATCAACGCCACTTCTATCGGTTCAAGGCGGTCATCCTCGGTCAAGGCCAACACCTGATTGCGCGCATTAAGCGAGGTGCCAGGCAAGCGGACAACAAACCGCAATTCAGGCTCGGTAACTTCGACGGATACAAAATCGCCTGGCTGAAGCCCTTTGGCTTCGGTCACGGTGGCGAATAAGGTTCTGCCGGTTTGCCCATCCGCCACAGAACCGCTGCCCCGCGATAAAACCGCGTCGGACACGATGTCAGTTCCTAAAACATCCAAGACAACCCGAACAGGTGTCTCGATTAATTCGCCCGCGTCATCCAACAGGCGCGTGTATTGCTCGGTTGAAATTTTGAATTCGACTTCGATTGATTTCGGATCGATCAAACTTCCAAGCCGCTCATTCGCGCCGACGATGCCCCCTTGCACAAGACTCACACCGGACAAAGTCCCATCGAATTCGGCAACCAGCTGCATATCATCCAAACGCCGTTGTGCATCGTCCACAGCCAACTGCATCCGCGCCAACCGTGTATCGGCCTGCGCGCGGCGGGACTGCGCTTGGTTGACGGCACTGCGACGCGCGAGCACCGCTTGTTCAGCAGAAGACACTGCAAGCTCGGCGGTTTCAACAGCGGCTGCAGTTCCTACACCGCGGGTCTGTAGATCTGCTTGCCGCTCTAGCGACTGAACACGTAACTGCGCCTGAACCTGTGCGGCGCTCAATTCGTCCTGAGCCAAGAGCAGGGCACGATCAGCTTCGGCAACTTCTGCTTGCGCATCTAAAAAATCTGCCTCAGCCCGTGACAAAGCAGACCGTGCATCCGCATCATTCAAACGCACCAAAAATTCGCCGGCACGCACTTCGCCACCTTCGACGAAATTTTCCGAAAGCGCGACCACTTGGCCAGTTGTGGCCATGCGCAACTCAAGCGTTCTGCGGGACTTGACCTCGCCAAATGCGGTCAAGATTGGGGCAATGCTCTGAGGCTCTGCTGGAACAACATTTACGGTAAAAGATCTCTCGCGCGCAGGGGGCACACGGGGTTCTTGGGACATTTTTTCAGAAACGGCAGAGCGCACCATCTGTCCCGCATACCCCAACAAACCCAAAGCCAACGAGGCCAAAACCAACCCAAGCAAAGCCTGCCTAAAGAAGCGCATTACACATGTCCTTGTGACTGAAACTACCACAATAGGTAGATGAAATTTGATTTAATCCAGAGGTAGTACGTTGGAAACTGTTATTTCCGTCGCAAATGTTCGTCTAATCTTGGCATTATTTCTACAAAATTGCAGGGACGGTGCCGGTAATCCAATTGCTTAACCAAAATTTCGTCCCAAGCGTCCTTGCACGCACCAGGGCTTCCGGGCAATGCGAAAAGGTAAGTCCCACCCGCGACACCACCAGTTGCACGGGATTGAATGGCAGATGTTCCAATCTTTTGCATGCTGATTATGGTGAACACAGTGCCAAAGGCATCAATCTCTTTTTCATAGACATCTCTGTGCGCCTCAACCGTCACGTCGCGTCCGGTCAGACCTGTTCCACCGGTGCTAATGACCACATCAACGGTATCGTCCGCCACCCAGGCGCTCAGCTGTGCAGCAATCTCGTCACGTTCGTCTTGAATAATCTTGCGATCAACAAGGGTGTGACCCGCCCCCGTTATCCGATCGACCAGGGTCTGTCCGGATTTATCTTGGTCCAAGCTGCGTGTATCTGAAACGGTGAGCACAGCAATCCGCACTGGAATGAATTCTTTGCTTTCATCTATCCGAGACATCTAGGCCTCCATCCTTTTTTTCAGAGACAATAAGTCTGCCCATGCATCGCGCTTGGCAATGGGATTGCGCAACAAATACGCCGGATGCACCATGGGTAGAACAGGTTTACCGTCAAACATACCCCATGTTCCGCGATGTTTAGTAATACCGCGCATTCCAAGCAAAGCAGACATAGGCGTGTTGCCCATCACAACAATGAATTCTGGCGCGACCAGTTCAATATGACGCTGTAAAAACGGAACCATCATCGCAATTTCTTGTGGGGTTGGTTCTCGGTTTTGAGGCGGTCGCCAAGGGATGACATTTGTGATGTAAATGCCTTTGGCGCTTAGGTCCGATGCGCGAGACAATCCGATTGCTGCAAACATTTTGTCAAGAAGTTGCCCAGCGCGTCCAACAAAAGGTTTACCTTGTTGGTCCTCATCGCGCCCCGGTGCCTCGCCGATGATCATAACCCGAGAAGACGGGATGCCATCGGCAAAAACAGTATTGCGCGCACCATTGCGCAGATCGCAATGTTCAAATCCGTTCAACGCATTTTGCAGGGCGTTTATATCTTGGATATCTTTGACCGCTGCCTTGGCATAATCCGTAGGATCCAATTCTTTGACAGGCGTTTGTACGTTTGGCTTGGTCGATTTTGCGATCGGAGCAGGCTCAGCAATGTCATAGCGATTGATCGGTGCGTCCAGCACCGCGTCCTCAACACCCAATTCTACTTGCCACGCCAGTGCTGCATAAGCACCAAGCCATTCTTCATACGATTCCATATACCAAACCTAGCCCGTCCCCCCAAAAGACAAAAGAGGCAAAGCAAGAGATATCGTCGCAATCGCCTTGCCCTGAATTTCGCCTCTTATTATAAGCGCAGGAACAGCCGGAGAGCATAATGGCATTTACCGAACGACATCTCTTGGGGATCGAGCCCCTTCGCCCAGAAGCAATCACAGAAATTCTTGATCTTGCCGACAGCTATGTTGATCTCAACAGACGCTCGCAAAAACACTCGGATGTTCTGGCAGGGCTAACACAAATCAATATGTTTTTCGAAAATTCGACGCGAACCCAAGCCTCGTTCGAATTGGCCGGAAAACGTTTAGGGGCCGACGTGATGAACATGGCCATGCAGGCAAGTTCAATCAAAAAAGGCGAAACCCTGATTGATACAGCCCTGACATTGAATGCCATGCACCCTGATCTATTGATTGTGCGCCACCCCCATTCTGGCGCCGTCGATCTATTGGCGCAAAAAGTGAACTGTGCCGTTTTAAATGCAGGCGATGGACGCCACGAACATCCAACCCAAGCTTTACTGGATGCGTATTCGCTAAAAGGAGAACTCGGGGATTTGAAAAATAAAAAAATAGTAATAGTTGGAGATATCCTGCATTCGCGTGTTGCCTTG
>JALRHZ010000136.1:255-5626 GCA_023259435.1 Paracoccaceae bacterium | reverse complement strand
GCCAAGACATCAAACGCATCGCCACGGCGTGTTTCATAGCGATCCGCCATCCCCATCGCGGCAGCCCCTTGGCCTGCCAAGTCAAGAGCATGCTCAGATCCATCAACCGCAACAGCAGATGCGGCGCCGCCTGCAAGAGCCGCCAAAGAAAAGCCTCCAACATGGGAAAACACGTCCAATACCCGTGCGCCCTTTGACAGGTTTGCCACAAACGCATGGTTTGGGCGCTGATCGAAAAATAGCCCCGTCTTTTGCCCACCGGCCACATCTGCGAAGTACGTCGCTCCGTTCATAGGGACAGGCAAAGGCGCCGATGGCATTTGGCCATAGATCACCTGTGACACTTCATCCAGACCTTCCAACTTTCGTGTCCGTCCACTTGCATTTTTGATGACGTGTTTGACACCTGTCACTTCGACCAGCGCCTCAGACAAGGCATCCATCCGAACATCGGCCCAAGCGGCATTGGGTTGCACCACCGCCACATCCCCAAAGCGATCAATGATCACACCGGGCAATCCGTCTGCTTCGGCATGAATGAGGCGATAGTACGGCGCATCAAACATCATCTCACGTAGTCGCAACGCAGATTGTATCTTTTCTGCAAACCACGCGGTGTCCAGCTCGGCCTCTAAGTCTTTGGAAATCATCCGCAAAGCAATTTTGGAATTCAAATTGACCACGGCCAATCCCAATGGCTTGCGTTCGGTATCTTCGACGATCACCACCTCACCGGGGCTAAGCTTTTTGGCCCTGCGATCCAAGACCAATTCATTGGCATAGACCCAAGGCGCGCCAAATCTGATGGCTTGGGCATTGGTGTTTGGCTTAAGTCGGATGGTAGAATAAGAAAACTGTGTCATATCCCCCCTATAAGATGCAGGGCGACAGACGTCCATAAGTGTTTCTTAAGATGCGCTTCAACCCGAACGCAATGAAGGTTGCAATATGCAAGGCTCTCTTGTACAGACATCTTGTTAGCGCTAACAAGATACGGTACAGGATGCTCAACACAAGGGCCTTCAACGATCTGCGGAGATTGACATGACACGAAATGCCACCATCGAACGCGTCACGGAACGCATCATCGCACGTTCAAAGGATCGCCGCGCGGATTACGAAGCACGGATGGCCTCAGCCGCACAAGACGGCCCGCGTCGCGCCCATCTTAGCTGCGGCAACCAAGCGCATGCCTATGCGGGTGTTGTTCCTGATCAAAACGCACTGATAGAGGGACGCGCGCCAAATATTGGGGTTGTTACCGCCTACAACGATATGCTGTCCGCGCATCAACCCTATGAAAAATACCCTGACATCATTCGCCGCGTTGCTCGCGAAAACGGTGCCACGGCCCAAGTTGCGGGCGGCGTGCCTGCAATGTGTGACGGTGTCACACAAGGGCAAACCGGCATGGAATTATCTTTGTTCTCACGCGATGTCATCGCTATGGCCGCCGGAATTGCCTTGTCACACAATACATTCGACAGCGCGATCTACCTTGGCATTTGCGATAAGATTGTTCCAGGTCTTGTGATGGCTGCTGGGACATTCGGGTTCATTCCCTCGATCTTTTTGCCCTCTGGCCCAATGCCGTCAGGCATTCCAAACGATGAAAAGGCAAAAGTACGCCAGCAATTCGCCTTGGGCGAGGTCGGACGTGATGAATTGATGAAAGCGGAAATGGGCAGCTATCATTCGCCAGGGACGTGTACGTTTTATGGCACAGCGAATTCAAACCAAATGCTTATGGAATTCATGGGGCTACATCTTCCTGGGGCAAGCTTTGTCAATCCAAACACCGATCTGCGTGATGCCCTTACCGCATATGGGGTCAAACGCGCCACAGAAATCACGAACCTTGGAAACGACTTTCGTCCGGCCTATCAGATCCTAACGGAAAAAGCGTTTGTAAATGGCATTGTCGGCCTTATGGCGACCGGGGGATCGACAAACCTTATTCTTCATTTGCCTGCAATGGCGATGGCCTGTGGGATTGAGTTGCGTATGGAGGATTTTGACGAGATTTCCTCGGCAGTTCCATTGATGGCGAAAGTCTATCCAAATGGGTTGGCAGACGTTAACCACTTCCATGCTGCTGGCGGTCTTGGGTATATGATCCGCGAGCTTTTGGCAGCTGGTCTATTGCATCAAGATGTAAAAACAGTTCTCGGCGATGGGCTGGATCAATATACAAAAGAGCCCAAATTCGTTGACGGCAAACTGGAATTCGTTGAGGGCGCAGAGCAAAGCCTTAACGACAAGATCGTGCGTCCTGCATCCGATCCGTTTCAGAAAACAGGCGGCCTAAGCCGCTTAGTTGGAAACCTAGGAGAAGGCGTGATCAAAGTCTCGGCCGTGGCAGAAGAGCGCCGTATTGTAGAGGCACCGGTGCGCATCTTTCACGACCAGGCTTCTGTCAAAGCTGCGTTCCAAGCAGGCGAATTTACCTCGGACACCATTGTTGTTGTCCGTTTCCAAGGCCCAAGCGCAAACGGCATGCCTGAGCTTCACAGCCTAACACCGATTTTGGCGGTTCTCCAAGATCGCGGCCTAAAAGTCGCTCTTGTCACAGATGGCCGCATGTCCGGCGCATCCGGCAAAGTACCAGCTGCAATCCATGTCAGCCCAGAAGCCGCACATGGCGGCCCAATTGCAAAATTACAGGACGGTGACGTCGTAAGACTAGACGCGCCAAACGGCACACTTGAGGTCTTGTCCGAGGGTTTTGACGCGCGCACGCCGGTCTCAATCGACCTAAACCCGAACAAGCACGGCATCGGACGTGAAATGTTTGAAGTGTTCAGACAGGCCGCCGGCCCCGCCAACACCGGCGCCGTTTCAATTTTTTAAGGAGCATATGTATGACCCCCCAAGACGCAAGCAAACGATCTCTTGAGATTTGCAATATGGCACCGGTCATTCCGGTTTTGGTGATCGAAGATGTTGCCGTCGCCAAACCATTGGCAACTGCGTTGGTAAAAGGCGGATTGCCGGTCCTTGAGGTCACATTACGCACCAAAGCGGCGCTTGATGTTATCTCCGAGATGGCCGAGGTCGAGGGCGGCGTCGTTGGTGCAGGTACTCTTTTGACACCAGAAGATGTGACGCGGTCCGTTGCAGCCGGTGCAACATTTGGGGTCTCGCCAGGATCCACGCCAAAGCTTTTGGATGCGGCAGAAGCCGCAGACCTTGCAATGCTGCCCGGTGCTGCGACGTCCTCAGAGGTGATGGCCCTATTGGAACGCGGATACACAGTTCAAAAGTTCTTTCCCGCCGAGGCCAATGGCGGCGCCCCTGCCCTAAAAGCGATTGGCGCACCTATCCCACAGGTTAAATTCTGCCCAACCGGTGGCGTAACGCCCCAAAATGCGCCGACCTATCTGTCGCTCAGCAACACACTCTGTGTCGGAGGAAGCTGGGTTGCGCCTAAAGACCTGATCGCACAAGGCGATTGGGATGGGATCACACGCCTCGCAGAAGCTGCATCTCAGCTGCAAAGATAGCGGCGCTATTGAAGCGTTCCGCGGGGACGTGAGCGCCACCCCCCGCGACGACGTGGCGCCTCTGCGCGTTCAAGCCCTTCGGTCAAGGTCTGCGTCATAGGATGATCTGGGTTTGCGGGTTGATATCGGTCCAAAAGAACCTGCAACCACGATTTAATGTCTGTTTGCTCGGGCAAAGACAGCGCCCAATCCAAAAAGATAGACCGACATTCCCCTGCGGAAATTCCGTCAATATTATAGGCTTCTCTAATTAAGGCCTTTGGATCGTAAACGTCGCCTTTCATATCTGCCCCTTTTCAATCTGCCAAAATCCGATCAATTGTATCGGACGCTTTTTGCCCGTCTACAGTGACTTTGTCTTGCAAACTAGTTAGATCACGACACTTTACCAGACCAAGAAGCCATTTAACGGCACGCTCTGACAACTCTTGTGGCTTTTCAAGGTCTTGCCCTAGTAGTTTTGAGGCAAGTTGCAGGGTCCAAAACGTCTGGTAAATTCGATTGAGCTCGTCAATATCGCCCTGTGATGCAAAAGAAAGGCCGACAAGGGCCTCTAAGCCTGATCCGACATCGCGTTTAGGTACATGCCCCAAGAGCGCCCCCATCTGAGAGATAAGTTCAATATCTTGCAGGCGACCACTTCCCGTCTTGACCTGAAGACCTTTGGCATGCCCTTTGGCATCGGTAATTTTCTGGCGCATCTCGGCAAGCGCGCTGCGCACGTCTAATGCTGTTTTGTGCCCTAATAAGGAGATACGGAATTCCTCAATATCCGAGGCAAGCTCAGACGGACCTGCAACACATTTTGCGCGGGTCAATGCCAAATGCTCCCATGCCCATGCGTCTTGGGTTTGGTAATGTTTAAAACTGTCAAATGAGGTGGCAACAGGCCCTTGGTTTCCTGAGGGGCGCAATCGCATATCCACCTCGTACAACCGCCCTTCGGCCATTGGCGCTGTCATTGCTGTGATCAAAGCTTGGGTCAGGCGGGCGTAATAGGGTCGGGTTGCTAGGGGGCGCTTGCCCTCTGACATGTCTTGGCCTTGCGCGTCATAGACCACAATAAGGTCAAGATCTGATGTCGATGACATCCGTCCTGCACCTAAGCTGCCCATGCCTATCACAACCGCACCCCGACCGGGTGCCGGCCCATGTTTGCGCGAAAACTCAGTCACGACCTCTAGCCATAAAGACGCCAATGTGGCTTGTGCCAGATCCGCGTATTGTTCGGCCGCTTGTACCGAACTTATGATCCCTCTGAGATAATGGACACCAATTCGAAAATGCCACTCTTTTCCCCAACGACGGGTCAGGTCAAGTTTGCGTTCATAATCGGGCTCAGCTTGCAACCGCTGTGACAGGTCCTCGGTTAATAGGTCCCGTCCTTTCCACTCTTCCCAAAACCCACCGCCAATAACCGCATCCAATACTTGGGAATTGCGGGCGATATATTTCGACAACTCTGGAGAGGTTCCACAAATATCAATCAATAGATCAATCAAATGGGTATTTGCCTCGAACAATGAGAATAGCTGTACGCCCGCTGGCAACCCTTCAAGGAATTTATCAAACGCCATGAGCGCCTCATGTGGAACGTCGGCGGCGCGGATCCGTTCAATAAGTTTTGGCTGGAGGCGTTCGAAAATGGCAAGGGCGCGTTCAGATCGCAATGAGGGATAACTTGGCCACCGTGAAATGACGTCTTTCTCTTGCGTCGAAATTTCCCTCGGTCGTGGCCCGCCGTGGGGGGCAAAGAACCCTTCGGTCAGTGTATGCACCTCTTCGCAACGGTCGGTCAATTCGGTCACAGAGGTGAACGATTTACCAACACCTGGCGACGGCGACGTAATCGACAGCGACTGCGATTT
>JALRHZ010000136.1:0-245 GCA_023259435.1 Paracoccaceae bacterium | reverse complement strand
CTCATCACACCGATTTTGGATGTCCCGTGTCATGTCCGCGCGCGACTGACCCAAGAACGCTGCAAGTCGATCCAACCCCTCTTGTGATGATGGAAGCGTATGAGTTTGCGCGTCATTGATCATCTGGATGCGATGTTCCAAAACGCGATGCTCTTGATAGTGAAGTTTTAGCCGGTCCACATCTTGGGCCGAGACCCATCCTTTCTCACTCAAAACGTCAAGGCCGTCTAAGGTGCCTCTGACAC
>JALRHZ010000135.1:5424-5689 GCA_023259435.1 Paracoccaceae bacterium | reverse complement strand
ATCTGGATATCTTTGATTATCCCGGCGAGTGGATCTTGGACCTTGCTTTGATGGATAAATCTTATGCGGACTGGTCCAAGGAAACACTCGAGCGACTATCGACGCGGCCTGTTGCCAAAGAGTATCTCGACGCAGTTGGCGCACATGATCCGCTCGCGGACTTTGATGAATTGGTCGCACAATCCCTTGCGCGCAGTTATTGCGCCTATCTCGAACAGGCACGCAAAGAGGGCTATTCCGATTTGACACCTGGACGCTTTTTGCT
>JALRHZ010000135.1:0-5414 GCA_023259435.1 Paracoccaceae bacterium | reverse complement strand
GCCATTCTTTCGCGATCATTTTGCACAAGTGGATCGACAAATCGTCCTTGTTGACGTCCTAGGGGCCCTGCACAAAGGTCCACGCGCCATCGAAGATCTGCGCCGCACGATGACAGATATCCTTCAGGCCTTTCGCCCAGGAACCAATTCGACCTTGGGTCGTCTGTTGCGCGGCGCACGTGTTGATCGGCTGGTTTTTGCAGCAACCAAAGCCGACCACCTGCACCATAGCTTGCATCCAAATCTGACCGCTTTGATGCAAGCGTTGACAGATGATGCCGCACGGCGGGCACGGTTCAACGGGGCAAAGACCTTGGCCACATCAATCGCATCCGTGCGCAGCACCGTTGAGGACACCCGAACCTTATCAGGCGAGACCATTGATTGCGTGCGTGGCACCACGTTGGACACGCGAAAACAAGTGGCTTTTTATGCCGGCGACCTGCCCAAAGACCCCCAAGACATTTTGGGGCAAATTGGCAATTCAACCGAAAAATGGCTTAATGCCGATTACGGGACCGTCCAATTCGCGCCGCCCGCGCGCGCGTTGCGGCACAACCAAGGCATTGCGCATATCCGGTTGGACCAAGTGGCGGAGTTTTTGATGGGAGATCAACTTTGATCCGCACAGCCGACCCGCATGACAGCACACAAATCGCCGGAATTTTATCGGGGTTTATCGATGCCACGTCATGGATGCCACGGCTGTATTCCCGCGCAGAAGAGCTTTGTTTTGCGGATACATTGATCCGAGACCACACAACATATGTCTATATATCCGGCACCAAAGAGGTCTTGGGGTTTATCACCCTAAAACCGCCTGAGGTATTGTGCCTTTATGTCCACCCAAATCATCTACGCAAGGGTATTGGACAGGCTCTGTTACAGGCGGCCCAAAATAGTAACGCGACACTAGAATTATTCACCTTCCAAGCCAACGCACCCGCGCGTGCATTCTATGCCGCACAAGGTTTTCAAGAACTCTCATTCACGCAAGGCGAGAATGATGAGGGCTTGCCGGATGTAAAGCTGAGATGGACGAAACAACCACAAAGGACCCTCGCATGACCCGCACAAAAGGCCCTGTGATCATCGATTTGGACGAAAACGTCCAGACGCCGGACCCGTTCGAAAACCCGCTTCCGGATCAGACGCCACCCCCACCGGCAATGGTCCGAGCCTCGTCTGGATCAGTCTTTGTCGGCTGGTTTTGGAAACTGCTTGCCGCCATAGTGGGGTTTGCGATTTCGGTGGCGGTTTGGGATTTCACCATCGCCCTATATGCACGCAACGTGGTATTTGGCTGGATATTTACCGCGCTTTTGGTCGCGCTTGGGCTTGGGGTGCTGAAATTTTTGTGGACCGAGGTATCGGCCCTGCGCCGTTTGGCGCGGATGGACCGCCTGCAAGAGGCGACTCAACTTGCGTCGAATTCGGACGATATCACTTTGGCCAAATCCACCGCAAAAGACATTGCCAACCTTTACAAAGGGCGAAGCGAGATGCGTGGCTTGGTCAAAGACGTCGAGACCGCCGCGTCCGACAGCCTTGATGCTAAGGGTGTATTGGCAAAAACCGAAGCAACGCTGCTCTCTTCATTGGATGCAGCGGCCGTGCGCGAGATTGAACGCGCTTCGCGCACCGTGGCCACAGTCACCACACTTGTGCCGCTTGCCTTTGCAGATGTGACCGCCGCTTTGGTCGCCAATGTCCGCATGATCCGCAATATCGCCGAGATTTACGGGGGGCGTGGTGGCACCTTGGGCAGTTGGCGATTGATGCGCTCTGTTATGACGCATTTGGTGGCAACGGGTGCTGTGGCGATCGGAGATGATTGGTTTGGCTCTGTCCTAGGCAGCAGCGTCTTTTCCAAACTGTCGCGCCGCTTTGGCGAGGGGATGGTCAATGGTGCGCTAACTGCGCGCGTGGGCAAAGCGGCGGTCGAGGTCTGTCGCCCTATGCCGTTTGAAACATTGGAAAAACCCTCAGTCTCGCGGATCGTCAAGAACGCCTATACGGGTCTATTTGACAAAGATAGCTGATCCAAAAGGTGGCCTTAGGCGCGGGTGTATTTGCATACCTCGCCACAAACCCCATCCCATGCATTTGGCTGCAAGGCTAGTCCCAAGACGCGGTCAGGATTCGTGGGCGGTGGCATGATGACATCGGACCGTTTTTCGAAACCAAACCGCGCATAATATGGCGCGTCTCCTACCAAAAGAACGCGGGTCCAGCCATGTTCTTCTGCCACGATTAGGGAATGCCTGATCAAACCGCCACCGACACCTTCCCCTTGGCTTGTGGGGTGGACGGCAACGGGGCCAAGGAGCAAGACAGGATGCGCCCCGACTTTGACCGGCCAATACCGTATGGCCCCCGAAAGGATGTTTGCCTCATCACGCATCACAAGACAGAGCTCGGCCACGGGGGAAACATCTTCGCGCAAGCGATAAGAGGACAAGGCTTCGCGTCCAGGGGCAAAGCATAGATCATAGAGGGCCTCGACCTCCCACCAATCTTCTGCCGTCTCTTGCCGGATTGCGCTCACGCCCCACCTGTTCTATCTAAGTTACACTGCTATATCAGCCCTAGCATGTGATTTCACGTACTTCAAATAGGAGTTTCCAGCGGTGTTTTACGAACCAAAAGACGGCCACCCCCTTCCGCACAATCCTTTTAACGCGATTGTTACACCGCGCCCGATTGGATGGATTTCAACGCGGGATGAGAATGGCATCAACAATCTTGCGCCCTATTCGTTCTTTAATGCGGTGGCCTATACCCCGCCGCAGGTTATGTTTGCCTCGACGGCCACAAAAGCAGACCAAGGCGACACCAAGGACTCGGTGGCCAACATTCGCAAAACAGGGGTGTTTTGTGTGAACATCGTCTCGCGGGCTTTGATTGACGCTATGAATAGCTCTTCTGGCACATATCCTGCCGAAGTTGACGAATTTAAACGGGCGGGGCTGGAAACAGCCGAGTGCAACACCATCAACTGCGCCCGTGTTGCGGCTTCACCAGCGGCGCTTGAGTGTAAAGTGACACAAATCATTACCCTCGAGGGTCACAATAATTTTGCGGTTTTTGGTGAAGTTACCGGTGTTTATATGGATGATGCGGCTATTGTTGAGGGGCGGTTTGATACAACACAATTCGGAATGCTGAGCAGGCTAGGCTATCGCGATTATGCCTATGTCACAAACCCGTTTGAGTTGGGACGTCCTGACGACTAGGTACTCCACCCCAATTGCCCCTAGGTTACCTTTTTAGTCAAAAGGCCAAGAACACCTCTTGCAGTTGTGAAAAATGAGGGCTATCACGCCCGCATGATCGATATTTTTGCATTCCGCCGACGTTGAGGCCCCTTTTTTGTCAACTCAGTCTTGAGTTTGGCCCCTTTTTGCGTTTCGATCTGATTTCCAACATTACCGTGATCCAAGGATAAAATATGATCCCGTCAATTCTTCCGACCTATTCCCGTGCCCCTTTAGAATTCGTCAAAGGCGAAGGCTCTTGGTTGATTGAAAAAGAGGGCCGTCGTTTCTTGGATTTCGGCTCTGGCATTGCCGTGAACGCCTTGGGGCATGCGCATCCAAAATTGGTGGCCGCCCTGACCGAACAAGCGCAAAACCTGTGGCATGTGTCCAACCTATATAACATTCCCCAACAGCAACGGCTTGCGGATCTATTGGTTGAAAACTCCTTTGCGGACACCGTGTTTTTTACAAACTCAGGTACCGAAAGTTGCGAGTTGGCCGTAAAAATGGCGCGCAAATATTGGTATGACAAAGGCGCGCCGGAACGTGTTGAGATCATAACATTTTCCGGCTCATTCCATGGTCGGTCCTCTGCCGGCATTGCCGCAGCGGGATCCGAGAAAATGACCAAGGGCTTTGGCCCTTTGCTGCCAGGGTTTGTACATCTTGATTTTGGCGATCATGAGGCGCTGACCGCAGCCATAACCGAGAAAACCGCCGCGATCTTGATCGAGCCGGTCCAAGGCGAAGGCGGCATTCGCCTTGTGCCGGATCACTGCCTACAGGGGGTGCGTAAGCTCTGTGATGAGCATGGCATTCTTTTGATCCTAGATGAGGTGCAATGCGGAATGGGCCGGACTGGTAAATTCTTTGCCCACGAATGGGCAGGGATCACGCCGGATATTGTAATGTCAGCCAAAGGCATTGGCGGAGGCTTTCCTTTAGGGGCCGTCTTGGCCACCGAGAACGCGGCCTCAGGTATGACGGCGGGAACACATGGCTCTACCTATGGCGGCAACCCCTTGGGCTGTGCCGTGGGCTGCGCCGTGGTCGAGGAATTGACCTCGACCGATCTGATGCAAAACGTCAGCGAGCGCAGCGGTGAACTGCGCCAAGGTCTCGAAGGGTTGATCGCCAAACATCCGGATGTGTTTCAAGAGGTTCGTGGAACGGGCCTTATGCTGGGATTGAAATGTGGTGTTGAAAACCTCGCTGTGGTCAAGGCCAACTATGAGGCCGAAATGATCACTGTCCCTGCGGCTGATAATGTCATACGCCTCTTGCCACCGTTGACTATTACTTCCCAAGAGGTCCAAGAGGCCTTGGCCCGCCTTGACCAAGCCGCCTCTTCCCTCTCTTAATTCTACGACAGATTGTGATCCAAAATGCAGCATTTTTTAGATATCAACAAAACTTCTCCCGATCAGTTGCGGTCAATGATCGACAATGCCCGCCGCTTGAAAGACGATAGAAGCGGCAAGCCAAAAGGTATGCCAGACCAAGAATTGGTGCTTGATGGTCATATGGTGGCGTTGATTTTTGAAAAACCGTCAACACGGACACGAGTGTCCTTTGATGTGGGCGTGCGTCAAATGGGCGGGCAAACCATGGTTTTGTCCGGCTCTGACATGCAGTTGGGTCATGGCGAAACGATTGCCGACACAGCCCGCGTCCTAAGCCGCTATGTCGACCTGATCATGATCCGCACGTTTGAAGAGGCGACCTTATTGGAAATGGCCGAACATGCGACCGTTCCGGTCATCAATGGCCTAACCGATCGCACGCACCCCTGTCAGATCATGGCGGATATCATGACATTCGAAGAACACCGCGGCCCAATCAAAGGCAAAAAGGTGGTCTGGTCAGGCGATGGCAACAACGTCTTTAATAGCTTTGCCCACGCTGCCGGACAATTCGGATTTGACCTAACCTTTACGGGTCCTGAAACTCTTGACCCAGAGCCAGGATTTTTGGAAGAGGCGCGCGCGAAAGGATCAACCATATCCATCGAACGCGACCCGCATAAAGCTGTCACAGGGGCGGACCTTGTGGTCACCGACACATGGGTAAGCATGCATGACCCCTCCTCTGCCAAGGAACGCCGTCACAATCAATTGCGCCCCTACCAAGTAAATGCAGAGCTTATGTCACATG
>JALRHZ010000134.1 GCA_023259435.1 Paracoccaceae bacterium | reverse complement strand
CTGCTAACTTGGCCCGCGGCGGAAATTTGGCTGCCTTGGATTGCGGGCAAAGAGCGCAGTTTTGAAACGCGCAGCGACGACCATGCAACTTATTGGACCAGCAGGTATCCCTCAAGCGCAGTCTTCCCTATGGCGGCTCTTGTGCGGGATGTGGATGCATTGGGCCTAACTTCGGTGCAAACTCCGGCACTGTTTTTGTATTCCGATGATGACACCGTTGTGTCAGCCGCCAAAACAGATGAGGTTGTGGCCGAATGGGGCGGTCCGAAGCAGACAAAAAAGATCAAAGTGGGTCCAGAAGATGATCCGAATTCCCATGTTATCGCAGGGCGTATCATGTCGCCGACCTCTACGCCTGTGGTGATCGATGTCATGCGCGACTGGATCCTAGAGTTAGAAAAGTGATGGAGCAGCGTGTCAGCCTTATTACCTTGGGTGTGGCGGATTTGCCCCGCGCGATTGCGTTTTACGAGGGGCTTGGATGGCAAAATGTATCCCAGGAAGAGGGAATTGCTGCGTTCAATTTGATTGGTCAAACAATTGGCCTCTATCCTTGGGAAAATCTTGCGGGTGATATGGGCGTTAATCCGGATCAATTCCATATGCCACGGTCAACCTTGGGCTATAATGTGCGAGAGGCGCATGAGATTGATGCTGTGATAGATTTGGCGCGCTCTCTTGGGGCAACGATCCTACGCGAACCCCACGATGTGTTCTGGGGCGGCCGCACGTCCTATTTTTCAGACCTGGATGGACATATTTGGGAAGTGGGTCACAACCCGTTTTCACCGCTGCGCGCCTCAGACGGAGCGTTTCGATGGGGTGGGGGATACTCAGACGATTCGGAATAGCTGAGCCATTTCCATCAGATTCGCGCTAAATTAGCAAAACATCTCAAAAGCAACGTAAGAATTTTTCCAGTAATATTAAGGCCTTCACTACAACATATATATATTTAGTTGACCTGATCCACTACATTCGGTTGGTTTCCCTATAGAAATAAGGGGTAGCGGAATGAAGAAATTCTTGTTGGGTGCGGCATGCGCCTTGTCAGTGGTATCGACTGGGGCGTTTGCCCAATCATGTGGTGGTGAATATAAAATCCAAGGCGGTGATAGTCTGTCGTTAATCGCGGATCGTTTTTACAAAGACGCGCGTAAGTGGTCGGCGGTTTATAATGCAAATGTGTCCACCATCGGAGACAGCCCTGACCGAATTCGGGTCGGTCAGAAAATTCAACTGCCCTGTATTAATGGTATGCCTTCTGGCTTGTCCGGTGGCACGGCGATTACGCGTCCAAAACCTGCGCCGGTCGCATCGACACCCACACCGACACGCGTTGTAAAACAACAACCGTCACCAGCAACGCTTAAGGTTAATCTGCTGACAGGCGACGATTATGCGCCGTTCACAGACAGAGGTGCCTTGAACGGGGGCTTGATTACCGAAATCGTGGACAACGCGATGCAACAGGCCAGTGGCGCAGAGGGCTATGCCGTGCATTGGGTCAATGACTGGTCCGCCCACCTCGAGCCGCTTTTGTCCAATGCCATGTTGGATATGGGGTTCCCGTGGTTGCAGCCAGATTGCAAATCCAATCCAACAAATTATCGCTGCGAGAATTTTGAATTCTCGGATCCGATGTTTGAAATGCTGGTTTTGTTGTTCACCGATGCCCGCCGTCCCATCAATTTCCGCGAGGATGCGGATATCGAAGGCAAAACGCTGTGCCGGCCAAAAGGGTACTATACCCATGACTTGGACAAAGATGGCCGCAATTGGTTGGCCCAAGGAAAAATCACCCTGACACAGCCCGTCTCCGTGGCCGATTGTTTTGAGCTTTTGTCCGAGGGTCAAGTGGACGCGGTCGCGTTGAACGAATTTACAGGCCGGTCCGCGATCAAAGACCTTGGTCTTGGGAATTCGGTCGATATTGTTCAAACCCGTCCCCTCTCGATCGAAGGCCTGCATGTGGTTGTGCATAAATCGCATCCCGATGCGGACGTTTTGGTCCAGACGATCAACGATGGCCTGCAAGCGATCAAAGAAAATGGCGTCTATCAAGACATCATCGATCGTCACATGTCAAAAATCTGGTCAGAGCTATAGGAGGGAGACATGAGAATACTATTCGCATTTATTGTGCTTCTATGCTCGCATACTTTGGCTTGGGCGCAGGCCTGTGGGGAATATACCGTCAAGGCAGGTGATACGATTTTCTCGATTGCTGAGGCGTATTACGGCGATCAACAAAAATGGTCTGTTATCTATTACGGCAACCAAGACAAGCTTTCTGGCTCTTTGCTGCAGTTTTCCGAAGGAACCGTTTTAGATGTCCCGTGTTTGCCGTCGAACCAAGCCGCAGATGCAACACCCTTGCGTAAGGAAGAGGCGGAAATGACCCTATTGACGGGGTCAAACTATGCACCGTTCACGGATCGAAATTGGGTAGGTGATGGCATGGTGACCGAATTGGTCAATGCGGCACTAGAAAATAGCCCTTATCCAGTCCCCTATGCGATTACATGGGAAGATGATTGGTCACAGCATTTGTTCCCAATGTTGGATGGCAAAGAGTTCGATATGGGATTTCCGTGGTTGCGCCCAAACTGTGAAGAGGACAAGACGAACGAGCGCTGTGCAAATTTCCATTTCTCAGATCCGCTGGTCGAATTGTTGATCTTGGTCTTTACGCGCACAGATTCTGCGTTCGAATTTAATTCAGATGCAGATATTGCAGGGAAAACACTCTGTCGGCCTGCGGGTTATTTCACCCATGACTTGGATCGCGCAGATCGCCAGTGGCTAAAGAAAGGCGTGATAACTTTGGTTCAAGCCGAAAGCCCCGATGCCTGTTTTGAGTTGCTTTTAAAAGGCGAAGTTGATGGCGTTACGGTCAATGAATTTTTGGGTAAACAGAAAATTCATGATCTAGGCCTGACCGGTGCGGTCGAAGCCTTGAAGCGCCCGTTGTCTATCGAAGGGTTGCATGTTTTGATTTCGAAAAAGCACTGGCGCGGAACGACGCATCTGTATCGCTTTAACGCGGGTTTAGAAGAGTTAAAGAAATCCCGACGTTATGATGAAATTGTCTCTCGGCATTTGGGCTTATTCTACGGTCAACTTGAGTGATCTAACAAAGAGTATAACACACAGCTAAAACCGCGCCGTTAGAGCGCGGTTTTTTATGGGAAAAATTTTGCTCAAAATTGCTTGCGGGTTGCACTTTTTCGATCCGCCTATCATACAGAATTGACAGTTTTGGGAGGGGCGGTTTTAGGGATATGAACGAACCTTTGGTTTTAATCCCGGGGATGATGTGTGATGCACGTCTTTTTGCGGATCAAATCTTTACGCTTGGCGCGACGCGCCCCGTTTTGGTTTGTCCTCCGACCGGCGGAGAAACGATCACGGATATTGCAATAACTATTCTGGACTACGCGCCGGCGCGGTTTGCTTTGGCGGGATTATCTCTTGGGGGCATTATTGCGATGGAACTTTATCGCAAAGCGCCTGAGAGGGTCACGCGACTTGCGCTTATGGACACTAATCCTTTTGCTGAGACGCCTCAGGTGTCGGCGGCGCGTGAGCCACAAATCATTGGGGCACGTGCGGGGCGTCTTGAAGAGGTGATGCGCGAGGAAATGAAGCCAAAGTACCTCGCGCCGGGTCCCAATCGGATCGAGATTTTGAACCTTGTCATGGACATGGCATTGGGGCAGGGTCCGGAGATATTTGTAAAGCAATCTCGGGCATTGCAGCGCCGCATGGATCAACAAAGCACATTGCGCAAGATTAAGGTGCCGACGCTTGTTTTATGTGGTGAATTTGATGAATTATGTCCTGTCAAACGCCATGAGTTGATGGCGGAGCTTATTCATTCAGCCCACTTAAAGGTCATTAAAGAAGCAGGACATTTGCCCACCTTGGAGCAGCCTGTTGCCACAACAGAAGCGCTCGTAGAGTGGTTGGGGTGGGAGATAACCTAAGGCGCGTGATGGGCTGTTAAAAAGGGGGCTGTCTGCCCCCTCTGCGCAAGGCGCATTCACCCCCGAAGATATTTTTGGACAAAAAATGACAAGGATTAGAGGAGCTTGTCGATTTGCTTGGTTATTTTGCCACTCATTGGGCGTGTGATCGAGCCGAAGTTTCCAACAAAATTGCCATTTGCATCTAGTAGGATTTTGTTGAAGTTCCATTTCGGAACAACGCCATGCTCTTGTTTGAGCCACGCATAAAACGGGTGCGCTGTGGCCCCTTTGATAGAGGTAATTGTGGTCATGGGCATTGTGAGTGAATAGTTCAGATCACAGAACTCTTTAACGTCTTCTTCTGTGGAAAGCTCTTGGCGGAAGTCATTAGAGGGGACCACAAGAACCGTAAGACCTTTGTCCTTGTAGGTTTCATGGAGCTTTTGGAGGCCTTGGTATTGTGGGGTAAAGCCACAGCGACTTGCGCTGTTGACGACCAAGATAGGGCCGCCTCGGAAGTCCGACAGGGACAATGTCCCGCCGTCGATGCTGTCGAACACAAAGTCGGTTGCCAGTGCTGAGGTCGCGGTGAGTACCATAATCAAAAATCCTAAAATGCGCATTTACTTTCTCCTTAAATGGAAATTTAGATGCGCATTTCCAAAGTCAAGATTAGCTTTCCATCGCTTCGAGTTCATCGATAAAGCCCGAGATCATGCTAAGGCCTTGGTCCCAGAATTTTGGATCTGAGGCATCCAAGCCAAAGGGAGCCAAGAGGGCGGTATGGTGTTTGGAGCCGCCGCTGCGCAACATGTCAAAGTATTTGTCTTGGAATCCCTCAGGTTGGTTTTCATAGACCGCATAGAGTGCGTTTACGAGGCCGTCACCAAAGGCATAGGCGTAGACGTAGAAGGGAGAATGCACAAAGTGAGGGATATACGCCCAAAATGTTTCATACCCGTCCATGAATTCAAATGCTGGCCCTAGGCTTTCGCCTTGGACAGACATCCACAGGGCGTTTATGTCCTCGGGGGTTAGTTCCCCGCCACGGCGCGCCTCATGCAGTTTGCATTCGAAGTCATAAAAGGCGATTTGGCGGACAACTGTGTTGATCATGTCCTCGACTTTACCCGCAAGCATGACCTTTTTCGTGGCCTCATCCTTTGCGCTTTCGAGCATTTTGCGGAAGGTCAACATTTCACCAAAGACCGACGCGGTTTCGGCAAGGGTCAGTGGGGTGGATGAGAGCATCTCACCCTGTTCTGCGGCGAGAACCTGATGCACGCCGTGGCCCAATTCATGCGCCAATGTCATGACATCGCGGGGTTTGCCTAAGTAGTTGAGCATCACATAGGGGTGAACATCGGTGACAGTGGGGTGCGCAAATGCACCTGGTGCCTTGCCCGGAACCACGCCCGCATCAATCCAGCCTTTGTCAAAGAACGGTTCCGCAAGATCGGCCATGCGTTGATCAAATCCGGCATAAGCCTCGGTCACCAAGGAGCGAGCCTCGTCCCAATGGACGATACGATCGTCTTCCATTGGAAGCGGGGCGTTTCTGTCCCAGACCTGTAATTTATCAAGACCCAACCATTTGCGTTTAAGCTCGTAATACCGGTGTGAGATCTTTGGATAGGCCTGCACCACAGAGTTGCGCAAGGCCTCGACAACTTCGGGCTCGACATGGTTAGACAAATGGCGACCCGTTTGAGCCGTTGGCATTCCGCGCCAGCGGTCGATAATCT
>JALRHZ010000133.1 GCA_023259435.1 Paracoccaceae bacterium | reverse complement strand
GTGTATGTGAGTGTGTGTGTGTGTGTGCACGACGGGAGCGGAGTCAATGAGCATCCTGTCTGGTAGGCAAGCGTGAAAGGCCGCCTTAGCCGCCGCAGCCGCCGATTGTCACTTTAACAGTTTGTTGCGCTTTTGCGAATGAACCATCCGCCATTTTCGCAACAGCGATCACGTCTTGAGTTCCGGCTAGGCGGATACGTGTTGAAGCAGCTTGCGCGCCTGCGCCTGCGCCAAAGTTAAACTGCGCAACGCCCGGTGTTGGGTTGCCAGAAGCCAAAAGCAAAATCGAAACCGCGCCAGGTGCGTCAACTTCGACCGGCACAGTGTTACCGTTTTCAGCAATCTCAGGAGCCGTTAGGTTTACACCTGCGTCTCCAACAGCTGCGCCACCTGTGAAGGCAGCAATTGCGTCGTCAGCGGCAGCGGCTACGCGGATTGGCAAAGCTATAAGAGCCGCCGCACCTAGCCCAAGCGCCAATGTATCGCGTCTTGAGAATTCCATGAAAGTCTCCTTAGGAATTTTAGTTATTCAGTCAATGTTGCCAAAAAGGCGACAACATCTTCGATGTCTTGTGCACTTAGCAACGGATCCAAAGGTCCAGTTGGCGCCTTACCGGTGTAGGCGTCGCCCGGACGAATGTAACCGTCAACCTTGTAATACGCAGGCATGATTGTGCCTTCGTAAGTCAATTTCGCGTTCGCAAGAATGCCGCGAAGCTCAGCCGCATTCCAACGATCACCGACGCCATCCAACATAGGACCCACTTCGCCGTGGAATGGGGCATCGTTCAAAGCCGTCACTGCGTGACATGCAATACAATTGCCCTTTGATTTGTTCTTCATAATATTGGCACCGTTTGCAGGATCCCCCGCCACGCCAGTCAATGACTGCGCCACCGCGCCGTATTCGTCGAATTGTACATCAACAGGTGCTACGGTTTCAGCAAATGCCGCTCCCGAAATCGCAACTGCCGCTGCAAAAGATAGAGTCGTTAGCCTCATGTTTCCTCCCATGGCTAGCTTCCGTTCTGTCTTGGATAGCTTCGTATACAGTAGAACACACACTCCCCAAGACGCAACAACAAATTCGCAAAAATGAATAATTGATTTTGTTAATCGGTGGATCCGTTACTTCTTTCTTGGATGCGCCGCGCGTGATAACGTTGAAAATCTTCATCATTATCAAGCAGATAACGTTCTTCCAAAACCCAAGTAAACATATCCAATGTCGTCCCCTTACCAAAGGCACCTGGCATAATTGCGACTGATGACTGAACCGCGGTTGCACCTTCTTCGACCTCTTGTGGTAAGAACATTATGGTGGGTGTAAACAGAATCCCCCATTTGCGTGCCATCTGCTTTTCGGTCAAAGTTTCGCCATCGAAATCGGTGACTTCTGTATCGCCGTGCAGGTTCAATTGAACAACAAAATAGTTGTCGTCGATAAAGGCATCTATATCCGGATCAGAAAACACTTGTTCGTGCATTTTCGTGCAATAGATGCACCCGCGCTGCTCAAACATTATGACGAATCGTTTCCCTTCGTCATTTGCCTCTGCCAGATCCTCGCTTAGATCTTTAAAGGTGTCACGCATCCACGATGTCTTGTGCAATCCATCGTCCCCTAAAGTGACAGCGGCGGCCTGTGTCACAAGACCTAGGGTCAGCCCAAGAGTTAGAAGAAAATTTTTCATGTTACCCTCCTAGAAATTTGTAAACGCAGGAAAGACCTGCAACATCCAATTCGCGATGATATTAATAGAATTTGTGACCAAAAGCACGGCAAAGATGATGAGCAAAACGCCCATTGCCTTTTCCACCAACGGCAAATGTTTGCGGAAACGGGCGGCAAAGCGCAAAAATGGCTTGATGAAAAACGCAGCGATCACAAATGGCAAAGTTAGGCCAATGCCAAACACAAATAATAACCCAACCCCACGATAGGCTGTCTCTTCAAATGACGCTGTCATAACGACGGCAGTTAAAACGCCACCCACACATGGCGTCCATCCTGCAGCAAAGGCAAGCCCAACAACATAGGATCCCAGAATCGACATATTCGACGTGTCACCGGCCGATACTTGAAACTGACGATCCAGCAAACCGATGCGAATGACTCCTAAAAAGTGCAGCCCCATCACAAATATAATGGCAGCGGCGACATACTGAAATTCGGTTTGATAACTTCTGAACGCTTGCGATACGGAAAACGCAGCCGCGCCCAATAGGACAAAAACCGTTATTATGCCCAGTGAAAACATCACCGATGACATCACGGCTTGGCGCCTGACATCGGCAGGAATTTCATCTTGATCCCCCAAAGCGCTTAGGCCTGCACCGGCCATATAACTGAGGTAAAATGGGACAATCGGGAGAATGCAAGGCGAGAAGAAAACAACCAAGCCACCTATAAAGGCTCCCCAAAACGTGACATCAAACATCGGACGTGTTCCTTGTCTTATTCATATATTCAGATTATGTTATTCAACAGTAATCACGCTTAGGGATGTTTGCATAGTGCCTATTTCAACCGCCACCTTAAAAATCGGACTAATCGCTGTTTGGTCTCTTTTCGCATCAGCAGCCCACGCCGTTGATCTTGTCATGGTATCGCAGCCGGGATGTGTCTATTGCGAGCGTTGGGAACAGGAAATAGGCCCCATTTATCCCAAAACCGAAGTCGGCACATTTGCCCCGTTACGGCATTACGACATAAAAGATATTCGTGCCGGCGCTTTGGATGTTAAGATGCCGGTGGTCTTTACGCCCACGTTTCTCGTGGTTGACGGAGATGTAGAGGTACACCGCATGGAAGGCTATATGAGCGAGGATTTCTTTTGGTCGGTCTTGGAAAAAATACTAAGTGACGCATACGGGTTTGAGGGAAGCACACGATGAAACACTATCTTTTGGCAGCGTTGGCAGCGTTGGCTTTTGGCCTCGTATCGGCGCCGGCCTCTGCACAGGATGCCTTTGTTGAGCATCAGACAATCACTCCTGAGTTGGCCCAGACGATGGCCACAGCGGCGATGGATTCTTGCCGCGAGAAAGGCGCCCAAGTTGGCGTGACAGTTGTGGATCGCTTTGGCATTCCTCAGGCATTTATTCGCGATCGTTTTGCGGGACTGCACGTATATGAAACGTCTCGCCGTAAAGCATGGACAAGTGTCAGCTTTCGCAGCTCAACCACGGATCTGTCAAATGCAACATCCGCGGACAAAGATGCCTTTGGCATACGCTTTTTGTCTGAGGCGCTTCCGCTAGGGGGGGGCTTGGTTGTCTATTCCGGCGAAGGTGCGATTGTGGCGGGAATTGGTGTATCTGGAGCGCCAAGCCCTGATATGGATGAGGATTGCGCAATTGATGGAATTGAGGCTATAGAGGATGAAATCGCCTTTTAACCGAAAGGATGGCCACTATGGCCCTGCCCGTTTTAACGCATGACATGAGCGATCAAGAAATCGATGCAATCGTTGAAAAAGCGACAACAGCGTCTGGGTTTCTAAAAGCAATCAGCCACGAAGGCCGATTGATGATCTTGTGTCACCTTGTGTCGGGCGAAAAATCGGTTACCGAACTTGAAGAGCTGGTCTCGGCGCGCCAAGCGGCCGTGTCACAACAGCTGTCTCGCCTCAGACTTGAAGGCTTGGTAATTCCAAGGCGTGATGGGAAAACGATCTACTATCGGTTGGCAGATGACCGCCCAAAGCGGGTTCTTGACGTTGTATATGAGTTGTTTTGCAAAGACGCTGATTAAGTTTCATGAAACCCGATCTTTTCCATTGTATAACACATGCTAAGATCTTGGGCGAAGTGGTCAACCTAGCGGGTCCAAAAAGAGGCTAAGTGAGATGATTGAAATATACGGAGAAGCCACAACATTGGCCATAATCGGTCTCTTTGGCGGCCTGCTTCTTGGGCTTGCCGCGCGGTTTGGCCGGTTTTGCACTCTGGGCGCCTTAGAAGACTTATTATACGGCGGAAGTGACAAACGTATGCGGATGTGGGGCCTTAGCATTGGGCTATCCATTATTGGCGTTTTTGGCCTGGCCGAATTGGGACTATTTCGTCCAGAAAGTTCGGCCTATTTGTCCACCCAATTCAATGTGATTGCCTCGATTATTGGGGGGCTCATGTTTGGCTATGGAATGGCGCTCTGCGGCAATTGCGGCTATGGCGCATTGGCGCGATTAGGGGGCGGAGATTTACGCTCATTTGTTATTGTCTTGGTCATGGGCGTGTCCGCCTATGCGGTTATGTCCGGACCTTTGGCGCCTTTGCGGGTCTTTTTATTCCCGCAAGACGTTCCCTCGGAGGCGCCCAATGGGGTGGCCCATATTCTGGCCTATGTTATCCCTTTGTCCGCGAATAGTATCGGCCTTGTGATTGGAGCCATTTTAATCATAATGATGTGCGCAGACACAGAATTTCGAAAAGATCCAAAAGCGATCATCTGGTCAGCTATTGTTGCAGCAGCCATCATATCGGGGTGGCTGGGAACATATTGGGTTGCTGAAACAGGGTTTGAAGCCCGTGCAATCGAATCCCATACATTTTCAGCACCCGTCGGTGACACGCTGATCTATACGATGATCGGAAGTGCCATGACACTAAGTTTTGCCATTGGCTCGGTTGTAGGTGTGTTGACAGGGGCATTTATCGGCTCGCTCATAAAGGGGCATTTCCGCTGGGAGGCCTGTGAAGACCCAAGAGAACTTCGGCGGCAAATAATTGGCGCGTCGGTCATGGGTGTCGGCGCGGTGATCGCAATGGGCTGTTCCGTGGGACAGGGAATATCCGCGTTTAGCACCCTCGCCTATAGCGCCCCCGTGACTTTCCTTGCGATTTTTGCGGGCGCTTGGTTTGGGTTGAAGCAGTTGATTGAAGGGTTTCAACCGTCCTAAGATCGGGGTCGCGCATCAAGAGAATCTGCGAGGCTGGGGGCGCTGCCCCCAGACCCCCAGAGTATTTGGATATCAAAGAAAATCAGGACGATGTTGCATAGTCTTGGAGGCGTGCAACGTAGCGCGCCATGGTGTCAATCTCGAGATTAATCGCATCCCCCACTTGCATGGAATTCCATGTGGTATTTTGTTTTGTATGCGGGATGAAATTAATCCCAAAGCTGGCGCCCTCAACTTCGTTTACAGTCAGAGAGGTTCCATTCAAGGCAACGGATCCTTTGGGAGCGATAAATTTGGCCAAGTGTTCAGGAGCTGCAAATGTAACACGGGTGCTGTCACCTTCATCTTGGATCGAAGTGATTTTCGCCAACCCATCTACATGGCCCGAGACGATATGGCCGCCTAGTTCATCTCCGACCTTGAGGGCGCGTTCCAAGTTGATCTTATGTCCGGTTTCCCAATGGTTGTGGCCGATATTTGTTTTGGAAACGGTTTCTGCGCTGATTTCAACCTCAAACCAATCGGGGCCCAATGCAATCACCGTAAGACATACTCCATCGCAGGCAATCGACGCGCCAAGATCGATCCCATCCGTCTCATAGCCGGTTTTTATGCGCGCCTTCAAATCGCCGCGCTGTTCAATATCAACGATTTCGCCGATGTCTGTGATAATCCCTGTGAACATTTGAGCGAAGTTCCCCTTTAAATTTAGTTTAAATTTGCCCAAATTTTGACCAAGTTTTAGGCAATACTGTATCTTGTGATAGGTTATGGAGTATAGCGCTGTGTTCGGCAATGATCAAAATCCAAAACGGCATTTTGTCTTTTTGCAGGGGCCTCA
>JALRHZ010000132.1 GCA_023259435.1 Paracoccaceae bacterium | reverse complement strand
GCTGTTCGATCGCGTCTTGGCGCGATGGAAGCATGTGGTTTGCTTGGTCAACAAGGTTTGCAATTTCCGTGAGCTGCGAGGTCAAAATTGTACCCAGCTTTTCACCTTCGCTTTTTCTCGAAGTTTCAAACGATTCCAATAGCTCACCAAGATGATGCGACACCTCTTCTTTTAATCCTTCGGTGATTGCGCCTCTTGAGTTCGAGAATGAAATCACGCGATGCGCCATTATGTCTGCAGCAGAGGGCGGGGTCAGTGTCAGGCCACGGGCAGTTGCCCGCGTTTCAATGGATTTGAGAACATCAATATATGCATCCAAGGCATCCTCCAACACAACAGGATGATCCCCAACAGTTTCTGCCATAGTAACACGAAGGTTCAAAGTTATGTTGCCGCGCGTAAATCGATTTGCAATTTGCGATTTGGCGGCTTGCTCTAATCCCTCGATCCAATCGGGAACGCGGCATTTTACATCTAGGCCGCGCCCATTAACTGACCGAATGTCCATCGACCAGGAGGAACCATTAAACTCTCCGCTTGCAGAGGCAAACCCTGTCATTGACTGTAGCGTTGCTGCACCTTTGACCATAAAATTTCCTAAAAATCCTGTGACTACAAAGTTACGGTAGGCCTTGTTAACCAATCTTTAAAGTTTTTTCCACTTTGTCGAAAGAATTGGGCATTAAGGAATTGTTAGGTATTCGAGGTGGGTCATGAGTCTTAAAAATTTAGATAAGTTTTCTGGGCAATTTTCAAATGTTGTGAGGCCTAAGGCGTTTCAGAGAAAAAATGACTTTGACGATGTGCGTGGTGTTTATAGTTATTGGGAAAGTATGCGCGGGGACGCGTCCGTTCCCTATCGTCGAGATATTGATGCGCGGTCTCTTGGGGCGCATATTGGGTCATGTATGATCTTAGATCGAATTTGTAATGACAACGCCTCTATTCGGCTGGCGGGGCATCTTGTCCAAGGGCTTGTCGGATTT
Organism: Paracoccaceae bacterium; assembly: GCA_023259435.1. Lineage (GTDB taxonomy): Bacteria > Pseudomonadota > Alphaproteobacteria > Rhodobacterales > Rhodobacteraceae > JALRHZ01. The sequence continues at coordinate 4,812 of JALRHZ010000132.1, read as the reverse complement.
GAAATCACCAATCTGCCGCTTTCTGTTCTGTTTTCGCAAGAGTCCAAATTGCGCGCGCGCGAGATGATGAACTCCATGTTTAGCCACCAATCGCCCCAATTTCTTGATGTGACGTCCGAACGTAAATTCTTGAAACCATGCCTTAACGCTCGGATGGCGTTTTTGCCTTTGTTGGATATGACGGGCGCCTGTACCCAAGCTTTGGGGGTTGTGTGCGTTTCGGGCGGAGTAAAGCGACCACCCTATAGGTTTGAAATAACCTCACTGCGGTCTGAGCAAGTTTCAAATTCAGGTTTGTCATCTGGGGATAAAAACTTTAATTCAGAAAGCACCACCATAAAAGGTGCCTACTTAAAAGTCGTAAAATAAAAAAAGGGCCGCACGGCCCTTTTCGATTTCTATGGTTTATGCGTTTGTAACCTATGCGACGCCACGGCTCTGAGAGGTTTCCGATCTCATCGCAACCAGCTCTTCGGCCACAAGGAACGCCAGTTCAAGCGATTGGCTTGCATTTAGACGTGGATCACAAGCCGTGTGATAGCGATCAGATAGATCTTCGTCCGTCACATCCCGCACGCCACCGGTGCATTCAGTCACATCTTGACCTGTCATTTCGAAATGAACGCCACCAGGAATTGTGCCTTCGGCTTGGTGAATAGCAAAGAATTCGCGCACTTCACGCAGAACACTGTCAAACGGACGTGTTTTGTAACCGCTTGCTGATTTGATTGTATTGCCATGCATCGCGTCACAGGACCAAACGACGTTTGCGCCCTCTTCCTTAACCGCTTTGATCAGACGTGGAAGATGATCCCCAACAGATCCGGCCCCAAAACGCGCGATCAAGGTCAAGCGCCCTGCTTCGTTTTCTGGGTTCAATTTCTTCATCAGAACTTTGAGGTCGTCTGCCGTTGTGGTTGGACCACATTTCAAACCAATAGGGTTCAAAATACCACTGCAGTATTCAACATGCGCGCCGTCAGGTTGACGTGTGCGGTCACCGATCCACACCATGTGTCCAGAGCCGGCAAGCCATTTGCCAGACGTGCTGTCAATACGCGTTAGGGCTTCTTCATATTCCAACAACAATGCCTCATGGCTTGTGTAGAAATCAACCGTACGCAATGCCGCGTTTTCCGAGCCGATCCCCGCCGCCGTCATAAAGTCAAGCGTATCAGAGATACGTTCCGCCATTGCGCGGTAGCGTGCTGAGTTCTCTTGCTCGGTAAAGCCTAAAGTCCAGCTATGGACTTGGTGAACATCTGCATAGCCCCCCGTCGAGAAGGCGCGCAAGAGGTTCAATGTTGCTGCCGCCTGAGTATAGGCTTGTAACATTTTCTGTGGATTTGGAACGCGGGCCTCGGATGTGAAATCCAACTCGTTGATGATGTCGCCACGGTAGCTTGGCAATTCAACGCCATCTTTTACCTCGGTGGGTGCCGAACGTGGTTTTGCAAATTGGCCCGCCATGCGTCCAACTTTGACGACTGGCACTTTTGCGCCATAGGTCAAAACCATCGCCATCTGCAACATCACTTTGAACGTGTCACGAATGCCATCCGCAGAGAATTGCTCAAAGCTTTCTGCACAGTCTCCACCCTGAAGCAAAAATGCCTCGCCGCGGGACGCTGCCGCCAATTTGTCTTTTAAAGAACGCGCTTCGCCAGCAAACACGAGCGGTGGATACTTAGACAGCTGTTGCTCGACTGCGTTCAGTGCCTCCTGATCCAAATAATCAGGCATTTGCACCCTTGGCTTGTTGCGCCAGTTGCTTTTTTGCCAATCGCTCATTGTTTGCACTCCTATCGGTTAGCGATACCATGACCCTCCGTATACATAACGCCTCGCGCAGACGCCATAGAAGAATTACGTCATCTATTGACGTTTCCGACATAAAATGAGCATTCTGACCTGCAATAAGGGACATTCGTGTCTTGGTCCTGATTCTGAGGGTTTTTATGGCAGAGCAACGCTACACGGTTGATATTGAGACCGAAAATCCAACTATAAAGAGATTTGTCTTTGTTCTGATGAATGACTTTTCTCTTTTGTCCTTTGCCTCTGCGTTAGATGCCCTTCGAATTGCAAATCGGATGGCGGGTCAGACATTATACGAGTGGACTTTGATCGGAGATGGCGGAGAAACTGCGCGTTGCTCGGCCGGTACAGAATTCAATCTTGATTCAGATTTGATAGAGCTTAAGCGCGACGATATTGTATTTGTTTGTGCTGGTGTCGCTGTTCAAAAGCATACATCAAAGCGTCTTTTGAATTGGCTGCGCCGCGAAGCACGTCGTGGATTGCGGATCGCGGGCCTATGCACAGCCGCCTATACGTTGGCAAAAGCAGGGTTATTGGATGGCAAACGCGCGACCATACACTGGGAAAACCAAGATAGCTTTTCCGAGGAATTTCCTGAAGTTGATCTGACAAAATCTGTTTTCATTGTCGATGGAACGCGATTGACGACCGCCGGGGGGACCTCGTCTATTGATTTGACATTGAAATTGATTGCCGATGATCATGGTGAGGACCTTGCCAATGCAGTGGCCGATCAGCTGATCTATAGCTCGATCCGGACCGACCAAGATACCCAACGCCTGTCCATTCCAACACGTATCGGCGTGCGCCATCCAAAGCTAAGCCAAGTCATTCAGATGATGGAAGGCAACATCGAAGAACCTATCAGCCCCGCAATTTTGGCAAAAGATGTTGGCATGTCTACACGACAGTTGGAACGGCTGTTCCGCAGGTACCTGAACAGAAGCCCAAAGCGGTATTACATGGAATTACGTTTGCAAAAGGCCCGTAATCTGTTGATGCAGACGGATATGAGTGTGATCAATGTGGCCCTTGCCTGCGGGTTTGCTTCGCCCTCGCATTTCTCAAAATGTTACCGTGCCCATTATGAAACCACGCCCTATCGCGAACGTGGTAGCCATGGGTCCCGAGTAGCAGAATAAGGGCCCTATTCAGAAGGCCTTTTAACTACTCTTATTCGGCTGCCTTGGTCATCCCAAGCATATGTTTTAGATAGTGGCCGGTATGGCTTTGATCATTCAATGCGACGTCTTCTGGTGTTCCAGCGGCCACAATTTGGCCACCGCCATCGCCACCCTCGGGGCCAATGTCGATAATCCAATCGGCTGTTTTGATCACATCAAGATTGTGTTCGATGACAATCACTGAATTGCCCTGATCGACCAACTCATGCAAAACCTCTAACAGCTTGCGCACATCTTCGAAATGCAAGCCGGTCGTTGGCTCATCAAGAATATAGAGCGTGCGACCCGTTGATCGTTTTGCCAGTTCTTTAGAGAGTTTAACGCGCTGTGCCTCGCCTCCTGAGAGGGTTGTGGCCTGTTGTCCAACCTTGATATATCCAAGACCCACCCGAACAAGAGCGTCCATTTTATCGCGAATGCTTGGGACCGCTTGAAAGAAATTCTGAGCGTCTTCGACCGTCATGTCGAGGCAATCAGCGATGGATTTGCCCTTAAACTTGATCTCAAGCGTTTCACGATTGTACCGAGCACCTTTGCAGGTTTCGCAGGTGACATACACATCGGGCAAAAAGTGCATCTCGATCTTAATGACACCATCGCCCTGACAGGCCTCACATCGCCCGCCCTTTACGTTAAAGCTAAACCGCCCTGGTTTATAGCCGCGCGCTTTGGCCTCTGGTAGACCCGCAAACCAGTCCCGAATGGGCGTAAACGCGCCCGTATAAGTGGCCGGATTAGACCGCGGCGTGCGCCCAATGGGACGTTGGTCAATGTCGATGACCTTATCCAAATGCTCAAGCCCTTTAACAGTCTCGCAGGGCGCAGGCGTTTGTTTTGCGCCGTTCAATCGCATAGAAGCCGTCTTGAACAGAGTCTCGATCGTCAATGTCGATTTTCCTCCGCCAGAGACACCGGCAACACAGACAAACTTGCCCAAAGGAAAGTCCGCAGTCACATCTTTTAGATTGTTGCCCGACGCTTTGACGACGGTCACTTTCTTTCCATTGCCGGTCCGCCTTTCGGCTGGCACCGAAATTTCACGTAACCCGCTGAGGTATTGACCCGTGATCGAGTCTTTGTTGTCTGCAATCTCTTGCGGTGTGCCGCGGGCAATCACTTGCCCGCCATGCACCCCTGCCCCCGGTCCGATGTCAAAGACATAATCGGCTTCACGGATGGCATCTTCGTCATGTTCGACAACAATCACGGTATTGCCTTGGTCGCGCAGGTTGTTCAATGTCGTCAAAAGGCGGTCATTGTCACGTTGGTGTAGACCGATCGACGGCTCATCCAAGACATATAAAACGCCCGTTAAACCCGATCCAATCTGGCTTGCCAAACGGATACGTTGGCTTTCTCCTCCTGATAACGTGCCAGCGTTGCGCGACAGTGTCAGATAGTCCAATCCAACATTGTTCAAAAACCCAAGGCGTTCGCGGATTTCCTTTAGAATTGCACTGGCAATTTCATTTTTCTGCTTTGTCAAATGCTCAGGTACGGTCTGGCACCACTCATAGGCCTGACGGATGGACATCTGAACCACTTGGCCCACATGCAGCCCTGCAATTTTTACGGCCAAGGCCTCTTCGCGAAGACGATACCCCCCGCAGGTCCCGCAGGCACGGTTGTTTTGGTAATTCTCAAATTCTTCGCGGATCCAATTGCTATCTGTTTCCCGATAGCGGCGTTCCATGTTGGGAATAACGCCTTCGAATGTGCGGCTAACCTGATAAATGCGCCCACCTTCGTCATAGCGGAATTCAATTTCTTCCTCGCCAGAGCCGTACAAAAAGACCTGTTGAATTTT
>JALRHZ010000131.1 GCA_023259435.1 Paracoccaceae bacterium | reverse complement strand
GGCCTGGCGGCTCGTCTGGCCTGGGTGCAGGTGGTGCAGGGCCCTGAACTGCTCAACCGCGCCCGCGCGGTGCAGACCCAGACGATCACGCCGCTGGGACGCCGCCGCACGATCGTGGATCGCCAGGGAAGCCTGGTGGCACTCGTTGAGGAACGCTTCACCCTCTGGGCCCATCCGCGCTACTTCTCCTTCCCCGGCGACGACATCGGCCAACTGCGCAGTCCCCTCGATGTGGCGCGCAAGCTCTCCAGCGCTTTAGAGGCCGCATCGAGGATCCTCGAGGAGCGGTCGGCTAGGTCGGGCATCGCGTTCCCCGAAAACTTGATAGAGGCCCTTAGGTCGCTGTCCAGCCGAGCCAGGGTATCCTTGGGTAGAGAGGGAGGATGAAGGTGGGCTAGGTGAACGTAACCTCTAAGAGGGCTGATAACGGAGACCGGGAGACCTCCGAAAGAGGAGGAGCTACCCTCCTCGAGGCCTGACAGAGAGGAGGCCGGGATGAACAGGACGGTATGACCTAAAATAGAAACATACCATTCAGCTGTGGAAATCTCGGCCTGGGTGGCTCCCAGAGAGGCGATGGCTCTGGAAGCGAACTCGTTACCGTGGGCAGGGGAAACACCTAAAACGAAAACACCGTTCGGAGGGGGAGAAGGTTCGACAGGTGACTCCCCCCGTGCTAGCGCGCGCCCCCATCGAAGTGAGGGGGAAAAAGTGGGGACGGGGGGTTTAATCAAATGGACCACTCCGTCTTCGCCAATGACGGAATGGATGTGATCGATGACTCCCCTCCCTTCGCCACGAAAGGGCCCTTTGGAGGCGGCGTTGGTGAAACTGCGGATCATGGTAGCAACGCTCGAGGCAGACCCGGCATAGCCCATATGGGTCCTCAAGGAGCGAGGCCCTAGCCAAACATAACCTCCGTTAGGGAAAAGCCTCTTGAAGGTAGAGTGGTATAGGCCGTGGTCTCTGTTGGTCACAATCGTGATCTATAACATTCCAGGTCGGTCTGTCGTGGACATGACGCCCGCAACGATGGGCGCGTTAGCCGAGCTGCCGCGGATCATCGGTGTAAAGGATGCCACCGGAGATCTGGCGCGTGTTTCAGCGCAAAGATTGACCTGCGGACCAGAGTTCCTTCAGATTTCAGGCGAGGACGCCACTGCGCATGGCTTTAATGCACAAGGCGGAATTGGATGTATTTCCGTCACAGCAAATGTGGCACCAGCGCTATGTTCGGCCCTGCAAAACGCATGTTTGGCGGGTGACTATTCTCAGGCGTTGAAAATTCAGGACAAATTGATGCCACTGCATCAGGCCATTTTCACCGAGCCGGGTTTGGTGGGCGCAAAATACGCCATGAGCCTATTAGGCCTGTGCAGTGATGAAGTCCGCCTTCCATTGACGCCGTTGTCAGAGGGCACTCGGGCCAAGATCAAATCTGCGATGGAATTTGCCGGATTGTTGTAAGCGATCTTTTTTCGTTAGTTGATTTGGGGGCAATTGGCCCCCTTTTTTTACGCCTTCGGCGAGAGTATTTTTATATCAAAGAAGCGAAAATCGGTGGCGAATGGTCAAAAGTCTGGGGGTTACTTCCTATGTTCAAAAAATTATGCCTTGGGAGGCTAGATCGGAATCGCCTTTGATTGTATGGATAATCTAGAAAGTTAATTTCAAGAAAAAGGTGAAAATGTCATATTTTGAGAACATACGCACCTTTGTTCGCGTCTTTGAGCTTGGGAACATGTCGGCCGCCGCGCGAGACCAACGTATTTCGCCTGCGGTTGCATCGGCGAGGATCTCGCAATTAGAAGAATATTTGCGGGTAAGGCTGTTCCAGCGTACGACGCGCATGTTGAACCCGACCGAACAGGGCAGGCTATTTTATGACGGGGCACTTCGTATCTTGGAGGCGGTGGAAGAGGCCGAAGCGCAAGTTCAGAATATTACCCAGACCCCACGCGGCACAATTTATGTTGCGGCCCCATTGGGAATTGGGCGCCGATTGATTGCGCCGGCTGTGCCGAATTTCAAAAAAGACTTTCCTTTGATTGAGGTGCGCATGCGGTTGTCTGATCGCAAGGTCGATCTAACAGCCGAAGGGTTGGACATCATGTTTTTTGTCGGCCTGCCTGAAGACTCGACTCTTAAAATCAAAAAGATAGCAGATTGTCCGCGACTTTTATGTGCTTCGCCAAAATACATCAAAGAGCGCGGCGCTCCGACCCATCCGATTGAATTGACAGACGGGACACATGATTGTTTGAACCTAAGATTTCCCGGCGCGTCAGAGTTTCAATGGCCGTTACAAACGCCAAGTGGGGTAAAGCGCTTTGCGATTAGGGGGCCGTTCGAGTCCGATGATGGGGATATTCTGACAGATTGGGCCTTGGAGGGATACGGGATCATTCTTAAGCCGTACTTTGAAGTACAAGAACAGTTGAAAGACGGACGCCTAATTCCTGTCCTGCATGACTTTCCGCCTGTGACAACACAGTTGGGGTGTCTTTACGCGCATAGACGTAAACAAGATCCAAAAACTCGCCATTTTATCGAGTTTATGGCAAAGCACATTTCGGCCAATTTGCCACAACCCTCTGAACAGGCAAAACCGGCGAAGCCCGCCGGTGTTCCCTATGAAATCCGATTTTGATCAACTTCCTCGGTAGGTCGAAAATCCAAAAGGCGAAAGCAAGAGTGGAACATGATAGTGATCGTCTTGCGACATTCCAAAACGGATCGGGATGACATCCAAAAATTTTGGCTCTTCTAGGTCTAAACCAAGGGCATCAAAATAGGCACCCGCTTTGAACACCAAGACGTACTCACCCCGTTGAAATTCTTCGGCGGGCAAAATCTGTTCATCGGTGCGACCGTCGGCATTCGTGACCATCTTTTTCAGATGGATATGCGTGTCGCCCTCTATTCGAAACAGGTCAATCTCTAGCCCTGCGGCAGGACAGCCGCGCGCTGTGTCAAGAACATGGGTAGTCAGGTAGCCGGTCATCGTACGCTCCTTGGTGTGCTATTCGCAGAGTGTGGCCTAGGTTCTTGGTGAATTCCAGACAAAACACTTTCAAAAATTCTTTGAAAGCGTTTTGATACGCGGTGACATAGAGTGACGTGAGCTTTGGGAGAGACAGTTATGGCGCGCTACCTGCGTGATCTGCATGGATATGGACAGACCCCCCCTGTTGCGGCTTGGCCCAATGGGGCAAAAATTGCAGTGCAATTTGTCATCAATTACGAAGAGGGTGGCGAAAACTGTGTGCTGCATGGCGATGCTGCATCAGAGGCGTTTCTGTCCGAGATTGTTGGGGCAGCACAGTGGCCCGGGCAACGTCACTGGAACATGGAAAGCATTTACGAATATGGGGCACGTGCAGGGTTTTGGCGGTTACACCGTCTGTTCACACAGTTGAACATTCCGGCAACTGTTTATGGGGTTGCCACAGCGCTGGCCCGTAATCCAGAACAAACGCGTGCCATGCAATCAGCGGGATGGGAAATTGCAAGCCACGGTTTGAAATGGATCGAGCACAAGGACATGTCCCCCGAAGATGAAGCCGCGCAAATTGCCGAGGCTGTTCGACTGCATACCGAAGTGACCGGAGAGCGCCCTGTCGGATGGTACACAGGACGATGTTCAGAGAACACTGTCGAGCTGGTCGCGAAACAAGGTAGCTTTGAGTATATCTCGGATACATATGCGGACGACCTGCCCTATTGGATGGAGATCGGGGACCAAGATCAGCTCATTATTCCTTACACCCTTGACGCCAATGATATGCGCTTTGCGACCCCGCAGGGGTTCAATTCAGGGGACCAGTTCTTCACATATCTCAAGGATAGCTTTGATGCGTTGTATTCTGAGGGTGAAAACGGCGCACCGAAAATGATGTCTGTGGGCTTGCATTGTCGTTTAATCGGCCGCCCTGGGCGTGTGATGGCATTACAAAGGTTCATGGAATATGCCCAATCCCATGCGGATGTGTGGTTTGCGCGGCGTGTCGATATCGCGCGGCATTGGGCAAAAACGCATCCTCATACACGCATTGAGCGCCCATCTCAGATGACAAAAGATCGTTTTGTTTCGCTGTATGGCGGTGTGTTTGAACATTCTGCTTGGATCGCGGAAGGTGCCCATGACCTAGAGCTTGGGCCCGCCCATGATACGGCCATCGGATTACACAACGCTTTATGTCGTATCTTTAGGTCCGCCTCGACCGAGGCGCGTCTTGGCGTTTTGCGGGCGCACCCTGATCTTGCGGGCAAGCTCGCCACGGCAAAGAGACTAACCGCGGAAAGCACCGCCGAACAATCAAGTGCAGGTCTAGACGCTTTGACAGACGAAGAACGGGCACGTTTCACGGAACTGAATACCGCTTATGTCGAAAAGCACGGGTTTCCGTTTATCATAGCGGTGCGGGATAATACAAAGGACACGATCCTTGCGGCCTTTCAAACGCGCATCACAAACGACACTGCGACTGAGCTTGATACAGCGTGCAAACAAGTTGAGCGTATTGCGGAACTGCGTCTTATGGATTTGCTGTCGTGACGAACACGTTGATCATTCAAACGCTGACCGCTGAGGCATTGGCCCCCTTTGGCGATGTGATAGATGCCTCTGGTGCACCGGACAAAGTGATCAACCAAGGGTTCTGCGGGCGGCATCACGACCTTGCTAAAATTGATATGACCGGTGGTCAGGTGGGGATCAGTGTGTTCAACGCTGTCCCACGAGAATTGCCCTATAGACTAGACATGGTCGAACGGCACCCCTTAGGGTCTCAGGCGTTTGTTCCGATGAGTTTTGATCCATTTTTGGTCATTGTGGCGCCTGATGACGACGGGAAGCCTGGGCATCCATTGGCGTTTGAAACCACGGCGGGCCAAGCCATCAATTTTCATCGCAATGTCTGGCATGGTGTTTTAACGCCGCTTCATGCACCGGGGCTGTTTACGGTGATAGATCGTGTGACCGATGAACCAAACCTAGAAGAATATTTCTTTGACACACCATATTTGGTGGTGAAAGAGTAAAACCAGCCTCTCAGAGAGAAGAGGCGTCTGTCAACCAGGGAGGGAAAAATGGCTGACACATCACTGGGATCGTATAGCGATCCAAATTCAACGCCACCAATGGCACAAGCGATACCGCTTGGATTTCAACATGTATTGGCAATGTTTGCATCGAACGTAACACCATCTGTTATCGTTGCAGGTGCGGCCGGCTTGCAGTTTGGGGGAGCTGAACAAGTCTATTTGATCCAGATGGCCATGTTGTTTGCAGGTATAGCGACATTGTTCCAAACGATTGGTATTGGCCCAATCGGCGCGCGCCTACCGATTATGCAAGGGACCAGCTTTGCTTTTGTTGGTGTTCTGGCGGGAATCGCCGCAACTCAGGGCCTCGGCGTTGCCTTGACCTCATGTATCATTGGCGGCACAATCCATTTCCTTTTGGGGGCTGTCATCTCTAATCTAAGATCGCTGTTCCCGCCTTTGGTCACTGGCTTGGTGATTTTGGCGATTGGTCTGTACCTTGTCCCTGTAGGGATCAAATACGCAGCCGGCGGCGCCGCAGATTTCCAAATGGCAGCAGAAAGCTTTGGCTCTCTAAAGCATTGGACCGTGGCATTGACCGTGATTGTTGTGGCTTTGGGACTTAAATTCACAACAAAGGGAACATTGTCCAACGCTGCGATCTTGGTTGGCTTGTTGGCCGGATATCTCGTCGCGTTCCTGTTCGGAATGGTCAACTTTGCACCCGTTGGCAAAGCAAGCTGGATCACAGGTCTTCAAGTTCTGCCCTACGGGTTCGAATTTAACCTCGGCGCTGTTATTGGTGTCACCTTGGTGTCGATCGTCTCGGCGGTGGAAACTGTGGGCGATGCTTC
>JALRHZ010000130.1 GCA_023259435.1 Paracoccaceae bacterium | reverse complement strand
CGGCACATATCTTGCGGGTTGAAATACCTACTACCCAAGGTTTAGAGTTTGTCCTATAGTTTCTGTGGATAACTGGGGCAAACCCAGACACGACAGGCGGACAAAAAAATGAGGGGGTCCAAAGATGCGTTGCCCATTTTGTGGAAATATAGACACTCAGGTAAAAGACTCGCGTCCAGCCGAGGATCATGTGTCAATCCGCCGCCGGCGATTTTGTTCTGCATGCGGCGGTCGGTTCACGACCTATGAACGGGTCCAATTGCGCGATCTTGTTGTCATTAAATCGAATGGCCGCCGAGAAGATTTTGAACGTGACAAGTTGGATCGCTCAATACGGATTGCTTTGCAGAAACGGCCCGTGGAACACGAACGTATGGAACAGATGATTTCCGGAATTGTGCGCCGTTTGGAAAGCATGGGTGAGACAGATATTCCCTCTAAAATGATTGGTGAAATCGTAATGGAGGCTTTGGCCCGCATCGACACAGTCGCATATGTCCGGTTTGCGAGTGTTTACAAGAACTTCCAAGACCCCGATGATTTCGATAAATTCGTAAGCGAACTGCGGCCCAAAAATAACGAAGGCTGATCCGAATGGACAGGCGTTTTATGCACATGGCTTTGGCCCTTGGGCGTCGGGGCCTCGGCGCGACGTGGCCTAATCCTGCGGTGGGCTGCGTTATTGTCAAAGATGGGATCGTTGTCGGGCGCGGGTGGACCGCCCCAACTGGTCGTCCTCATGCGGAAACGCAGGCTTTGAAACAGGCGGGTCGCGCGGCACAGGGCGCAACGGCCTATGTCACCTTAGAGCCGTGCTCGCATTTTGGGCAAACACCTCCCTGTGCGGCTGCGCTGATTGAGGCGGGAATTACACGTGTTGTTGCCGCGATCAAAGATAGCGACCCGCGGGTGTCGGGCAAGGGGTTTGCCCTCTTGCGCGACGCAGGGGTTGAGGTGGTCACAGGTATCTGTTCCGACCAAGCAGCTTATGACCATGCGGGTTTTTTCCAGCGGATCGAACACTCCCGTCCCTGGGTAACGCTCAAGCTTGCCTCATCTTTTGATGGGCGTATTGCAACTGCGTCTGGACACTCGCAATGGATCACGGGCGCTGAGGCGCGGCGTTATGTACATGGTTTGCGATTATCCCATGACGCTGTTTTGGTGGGCGGTGGCACAGCGCGCGCGGATGATCCCAGTTTGACAGTACGCGGATTTGGCAGGACGACCCATCAACCGGTGCGGGTTGTGATGTCACAGACCCTAGATATTCCACACAATGGACACCTCTTTCAAACCGCCAAAGATGTTCCAGTTTGGATTATACATGGCACAGGGGTGAAAGATGAGGTAGCAGAACACTGGCGAAAGGCAGGCGCAGAGCTTTTCCAATGTTCCACCCTTGACGGTCAGCTAGACGCTAGTGCGGCGATGACGATCCTCGCGCAACAGGGCATTACCCGCGTCTTCTGCGAAGGGGGAGGGCAATTGGCCGCGTCTCTGTTGTCCGCGGACTTAGTGAACGAACTGGTCGGTTTTACGGCTGGTCTGAGTATCGGGGGTGATGGGCGACCTGCCATAGGTGATCTTGGCCTTGAGCGCCTCGCAGAGGCTCAGAGGTTTACTTGTGTCGGTACGCGTCGCATCGGCGCTGATATCGTGCACCGGTGGCATCGTGTTCCCAATAACGCGCCAGACTAGCGCCAAAACGGAGTAGGCGATGCCAATAGACCCTGCAGTTTTGCCAAGCTACGGATAAAGGGTCCTGATTTTATAGGCATCCCATCGGCAAGACGCATCACAACAGTTTCGGCAGAACAAGGTAGGTTCGAGATCGGATCAAAGTATCGGGGATATGCGATCAGCGTCGCGTATAGCAAGCTCTGCAATAAGACACCCCGCTCGCGTCGTGCGGGCACCGGCCCCATGTCATGGGTCAACCCCCAACCCGCATAAAAGGGTGCGCCATAGGTTGTCACAGGAACCCCACGCAAAAGTGCCTCAAATCCCGATAGGGAGGTCATCGTTACAAGGTGGTCAATACGTCCCAACAACTGGTCCATCGCATCATGAGGGACACACATATCCGCATAATCATCTGCCTGAATGGCGCCGCTCCGCAGTCCTGCCTCAACATCAGGATGCGGTTTGTACAGGATTTGACTATCCGGAAACTCAAGCCGCGCTTGTTTCAAAAGGTCTAAATTGGTTTTGATCCCCTGCGCGCCCAGTTGGATCGAGGCATCGTCTTCGACTTGACCCACCACCAATACCTTGTGCCCCTCGGGCAAGGGGCTTTGCGTGCCCTCAAGATTGTATTTACTGATGCCATGATCGATCAAGGCCTCTCGCAAACGCTCGACCCGATGTTCTTGAGCAGGGGTTAAGTGTTTATGGGCAAGGATCAGCTGTTCCAGACGACTGTGGCGTGTGGGGTCATAGTACAGGCCCAAATCATCAAGCACCAAGGACATCGGCGGGATTAACTCGGCGCCCAATCCTCTTGACCGAATAAATCCGTCCTCAATTCGCACTGTGCCTGTCGGCGCAGGCGCGCTGCCCCATATCATTTGGCGCCGCCCGTTCTGTGCCTGCGGGCTTGGATCCTTTGAGAATGAGAGTGGTCCATGCTGGCCGAAAAATTTGCGAAAATGTCCGCGTTTCCAAAGTCGAATATTGGACGCGCTCCATCCGGCATGATCGTCTCTCCACACGCGGCTTGTGTCCGGCCAAAATGGCTTCGAACCCCATCTGCGAGGACACCGTGTAAACGGCGACGGCATTTTCCAAGAGCTGATAGGGTGAGGCCGCTCCGTCGTAGAGGGATATCTTGTCGGTACAATGCTCAGAGCCATAGTATCCTTGCCTGACACCATGGCGCGTTTCAGGGTGGGTTTTAATGACGATGCGTGCGGCGGGATGTTCGTCTTGGGCCCAATACAGCATCTCAGAAAACAAAGCGTCATTTCCCTTTGACGCGCGGACCGAGGCATCATTGCGCACTTGGTCTACGACCAAGACATACCCCGGATCAGGGAGGGGTGCCTCTAAATCACAGGCGGCGTATTTTGAAAGGTGCGCCTTTTTGATCCGTTCGATGGCATATTTGGCACGCGTTAATAGCGCCCCATTATCAAGAGGATCCTCTAATAAGATCCGTTCTAAATCTGATATCCTTGCGGCGTCGAAATGCAAACCAGACGTATCAATCATCAGGCCCAAGGGGGGTTCGTTTTTGACACGCGCCGGAAACAGAGAGCGCAGGAAGGCATCTTCGACACGAACAAGGGGCACGTTGGATTTCTGGGCCATCGCTTCGCCGCGCCATGCCGTAGGCGAGGTGCCCCAAACGGCGACACAATCATCCGCACGAGGGCGCCCAATTTTAATATCATAACCGGCAAGCGCCATAATCTCGCGCAGATGTTTTTGAAAAACAAAGCCACCGTTATAGACAAAAGCCCGCCGTCTCGGCAGGCTGTTGTCGGTCTTCGTCAGGTGAGTGGGCATTAGCCCCCCGTGCCCGCCAATGTTTGGATCGAGCTATCCAAGGTATTCACGGCGTTAAGTGATCCGGTCATCGCTGCAATGGTTTTGTTCCATTGAGTGAATGGCGCTTCGGTCACATAAACGGTATCTTGGTCCCGCACGACGAAATCACGCGCCTCAAAGACACCATTTGGTTTGGTCAAATCCAAAACGTAAACCAGCCTTTGCGCCCCCTCAAGATCGTCACGACCGAGGACTTGGTTCGCAATTTCCGCAGGCTCATTTCGGAAAATAAAGACACCCTTTGGATCGGCAAGGTTGTAATTCAAACCACCCACTTCGGCCAAGGCTTCAATCGCCGAGATTGTTTGCGTCGGAAACGGCACACGGGCCTGTGCGCCGGTTGCGCCAAGTGTTGTAAAGGCGCGCGTATCGGTTTCCACCAGAATGCGATCACCGCCGCGCAAAGCGATGTCCATTTTTGGGTGATCGTACAAATCTTGGAACCAAACTTTCTCGCGCTTTGCCCCGCGGATTACGGTGATTTGTGCGACTTCTGGTTCAATCGTCACACCGCCGGCCTGTGCCAGCATAGCGGATAACGTGCGGGTTGGTCGCTCAATCGCATAGACACCTTGACCACCGACCGCGCCAATGATGGAAACGGTCGAGCCATCACCGGCAAGACGACGTACTTCGACTTGGGGATCAGGTGTTTGATCCTTAAGCTTGTTGGAAATAATGCGGCGCACAGCTTCTGGTGAATTTCCGGCGGCTTTGATCCGACCCGCGTAGGGGACAAAAATATAGCTAGAGCCGTCTACCTGAACCTCTTCAAGGCGCGTTGCATTGGCCCCTTGGCCAGCCAATAGGGCGTTATCGGTGTTTTCCCAAATCGTCAGACCCAAGGTGTCGCCGGGGTTGATTGTATCGGACCCCAAAGTCCCGGCCCCTCGAAAGCTCTCTGAAAATCCAAGCGCTGGTACAACTGCTGTTGCGCGCGTGACATAATCATTGACCTCAACGATAAAGGCATCGCCCTGTTTCTGGACAGAACCTGCATAAATTTCACGTTTATTCGGGCCAGATCTTGGCAACCCACACGATGCCACAACTGCAACGGCACATGTCAAGGCAACCGCCTTTGCCCATCTTGAATGTTTCGATTTCACTGCTCGGTCTCCTCGACCAATTTTATATTTTTTGATAGGCTACCCTAAAATTAGCCCTATGGGAAGCCTTGAGGTTGTTTCCTTACGAGACAACGCGCAACTGTTGCCGGGGTGCGGCATGCCCAGATTTAAGCGCGTCATAAGGATCCTCTTTCGAGAGCATCATATCCACCACCAAACGCATCGCCTGTCTACGTCCTTTTGCCGAATAAAATCCCCCAGGGATTTGCGACGTCTCAAGCAAATACCTGCGAAAATCTTTATAGGCTTTGTTGTCGGGCCGTGTTGGGTTTTTGAAAAATTCGGACAAGGGTAGGTCAGAGACAAATTCAGGCTTTGAATACACCGAGGCTCCAAAGGTTTTTAACGGAATGCCGCGCCACAACACCTGTTGTCCGGCCGTCGAATTTACCGTCACGGCGGTGCGTGTCTCATTCAACATCTGAGCCAGCTTTCCACCGCGCACATAATGAATCCGATCTTCTAACCCATAGGTTTTCCCCAAACGTGTTAACGTTTTCCGAATAGGAGAGCGTCCATCTTCTAAGGGGTGGGCTTTAAAAACAAGGTGATGATGGCGCGGGGCACCTTTGGCGAACCCATCTACCACCGTTTCCAAAAACTCGGTCATTGTTTCAAATGGCGAATGTTTTTGAAACGCAGAATCATGCTCTAGCTGCAACAAGACCAGATGATAGGGAAAGCCTCCGTTCTGGATGCGCCGCGTGGCCAAAAAACGTTTGATCGCTTGCGCAGGTAAGAACAAAAGCTTGCGCAGATACAGGCGGAACTCTTGTGAGACTGTCAAACTGCGATGCGGTTTGAAATTGGGAAACTTTTGGTTTCGAAACATCACATGGAAATGATACAATGCTCCATAGAACACATGTTGGCGCGTGTCGCCCCAATGCGCGGGCGGTAATGGTGTCTCTAGGTCGGTCTGGGCCAAGGCCGCCTGCATTTGAGACACGTCCATGTCGATCAGGCGCGAATGCCCATTTGATCCACCGCGTTCGTAGGTAATCCAGAACGGGCGCATGTACCCTTCTTCAAAGACATGAACCGTTAGGCCTCTTGCCTTCGCAATCTCGATGGCGCGTGCGTGAACCTCGCGAACATCCCCATAAAGCACCACATCTGTCGCCTGAGTTCGCTCAATAGTTTCTTCAAAAAACCCCGGCCACTCGGCACTATCTTTGGTAAAAGGTATGAAACTCTCTGCATCGGACCAAAAATACGCATCGCCTGCGTTAAATCCAATGCGTGTGGTCTGACACCCCGCAGTGC